>JAJDTT010000076.1 GCA_022827025.1 Acidobacteriota bacterium
TTCTCGCTACGATCATTTCTACCGCGCAGACTCCTAGGGATGATAGTACGGTCTTCGCAGCAGACGGGCCTTGGTCTCGTCGGCCGCCGCCCTCCGCATCAGTTCGGGCGAGGCCTCGCAGCCCGGCCAGTCCACCATGTAGGAGGGACCGTACTGATACAGCAGCCAGAGTTTCGATTCCGTGCCGGACCTCTTCATGCAGTGGGAGATCCCCTCGCTGAAGATCACGGCGGAGCCCGCGGCCAGCGGGAGGTCCTTCAGCGCCGCAACGCTCTCGGGAGGACGCCCCCCGTAGGGGTGGGGAAAGTTGCTCTTGTGGCTGGAAGGGATGACGGAAAAGGATCCGTCCCCGCTCCCGGTGTCGTTGAGGGCGATGAGGCAGGAGACCAGAAGGCAGCGGAATTCTCCGTCGATGAAACAGCGGTAACGGGTGTAGCGCCGGGGGTCGGCGAGGCCGCCCTGAGAAATGTGTCCCGAGATTCCCGGTTCGCGGACGATGGCGCGGGATGAGACGAGGCGGATCTGATCTCCCCAGATGAGCTGCTGCATGGCCTCGACCAGCCGCTCGTGGACGAACGCCTGTTCCAGGACCCCGCCGCACTCGACGACGTTGAGCAGCTCGACCTCGGGACCGTTGCGGCGCAGCGTCACGTGGTCCGGGGGGCTGGCGAGGCTTCCCTGGAGCTGCCGGGAGGCTTCCCGAACCTGCGCGGCGCTCAGAAAATCTTCCAGAACCAGGTAACCGGCGATGTCGAAACCGTATCGGTCTTCGTCCGTCAGATACGTGATCCCGGTCCCGGTCTGAAAGGGCCGGATGTCCTTCTCTTCCTCTCGCTGCTGATAGAGCCTCTTTTCGACCATGACTTGCCGTTCGGCTACCCGGACTCGGAGGCCCGAAAAGGAGACAGGTTGAAGCCCGGCGCCGAATCGAAGGGGGGCGGTCCCTGCACCAGTTCCAGTTGCCGGGGCGTGGCCCGCTCCTCGAAACCGGGCGCGGTCTCGATCTGATCGTCCCAGGCCGCCTGGAACGAGGGCGCGTAGGACGCGAAGATGGTGCGCCGGATCTTCCGGCTCCGGTTCGTGACGGCGCCGTGAGTCAGGTCCTCGGAGAAGATGACCGCGTCACCCGCCCGGCAGGGACAGGGCTGCACCAGGGGGTGGTTCTCATCGGGATTCTCCAGGTGTTGGGGGCTCGCATAGTTTCCCTTGTGACTTCCCGGAATCACGGCAAACGCCCCCTCGTGCACGTCCACGTCCGTCAGGGCGTAACCCACCTTGACGCTCACGCATTCGAAGCGGCTCCGGTTGCAGGCGAATTCGCTGTAGGAGAGGAGCTCCGAGTAACCGTGGTGAAAGACGGTGGCCCGGCCGGGGCAACGGGACAGGAGGTGGAGAGCGTCTATCCGGATCGGGACCGAGATCATGGCCTCCATGTAGGGCAGCACCGTGGGCCAATCGATGAGCCGCTCGAAGACCCCGCCGTATTTGAGCAGGGTGCAGGAATAATCGCGGCACCCGGTCGAAATGTCCGGTTCGTCGGGGTAGTAGCTCCGGGTCAGGCCGATGCCGCGAATCTCTTTGTCGGACAGCGCCTCCAGCTTGTCCAGCTCCTGGTTCAGTTCGTTCACGAGGCTCGGCGGGAGAACCCCCCGCAAGATCAGGTAGCCATTCAGGTCGAAGAGATAGGTTTCTTCTGGGGTCATTCCGGCAGCGCTCCAGATTGGATGGGGGATTGGAATCTGACCATGGTCACCGCTGGGGTGTCTCCAACGGGCGGATTCTAACACTTCCGCTCCTGCTATCGCCCGAGCTTCGCCCGGGACAAGTCGGCGACCCGGTTAGAATAGGTACGGCATGGAGAACTTGACTCATTCGCTGGTCGGGGTGGCCATGTCCCGGGCGGGGCTGGGACGAATGACTCCCTACGGGACCGTCTCCCTCGTCGTGGCCGCCAACCTGCCGGACGCCGATATCGTCGTGAGCGGATGGGGACCGCTCCACTATCTTCACCACCACCGGGGAGTGACCCATTCGGTCTTGGGCGTCCTGGCGCTGGCCCTGTTGTTTTCCCTGCTCCTCAAGTTCCTGGCGCGGTTCCGATCCGGAGACAAGGCATTTCCATTCGGCCCGCTCCTGGTCAGCGTCACGCTGACCCTGGTCAGCCATCCCCTGCTGGACTGGACCAATTCCTATGGCATTCGTCCCTGGCTGCCCTTTTCCGGGAAGTGGTATTACGGTGACCTGGTCTACATCGTGGATCCCTACCTCTGGTTGATCCTGGGCGGCGCCGTCTTCCTGACCGCCCGAAGGACGCGCCTGACGCGCCCGGTCTGGATCGCGGTCGTGGTCTTCATGTCTTTCCTGGTGGCCAGGAATGCCGAGACCCGCCCGGACGGTCCGGTGGTGGCGGTGGTTTTCTTTTCGGCTCTGGCGTTGATCCTGGTTCTCAAGCAACGGCGGGCGCTTTGGAGCCGCTCCGTGAATCTCTGGGCCTTGGGCGGAGTCGCGGTCTACTGGGGTCTGCTGCTCATGTCTCGAACCGTGACCCTGACGGGGGCGGCTCCGGAGATCGCTCAGGAACATCCGCAGGTTCAAACGGAAGATCTGGCGGCTTTGCCCCGTGTGGCCAATCCCCTGAGTTGGGAGATCCTGTGGCAGGATCGGAACCGGGTCCGCATCTGGAGAGCGTCCATGGGCGGCGGCCCGCTTGAGGGGAGCCAGGTCTACGAGAGGCGCCTGGATCACGCTGCGGTCCAAGCGGCGCTGGCCACTTGTCCCGGGCGGGTGATGGAGAATTTCGGACGCTTCACCTTCTACGACGTGAAACCAGGACCGGACCGCATCCTGGTTCTGGCGCGAGACGCCCGTTTTTCACGGGGTCAGACCTCCGGGTTCGGAGTCGTTCCCATCCCCCTGAGTCCCGACCTCTCGCAGAGCTTGAGCCCACTGGCCTGTCCGTGCCGGGAATGAGACAGGTGAAATCCGTAGGGGCGGCCCTTGTGGCCGCCCTGGGTTCAGGGGACCTGGGTTGGGGTGCTAACGCCCCTTCTCTTCGCGCAGCTTCCTGGTGAGGGCCGGGACGATCTCCATCAGGTCCCCGACGATGCCGTAGTGGGCCAGGTTGAAGATGGGTGCGTCCGGATCGGTGTTGATGGCCACGACGTTGGCCGAATTCCGCATTCCCACCACGTGTTGAATGGCGCCGGAGATGCCGCAGGCGATGTACAGCCGGGGCGCGACCGACTGGCCGGAACTGCCGATCTGGCGGTCCCGCTCCAGCCACTCGCTGTCGACGGCGGCCCGGCTGGCTCCAAGCTCGGCCCCCAACACCTCTGCCAACTCCTCCAGGAGACGCAGGTTTTCCTTGCGCTTGATGCCCCGGCCAGCCGCTACGATCATGTCCGCCTTGGCCAGGTCCACTTTCTCCTTCACGGCCCCGACGGTTTCCACCACGGTGCGGCGATGCGCCAGTCCTGACAGATCGACGGTTCGCTCCACCACGGGGGAGCTGCCCTCCAGCAGGTCGTTGCCGGCGCCGGCTCCCGACTGGAGGGTGGCGATCCAGGGATGGGGAGAACGGACCCGGACATCCGCGTTGATCCGATTCCGGAACATCTGGCGGACGAAGACCATGCTCTCGCCGTCGATTCTGCAGCCGATGCAATCGGTCACCAGTCCGCACTTCAGGGATGCGGCCAGCTTGGGAGCCAGATCGATGTTCTGGTAGCTGTGACCCATCAGGAACGCCAGGGGACGGTCCTGCGCCAGGATCCGGGTCAGGGCGTGGCAGTGGGCGTCCGGATCGTATTGCTCCAACCGCTGGTGAGAGGCGACCAGGACCTCATCGACCTGCAATCCGGCCACGTTCTCCGCCGCGGATCGAGAAGGGCCGCAGAGGAGCAGAGCCTTGACCCCCAGTCCGTGCGCGCGCCCGAGTTGCTGCGCCAGAGCCAGCGTTTCCCGGGAGAGGGTGTCCACCCGTCCCTTGGAGTGGTCCAACAGTACGTAGATCTCGCCCATCATCGCTTCACCGCCGCAGTCCGGCGGGTTACAGGACTTTTGCCTCTCGCCTGAGCCGGTCCACCAGCGTCGAGGCGATTTCATCCGGCGTGCCCTCGATCATCTCCGCCTTGCTCGTCTGTTCCGGGAAGTAGAGGCGTTCGATCTCCAGGTGAGGCATGGAGGAAAGGTCCAGCCCCAGACCACCCAGCTCGATCTTCCGGATCTCCTTGCGCCTGGCCTGCATGATTCCCCGCAAGGTCGCATACCGGATCTGCGAGATCCCGGCCTGGATGGTCAAGACGGCAGGGAGGGGAATCTCGACCCACTCGAACCATCCGCTTTCCATCTCCCGGAGGGCCCTGACGCTTCCCCGATCCTCCTGGACCTGGATCTGCATGACGATGGTGGCATGGGGAAGGCCCAGGAGTTGGGCCAGCATGGGCCCCGTCTGCGCGTAGCCGTAGTCGTCCGATTGAGTTCCGGTGAGGATCAGGTCGTATTCCTGGTCCTGCAGAACCTTCTCCAGGGCCGCGGCGACCCGGTAGGGGCTCGAAAGCTCACGCTCCCGGTCCAGTATCAGGACGCCTCGATCGGCTCCCATGGCCAGACCCTTGCGCATCGACTTCTCGGATTCGGCCCGCCCGGCCGTCAGCAGGACCACCTCTCCCTGGTGCTGCTCCTTGAGCTTCAGAGCTTCCTCGAGCGCGTACTCGTCGCATTCGCTGATTTCGTGGGTGACTTCCGCGTTCCCGATCCAGGAGGAATCGGGCGACAGCTCGTAACGGGTGTCCCGGCTCGGGGTCTCCTTGAGGCAGGTGAAGACCTTCATTTCCGGAACAGTCTCTCGAACATCTCGCGGGGCTCCAATGGCCGTTCCCGGACCGAAGTGGTCACTTTTTCCACTGCGGTTCGGATTTCGAAGAACCGGCAGTCGTTGCGGTCGTTCTTGTTGGAAACCCTCTGAGGGATCGGTTCCGAGCACTCGAAACGGGCGCCGGGATCCAAATAGACACAGTTCGTGCAGGTGTGCAGGTCGGCGGCGCACTTGGGACACTGGCTGGTGGCGCCCACTTCCGAGAACGAGAGGGGAAGGGTTCCTCCACACATGGAACACCGAATCACCTGATGAAACTTGGTCATGCGGGGAGAGCGGGGTCCTCCCCGGGACGAGCGTGGACCGAACGGGCGTGGTCCGGAGGGCCGCGGTCCGGACGACCTTCGCGGTCTTTCGCGCCGTCCCCGTTTCTCGTCGTAGCCATGCTGGCGGTATTTCCTCATCGTTGCACTCCTGCCGAAAATTCGGGCCGTTATCGGAGAATCAAGCGATCCGTGAGATCGATCCGGTTGAGTTGGAAGCAGCCGGCGGTTACATTGGCCCCGTCCGGAGCATCCTGACTCGGTTCAGCTCGCCGAGCCGCCGAGAAACCAAATCGGGCCGGGGGCCCGGAAGCCGACGGGAACGGCGTCAGTGAGCCTTTGAAACACCTTGGAAAAAATGGTGTCCGCCCTCTCCATGGACCCTGTGCAAATCAGGTTCTACACGCGTAAGGGCTGCCACCTCTGCAAGAAAGCGCTGACAGTATTGCAGGAACTTCAAAAGGAGTTCAAGTTCCGCGTCCAGCTCGTCGACATCGACGGTTCCCCGCGTCTTGTCGAGTTGTACGGACAGGACATCCCGGTGGGTGAGATGGAAGGGCGGGAAATTTTCCGGCACCGGATCCGCAAACCGGCCATGCGGGAAATCCTGCGGGAGAGACTCGAGAACTGAAGACCGCCCGATGGCGCCGGGCAACCCATGGTCATGAAGATCTATACGGGCAGAGGGGATGACGGACGGACGTCCCTGTTCAGTGGTGAACGGGTCGGCAAGGACGCGCGGCGGGTGGAAGCCTACGGCACCCTGGATGAACTCAACTCCCTGTTGGGTTGGGCCGCGACACAGAGTCGCTGCCCCGAAATCCCGGAGATTCTGACCGGCTTGCAGGCGGAACTCTTCGAGGCCGGCGCGGACCTCGCGACGGTGGGCAGCCGCCGCCGGGTGCGCCGGCTGGGCGAGGATGACTGGCGGCGGCTGGAGTCGCTGATCGATGAACTGGACGGGAAGCTGCCGCCGCTGAGGAACTTCGTGCTCCCCGGCGGTTCCTCCGCGGCCTCCGTCATCCACCTGGCCCGGTCGGTCTGCCGGAGGGGAGAGCGTCTGCTGGTTCGCCTGATGCGGGCGGAGCCGGACGTCAACGAACACCTTCTGGTATATCTGAACCGGTTGTCGGATCTGCTCTTTGTGCTGGCGCGCTACGAGAATTTCCGGACTGGGGCGGAAGAGACTCCTTGGAGACCGGGGAATTGAGGAAATGGGACCCGGAATGTCCCGATTGCCGGGGTTCGGGCTGGTCCCTGGTGTCGAGAGGCGGGACCGAGGCCGTGGTGCCCTGTCCTAGCTGCGGAGCCGAGGATCGTCTGGGTCAGTTGCTTCGGCGGGCAAGCATCCCCAATCGCTATAGGTCCAAGGATTTTCGCTCCTACCATCCCGATCCCAAATTTTCCTCGCAACTGGAGGCGCTCTCGGGTTCCATCCGATTCGCGGAAACCTTCCCGCAGGTACACCGGGGACTCCTCTTCAGCGGGCCTTGCGGCGTCGGCAAGACGCACCTGGCCGTCGCCGTCCTCAAGAACCTGGTCCTGGAGAAGCAGGTGAGCGCGCGCTTCGTGGATGAGACGGAACTCCTCCGCAGGCTACAGTACTCTTACGGGCCGGACTCCCCCGAAACCGAGCGGGAAGTCCTGTGGCCGCTCTATTCTGCGGGCCTCCTGGTCTGGGACGATCTGGGTGCCGGCCGGCCGACGGAATGGGTCGCGGAGACCATCCGGACCATACTGAACTACCGGTACACTCGCCAGAAGCAGATCGTGCTCACGACCAACTTGCCCTTGAAGTCTGCCGGCGGCGGCTATTCCGAGAACCTGGGAAGGGAGCAGAATCTGGCCGAGAGGATCGGCGCTCCGCTCTACTCCCGGATCATGGAGATGTGCCAGGTCGTCGAAATGGACGGCCGCGACTTTCGGAGGCAAGTTTACAAGGCGAGCCTGGACGCCCAGCAGGTGTAGCGATCCGGGAGCCGGTTTCCACCGAAGTCCCGATCCGATACTGCGGTTATATTCACCTCAGATTCACGTCGGACTGATAGAATCGCGCCATGGCAAGACTATTTCCCTTTCGAGGCTACCGTTACGACTCCCGCTTGATCCCGCGGTTGGACGATGTCGTCACCCAGCCCTACGACAAGATTTCTCCGGGCATGCTCCGGCGCTATCTCCGGAAGGATCCCCGGAACATCGCCAGGGTCATCAAGAATCGGGACTATGCCGACGCGGCGCGGAATCTGGCCGATTGGATCGAGTCGGGGGTCATGCGGCGCGACGGGTCCCCGTCGTTCTACCCCTATCGGCAGGTCTTCGAGATCCAGGGCCAATCCCACGCCCGGCTGGGTTTCATCGGCCTGATCTCTCTGGACGAGGCGGACCTGGCCGTGCGCGGTCACGAAAGGGTGCTTCGCGGACCGCTCGAGGACCGTCTCAACCTGATTCGCCACACCGAGTCCAACGAGGGGCTCATCTTCATGCTCTATTCGGACGCCGAATTGTCCGTGGACCGGTTGCTCGCCCGATTCACCGAGTCCACGGAACCGGTGATCCAGGTCCATGACGAGTATGGGGTGAAGCACCAGTTGTGGCAGCTCACCCAGTCGGACCTCCAGGCGGATATGGCCGATGCGCTCATGAGGCACCGTCTCTACATCGCCGACGGTCATCACCGTTTCCAGACCTCGGTCGAATACCGCAACGAGTGTCTCGCCCAGGGCTGGCGAACCTCGGGTCCGGAGAGCTTCGACAAGCGGATGATCGGGCTCTTCAACATGGAGAGCCCCGGACTCAAGGTCCTGGCGACGCATCGCGGGATCAAGAACGTGGACGAATCCCGGATCGGCCGCCTCCGGACCGGACTGGAGCCGTTCTTCCAGGTGGACGGCGTCTCCTCCGCGGAAGATCTGCCCTCGCTTCTGGAAGGTAACGGACACCGGGCGGGTCTCGTCCTCGGTGGTTCGGACCAGGCCTTTCTGCTCCGGCTCCGAGAAGGGTCTCCCTCGAACCCGTCCTTCATGCCGGCCATCCAGGGACCGGCCCGTTCATTGGACGTGAATATTCTGCACGAGGGCATTCTGGACCCGCTTCTGGGGGTCGGCGCCGAGGAACTCTCCAGCCAGAACTACGTCGAGTATTTCCGGGATCCCGGCGAGCTGGTGGCAAAGGTCCGAAAGGGCGATCTCCAGGCCGGATTTCTGTTGAACGCGACTCGCTTGGGACAGGTCAGGGAAATCTCCGATCTGGGCCAGAAAATGCCTCAGAAATCCACCGATTTCTATCCCAAGCTGCTGACCGGACTGGTCCTGATGAAGATGGAGCTGGCGAGGGGTCCGGAGTAACTCGACTCCGGATTCGCCGCTGGGCCGGACGCGCATTCCGGCAAGGCTCCAGCCCGCAGTTTCCGCCGGGGACGCCATGATCGAATCCGAGTTGGCCCGGCGCCTTTCCGTCGTCCTGGTCCGGACGCGAAACCCCGGCAACATCGGATCGGCGGCCCGCGCCATGGTCAACATGGGCCTCCGCCGCCTCAAGCTCGTCCGGCCGGCGGCGGAGTGGAGGGGGGAGGCCACGATGATGGCCTCGGGAGCCCTGGATCGGATGGACCCGATCCAGGTCCACACTTCGTTGGATGAATCGGTAGCGGGAGCTCAGGTACTGGTGGGCACCACCTCCGGCCGGGAGCGGCGAACCCAGCAGCCGGTTTACACACCGCGCCGGATCGCCCCCCTTCTGAAGCGGCATGCCCGAACCCGGGAGGTGGCGCTTCTCTTCGGCCCCGAGAACCGGGGACTGACCGACCTCCAGCTTTCCCGCTGCCGTTACCTGGTGACGGTGCCGTCGAACGACGCATTCCCGGTGTTGAACCTGGCTCAGGCCGTCATGGTCCTCGCGTACGAGATCAACACTTGCGGGGAAGCGGATCGTCAAGTCCAACCCGGCCTCGTCACCCACGGCCAACGGGAACGAATGTTCCGTCACATGGAGCGCGTTCTGATCCGCATCGGGTTCCTGAGTTCGTCGAATCCGGACCACATCATGAAGGCGATTCGCCGGTTTCTGGGACGGGCGGACCTGTCCGAACGGGACATCCAAATTCTGAGAGGCATCTTCAGTCAAGTGGAGTGGTACGCGCGGCAGGGAGGCCGGCTTCCGCCCGATCAGGTGCGCAAACCGTGACCCGGGACGGGGACCGATGCCGGACGGTGGTGATCTGTTCGCCGCTACCGTGCCAGCCTGCTCTTGAATTTATGTACCCGCCGCACCAATTCGCGAAACGCATGGGTGATGCTGGTGGAAGGGCTGTCGGCCGTTTCCCGGACCCGGATGGCCGTCTGGGGAACCACCAATACCAACACCGTTTCGCACTGCCGTCCCCGAGGCAGCAACTCGACCACGACGCGCAGATCCAGATCGTGAGGCTTGAAGCTGGGCAGGAGCTTTCGGACCTTGGCGCTCTGTCTGCCGATCAGGCTCTGTAAGCCGGGATCCAACCGCAGACGGCGCCCCTGAACCTCGATCTTCATGGAACCTTTACAAATTATACATGAAATTTCTACCGGCTAACCCGCGACGTTCGACGAACACCAACTGACTTCCGGCGGGACGGCTTCCCGTTCGTAGGGGCGAAGAGGGCACCCGCAAGGGGCGCCCCTACGGAATTCGAATTCGAGGCTGGACCCATTCCAATCTTCCGACCCGCATACTCTCCTGCTATCAATCACTTGAGGGGTCGCCGCCTGATTTACCGGGGAGCCTCCTGACTTCCGGGAGCCGCCTACGGAGTCGTATCGGACGCCCGCCGAACTCCCGTGGCGACTCCCGATACAGGCTGATAGACTCCGTTGTCCCGGACGCAACATCGATGGAGTTGTGAAATGTACAAATCGCTGACGGTATTGGTGTTCCTGACGGTGCTGGCCGGACCGGCTCTGGCCCGGGACGACTACGAGAGTTGGATCACCCACTCCAGCTTCGAGGACTTCGCCTCCGGGCGGATCGCAGACGGCGGGACCAATCTCTACATCGCCCGTTCGGGACAGCTGGAGATGACCTACCGTTGGGACCTGAACAACGACGGCTACCTGGATCTCCTGGTGATCCAGGACCACAATCCGTTGGAGAACGTCGACGTTCTGGTCTATTGGGGCAAAAAGGGAGGGCCGGAATCGATACTGCCCCCGTTGCCCGGCCATCAGCCGCTGGCCCGGCTCTTGAGGCAGATCCGGATTCGCGACCAGGGGGTCACCCGGTTGCCCAGCGACGGAGGCGGACGTTCCCTGGTGGTGGACCTGAATCAGGACGGTTATCCGGAGCTGGTCTTCTGCAACTTCATTCACAACTACTCGGTTCACATGATGGCCCTCATCTATTGGGGC
Organism: Acidobacteriota bacterium; assembly: GCA_022827025.1. Lineage (GTDB taxonomy): Bacteria > Acidobacteriota > UBA6911 > RPQK01 > JAJDTT01 > JAJDTT01. Next base: position 10,521 of record JAJDTT010000076.1, read on the forward strand.
AGTCCGGACGGCTACCAACGGGGCCATCGCACCGAGCTTCCCACGCTTTTGGCCGGAGGGTTGGCGGCGGGCGATTTCAATGGAGACGGCTGGATCGATCTGGCCTTCTCCAACCGGGGGATCGAGGGGGGCGAACGTTTCGGTTTCGACCTTCACCTGGAATCCTACGTCTACTGGAACGGGCCCCGGGGGTTTCGGAAAGAGGACCGCACCGTGCTGGCCACCACCAGCGCCGCCGACGTGGCGGCGGCGGACGTGAACCGGGACGGCTACTCCGATCTCCTCTTCGCCAACAACAATTCGAAGCACCAGAGCCTTGTCCTGTACCGGGGCGGGCCCGAAGGGTTCCAGGCGCCCGGGGAACAATGGCAGGCTGGAGACGCCGTCGGAGCGACTTTGGCGGAGGTGTCCGGCGACCGGAATCCGGACCTGATCCTGGCTCACAAGGACGACCGGGTGACGATTCACAAGGGTACCGGCCGGGGAATCTCCCGCGAGACCTGGGTCGAGGTCCCGTCGCTGGGCGCGAAGGACAGCCGGGTGGGCGACCTGAACCGGGACGGCCATCCCGACCTGATCCTGCCCAACGAGCGTGGCGAAACGTCCTACATCTACTGGGGAGGACCGGAGGGATATTCTCCCGGCAGACGGCAGGAACTTCCCACGCTGACCGCCACCGACGCCGCGCTGGCCGACTACAACGAAGACGGTTGGGTCGACCTGGCCTTTTCCAACAATCACGACGGCGCGACCCGCGACGTGGTCTCCTATCTCTACTGGAACGGTCCCGATGGATTCCACGCCGCCTACCGCCGTGAGCTCCAGGGCTTCGGTGCCGTGAGCCTGGCCGCCGGCGACATGGACCTGGACGGGCACCAGGACCTGGCCCTCATCAACCAGAACAGCGGTTCGCACGACCCCATCGACTCGGTGGTCTACTGGGGCAACCCCAGGCATCACTACTCTCCCGCCGCCGCGAGCATCATTCCCGCCAAGGGAGGTTTGGCGACGACGGCCGACCTGAACCACGACGGCTGGGTCGATCTGATCTTTCCCGACGGCTCCATCTTCGGCGGCGGCTCCGATGGCTTCCGGTTGCAGACGAAGCTGGAGATGGAGCGGTCCAACGGAGTCACGGTCGGCGATCTGAACCGGGACGGTGACCTGGACCTGATCTATATCGTCGGAGGCGCCCATCGGGAGCTGCCTCCGACGGCTCGAATCCTCTGGGGCGGCGAGAACGGCCACGACCCGTCGCGCCGGACCGATCTGAAGCTGGGAATCCGCATCGGACAGGCGGGCCGGGTCGCCGATTTCAACAAGGATGGAGCCCTGGATCTCATCTTCACCGACGTGGATTCGGGACACGTCGATCTCTTCTGGGGGAACCTCGCGTCAGGGTACAGCCAGGAGAACCATACGGTCCTGAAGATCCAACCCACGTCCAGTCCCGAGATCGCCGACCTGAACGGCGACGGCTGGCTGGATCTGATCTTCGGAGGGGGTTGGGACCCCACGCGGTTCGGACGCCCCACGCGTCAGGCGATTCTGGTCTGGGGGAGCCGGGACGGCTTCAGCTCGGACCGGATTACCGAGCTCGAGGCCTTCGACTCCCTGGAGCAGGCGGTGGCGGACCTGAATCGAGACGGGCACCTGGACATCGTCATGACCAACTACCACGCCTACCACACGCGGACCCTGCCCGCCTTCATCTACTGGGGTGCGGACGGGGGCTCCTACAGCGAGTCGCGCCGCACCAGCCTGCCGGCGGAATCCTCCAGCGCCTTGACCGTCGCCGACATGAATCAGGACTCGTGGCTGGACCTGGTGGTCTTCAACCACCTGGAGAGGGGGGACCACTCGGTGGGCAGCAACATCTATTGGGGAGGGGCGGACGGCTACTCCTACGAGCGGCGGCACTGGTTTCAGACCTTCGGACCCCACTTCGGCCGGCTCCGGGACGTGGGGAACATCTACGACCGGCAACTGCGGGAGGAATACGTCTCCGCGATCCTGGAGGCGCCTGCCGGCAAGAGCCCCGGACGGCTCCGGTGGAAGGCCTTGACCCCCAATGGGACCGGCGTCCAATTCCAGGTTCGAAGCGCTTCGTCCCGGGCGGCGCTGGAATCGAGTCCATGGAGAGGGCCGGAGGGACCCGGCGGCACCTTCCAAGAATCGGGAGCGGCGTTGCGGCTGCCCGCGGAAGAGACCTGGTTCCAGTATCGGGCGATTCTGACGACTCCGGACGGCGGCAGCACGCCGGTGCTCCAGGAGGTCGCCATCGACGTCGGACGCCAATAGGCGGTGGAGCGGGTTCCCCGGAAACGGACCCGTGTTTTCAATGCCAGGGAAAACTCAGAGTCGGCGGATTAGCATAGCGGCGCATGCTGATGGTCAGCTCCGCCCCCGCTCCCGGCGCCAGGCTGACGTGGAAATACCGGCCGCCCACCGTCCATTCCTGGTCGCCGATCCGGACTCCCAGACACTCGTGCTCCCCGTAGGACCCGGTCTGTAGGATCAACTTGCGTCCGTGGACCGGGTTCAGGTTGACCAGCACCAGACGAACGCTGTCCGGCTTCAGTTCCGTCACCAGGGAGCCCACGTCCGGAGGGATCCCGGCCCGTCTTCGCTCCGGATCGAAATAGCGGACCCGGGTGTGGGGGACGTAGATCTTTCCGTACAGGTGGCCGCCCAGCATGAGCCGGATCAACTCGTAGGGAGCGGCCGGATTGAACCCCAGCGGCCAGTCTGCCAGCCGGGTGTCGGGTGTGGTGAGATCGTTGCGAATGCCCGCGACCTTCTCCCGGATGAAAGACAGCTCCCGGCGCAGCGCTTTTTCGGGATAGTCCGGGTCCTTGCCCTCCAGGAAGGCGATCCAGCCGGTCATGGGAATGTGTTCCAGGTCATCGCGGTTCATGGACCACAGGTAGACATCGATGAGCTCGTTCACGAAACGGTGCGAGCTCCAGTTGTACCAACCCGGTTCGCTGGTTTCCCGCTCCTCCCAATAGAGCTTGCCGTCGATGGTCGTGAAGATGGGCGGTTGCGTCTTGGGTCCCTTGACCCCGTAGTTGTTGGGAACCTGGATCTCGCCGTCCACCACCTTCTTCTGGCTGTAGATGTTGGCCATCTGACGGCGCAGAACGTCCACGTATTTCTGGTCCCCCGTGATCATCAAGGCGTTTCCGAACCCCGGCCACATGCCCTTGGCGAACAGGTTCCGATGCGCCACCACCTTGTGCTCGGGCGACCAGGGCGAGAAGTCCCAGCCGTAGGTCCCGCCGAACCAGTTGCCGTCCGTCTCTCCTCCGATGCTCCCGTCCAGGCCGATGTTGGAGGGGATATTGCCGCCGTTCCTCTCCGTCCGCTCCTTCCACGCGTCCACGTATTCCACCAGCCATTTCTTGTATTTGTCTTCGTGCCCGATGGCGTAGGCGTTCAGGTGCAGTTGAGTCGCGATCAGATTCAAGGGGTGGTCGCCGGCGCTGTGCAGGTACTCGGCGCAGTGGGCCAGCATCTCGGGATAGGACTCTTCGGCGTCCAGCATCTCGTCGCGTCCGCCCGCGCTGTGCAGGATGTGGTACCGCCCCTTGAAGGGGTCGCCCACCCAGTCGTAGCGGGTCGCACGCCGGATCATGGCGCCCCGGCTGCCGTTCCAGATGCTGCGGATGACCTTGTGTTCGGGGTCGTAGTTGGGAGCATCCGGATCCTCGCCCATGTACATGCCGGCGAACCGGCGCATCCGGGTTTGGAAGGAACGGTCGCCGGGGTCCGAGAAACCCTGGTTCATGAAGCCCTGCATGCCCTCGCCGGTGTGGTGCCAGTCGGACATGGGCAGGAATTCCTTGTAGTAGGCTCCCTCGGCGGCAATCGTGGTCTTGACGGTTTTCAGCTCCTTGTATTGGAGGAGGTGACCCTCGAGACCCTGCTTGTAGCGATTCAGCACCAGATCGGACGCCCCCAGCATGTGAAGCAGCGTCCAGTTGGCGTAGCACTCGATGGCATCGTCGGTGCCGTCCAGAGTGCCCCAACGCGGTGTGTGCAGCAGGTAACCCCGCTCGTCGTGGTAGGTCGTGTAGAATTCCTCGACGGCCGCGGCGTTGGCGTCCAGAAGCTGCCGTTCCAGCAACGCCCAGGCCGGCGGCGGCATGGGAGTCGAGATCTCGATGCGGGTCCCGGCCTGTCCCTGGCCGGTCCAGGAGATCCAAAACAGGCAACAGAGAATACGAACCTTCTTCATGGCAGACTCCTAGATTCCGTTTACGGTGCTGCGATTTCCGCCGAGATTAACAGTCCGTGGCGAAAGTCGCACGCGGCGCCGGTCAAATGCCGTGACGGCATTTTGCCCGGACTGCTACACTCCCCCTTCAACCGACCGACACCGTTTCGGAGGCGCCATGCCGTTGACCCTGCTGCTCGGGCTGTTCCTGGTTTTCACAGGCTCCGCGCTCATGGGAGCCGACAAGGACCCGGCCGCCATCGTAAATTCCTTGGCCAATCTACGGTTCGATGAGTTGGGACATCCCCAGATTCAATCTGATTCGGTTCGTCCCGTGCGCAGCAGTCCCGATCGTCCGCACCGGCTGCTCATCATCCCGGTCCAGTTCTCCGACCTCCGCTTCGAGCGCTTCCAGGGAGAACCCGACGCGGAGGAGAAGAACCGCCGTTACCTGCAGGAGCTGCTCTTCTCGGAGAATCTCCGGCAGCCTCGAACCAAGACCCTGAGCCACTACTACCATCACCAGTCGCGCGGGAGATACTCCGTGACCGGGACGGTCTTTTCCCTGGTCACCGTGGACAAACCGCTCTCTCACTATGGCCGTCCTTCCCGCCTCTCGGATGGGGAATGGCGGAACGACAATTCGCCCGAGAGCCTGGTGGAAGACGCCTTCCGCGCCGCCTACGCGGCCCGTCCCGACTTTCCCTGGGGGGACTTCGACATCTGGGACCCGACCGACTACGACGGCGACGGGATCTCGGAGGAACCGGACGGCTACATCGATCACTTCGTCCTGGTCTATGCCGGGAAGGGCCAGTCCTCGTGCCAGGGACTCTACAAGCTCTCGGAGAAATTCACCGCCAACGCGCCCGCCGGCCTGGTGAAACAGCTCACCCCCCGGGAGCGGGAGTGCGTCGACCGGATCTGGCCCCACCGTTACGCCCTGAGCAAGAACCTGGGCCGGGGGCCGGTGCTGGACGGAATCGTCAACGACCGGGGCGGGATTCGGGTTCGCGAGGGACTCTGGGTCTACGACTACAACATGCAGTCCGAGTACACCTCCGTCTCCACCTTCATCCACGAATTCGGCCATTCCCTGGGACTGCCGGACATCTACGCCCGCCGGACCAACAACTCCACCGCGGCCTGGGACGCCATGAGCAGCACGGCGGGAAGGTTTCCCCAGGAGCTGAGCGCGTGGTCCCGGATGATGCTGGGGTGGCTGGAACCCTGCGTGCTTCGCCCCCCGGAATTCGGGGGAGCCGGGAGCCGTTCGCTTCACCTCAAGACCATGAACGACTGGTCCGGTAAACCCGGTGGGAAACGGGCCCAGGGGCTCTGTGACGCCGTCATGGTGATCCTGCCCCCCAAAGTCCGGTCGTTGGACCTGGGGCCTCTGACCTCCCGCCAGCAGCGGCGGGCCGTCTACACGGGGCAGGGAAACGAGATGAACCGATACCTCTCCCGGACGTTCGACCTGACCGAAGTCCGGGAAGAGCCCATCCTGGAGTTCGACCTCTGGTTCGAGATCGAGGGAGACTACGACTACCTCTATGTGGAGGCTTCCACCGACGGGTTGAACTACCAGCGCCTTCTGCCCACCGACAAGGACTCGGCGGAGGACGCCCGGAGCATCATGCCCTCCCGCAAGGGTCATGACGGCGACGGCACCCTCCCCGGCTTCACCGGGCGCAGCGGCGACCTGGACGCCGACGGCAAGGTGGAATCGGCGCCCGGGTGCGATCCGTCCCGCCCCAAGCAGTTGGCCGAGGACCGGGTGGGGGGAGAGAAGGATCCGTGCGAGATCGGGCAATGGATCCGCGCCCGCTTCGACCTGTCGGCCTACCGGGGCAAGCAGGTCGAGATCCGTTTCCACTACTTCACCGACATGGCCGCGGTGGAGGCGGGGGCCCTCATCGACAACGTCAACCTGTCGGCCCTGGGGTTCTCGGAGGATTTTGAAGGTTCCAGCCTGACCGGTTGGGAGGTGGAAGGATTCAGCCTTTCGGGAGGCGTCCACAGGCTGCCGGTCCCCCACTTCTACGTGCTGGAGTACCGCGACCCGTGGCAGGACTTCGAGACGTCCTTCAACTACGACAGCACCATGCGCCGCGAGTCGCAGGTCTTCTATCGGGATCCGGAGAGCGGCGAGTTCCGGGCGTTCGATGTCCGTTACCGGTCCGGGGTGGTGCTCTGGTACGCCAACGGGACGTTCCTCTGGAGCCAGAACGAGCCCTCCCGGCAGGGTCCCGGACAGGGTTTCCTGTTGGTCGTGGACTCCATTCCCCAGGAGAATCGATATCCGGCCGTGCCGGAGCGGTATTTCAAGCGGGAGAAGGACCGGAGCTACTACGAGTTCGACGAGTCGGCCCAGGAGTGGCTCCGCCGGAACTACCTGGATGTCCTCTGTTTCCAGCGCCGTCCGGAGTACTTCCCCCCCGACCTGCCGGAGCAAGACCGGGAAGCATGCCGCCAGGGGGAGGACGGACCGCCCCTGGAACGCCTCCGGTTTCAGGACAAGAAGTTGATCTACGGATACACGCTCTACAACGAGTTGCTGCCGGGACCGGACCGGGAGCCTTACCGCGGAACCACCAACCTGGTCGACATTCGGCTACGAAAAAAACGTTTGACGTATCGGCTCTACGACCGGCTGTTGCGCTTCTATCACTCGGCGGACGCGCCTTTCGCCCTGGAGCCGTTCCGGGACGGAATCGTCCTCTATCGGGAGGACAAGGGGCAGATGGTCCCCTTCGACGGCGTCGACTTTCCGGCCCTCCACGAGTTCAGCGACTCCGATCCGGGACGCTACCTGAACCCGCACCTCCCCTTCGGCAGCGCCCGGGTTCCCACTGCGGGATTTGGATTTCGACTCGTGAAGCCGGGTTCGGACGCTCCCCAGGGGGCGCGGGTGAAGGTGGAGATGAACTGGAGCCGTTCCGGCGGCACGTCGCCCGCCCAGTAGCCGGGAGTGGAAACTTCTTCTGAGAAACAAAAATTACGTCAACTTCCAGACGGACTCGTCCCTGCTGGGAGGGGGGACTTTCAGTCCCCCTTTCGCCCCCCGAGTCGGCACCCGAAAGATGTCGCTCCTGCGTCACCGAACCTGCCGAACCCGCCCACCGTAGGGGCGCCCCTTGCGGGCGCCCTCTTTCGTTCCAAACGTGACACGACCCATGGCCAGGGACAGTCGACCGCGCGGGGATAGGAAAACCGCCGCTCCCGGAACACCCCTGTTCCTCGCGGGATTTCGCCCGCCTGCGGCCGGTGGGGGAGCTTCTTCTCGGAAACCGGACGCGGCACCGCCGCGTGAGCCCGACGCCGGAAAAGCTCGAAGGGCTTATGGAAGAAAGACGTGCGGCCCTCGCGAAGCGAGTTTCTTCGGTGCTTGGGGATGGCCGACTCATGCGCTCCGTACTCTCTCTGGCCGGAATCGCTTCGGCGGCTGGCGGACGTATTTTCGCCCGGAAGCTGTCTGTCTAGCCTGGATGTCCTTGAAGATGGCATCGACGTTGTAGTCGAACCGGGCAGCGTGTCGATCTCGTGCGGCCCTGACTTCAGCGATGATCGGGTCAGTCTGCGGCGTCCGCATGGCCAGACTCCATTAGTTCGTTGGGCGTACATATGGTTTCAAAGAAAAGATAGCAAAAGACTTACACAAAACCGAGAGCTTGAAACATGGGGTCGAAAATGCGGCCCTACAGATCAGCCGTTACGGGTGCTTCGGGCCTTGCGCGGACCCCGCTTCAGTCGGCGCAGGGAATCAGCAGCTTCTGGCCGGGGCGGATCACGGTGCTGTTCAGGCCGTTGTAGAGCATGATCTGGTTGGGCCCTTCCACTCCGCAATCCTTGAAGCGACTGGAGATTCTGAAGAGGGTGTCGCCTCTCCGGACCCGGTACTCGATGGACTGTCCCGGGGCCGGATAGGCGTTGGCCACGAAGCCGTGGAATTCCTCGCGGAGCGGGTGTTTCTCGAGGCGCTCCCGGCAGGTCTCCTGGAAGATCCGGGGAATGGTCACCTCCTCACCCTCCTTGAACCAGACCCGGATGCTGTTCCTCGGATTCAGGTTGCCCAGGTTCCAATGGTCGGTGTCCAGCAGCAGACCCAACTCCAGGTGGTGCAGGCTGCGGTCCAGCGGGATCGTCACCGTTCTCGGATCCAGCCGGGGAATGTCGAGTCCGAATCGTTCGGGAGCCATTCCCATGGCCGTGGCGGCCAGGACTCGCGGGACGTAGCGGCGGGTCTCGCGCGGGAGCCGGCTGGCGATTCTGCGAAACGCATTCGGGTTGGAGCTGTAGCGGGCAAACTTGTGGCCGGGTCCGTAGTTGTAGTCCACCAGCACCAGCTCCAGGTTCCAGGAGAAGGCCTTCACCAGATCGCGAAGGTACTCCAACTGCTTCTGCGTGGATTTGACGACATCGAAATAGTCTCCTCCCTTCAGACCGTATCGCCGGCCCGCCCACTGCATCTGCCAGATGCCCTTGGCGTTGGCGTAGGAGACGCTGTAGTTGCGGTAGAGGCTCTCCTGCAATCCCAGTCCGTACCCGAACTCCAACGGGATGCCCGCCTGCCGGTACAAAGGCCGAATGATGGGCTCCAGGAACTGAAACCGGTTGGTGGCGCCCAGGAATGAGGACCGGCCGTCGGTGAGCCAGTAGAGGATCTCCCGTTTGACGTCGGTCCGGTCCTTGATGTGTTGGAACAGGTCGTCCACCATGCCGTAACGTCGGCTGCCCGCTTCTTCCGGAACCACCCGATAGGAATCGGCAGCGGCTCCCGGACCGGGAAGGGATCCCCCCGACAACCCGCCGGCAAGGCCTTGAGCCCCGGTCCCGCAGGGTCCCGCCACCACGCCCGCGGCTGTCGCGCCGCATGCGTATCGGAGCAGGGAACGTCTCGTCAGTTCGTCCATTGGGCGATGAAGCTCCGGGTCAGAGACCGGTCTCGGGGGATTCCAGACGGGCGATCACGTCTTGCAGAAACCGGGCGCCGACGGCGCCGTCCACGACTCGGTGGTCCTGGGACAGGCTCAGGTGCATGATCTCCCGAATCACTATCCGGCCCGAGCGCACCACCGGCCGGGGTGCGATCTTGTGGACGCCCAGGATGGCCACTTCGGGATAGTTGACGATGGGCGTGGCGACGATGCCTCCCAGGGCGCCCAGGCTGGTGACGGTGAAGGTGCTTCCCTGCAGGTGCTCCAGCTTCAGGTTCCCCTCACGGGCCAGCCGCGAAACCTGGGAGATCTCCCGGGCCAGTTCCAGCAGGCTCTTTTGGTCCACGTTCTTGATCACCGGAACCATGAGCCCTTCTTCCGTCTGGGTGGCGACGCCGATGTTGTAGTACTTACGGAGTTCGATCTCTCCCGCATCCAGGTCCAGACGGGCGTTGAGATCGGGGTGCCGTTTCAGCTCGTGGGCCAACGCCTTCAGGATGTAGGGGAGATAGGTGAGACGGACTCCCTGATATTCCGCGCTGCCTTGCGCCCTTTGGCGCATCCGGACCAACTCGGTCACGTCCACCTCTTCCACATAGGTGAAATGGGGGGCTTGGTTGGAGGCCTGGAGCATGTGGTCGCCGATCCGGCGCCGGATGCCGCGGTAGGGAATCCGTTCGGTGGGTCCGGCTGCGGCCGGCGCGGCCGGGGAGACCGGGGCAGGCGTCTGGGCCCGGTTCAGGTCGTTCTTCGTGATCCGTCCGCCCGGACCGGTGCCCTTGACCTTTTCCAGGTCGATCTTCATCTGTTTCGCCAGGCGCCGGATGGCCGGGGTCGCCAGGACCCGCACCGTTGTACGCCGCCGCCGGATCGGCGGCCTGTGAGCGGGTGTATGGGGCGCCGTGCGGACCGGCTTGGCTTCGGCCTCGTCTTTGCCGGTATCGATCACCACGAGTACGGACCCGACCTGGACGGTGTCTCCTTCATTGCCTCCATGTTCCACGACGCGGCCCTTGACGGGAGACGGGATCTCGACGGTGGCCTTGTCCGTCATGACCTCCACCATGGGCTGATCCTCTTCGACCTCGTCTCCTACCGGAACCAGCCAGCGAACGACCTCGCCTTCCACGATGCCTTCGCCTATATCGGGGAGCCTGAATCGGTACGGCATGGGACTCTGCTCAGAATTCGACGATCTCGCGCAATCCATCCCGGATTCTTTCGATTCCAGGCAGGTATTCTTCTTCGTGAGCGTAAGGGAAGGGGGTGTCGAAACCGGTGATCCGGGTCACGGGGGCCTGCAGGTGCAGGAGCGCCTTCTCCGCCACGGTCGCCGCCAGTTCCGCGCCGAACCCGCAGGTCCTGGGGGCCTCGTGGACGATCACCAGGCGGCCCGTCTTCTGGACCGAACTCAAGACCGTGTCGACGTCGAATGGCATCAAGGTCCTCAGGTCCACCACTTCGCAGGAGATCCCCTCTTCCTCCTCCGACCCTTTCGCCGCGTCCAGGCAGTTGTGAAGCATGGCGCCGTAGGCGACGACGGTCACGTCCAGACCCTCCCGAACCACCTTGGCTCGACCCAGCTCCACACTGTAGTCGCCGTCCGGAACTTCGCCTTTGGCAGCCCGGTAGACCCGCTTCGGTTCCAGGAAGATGACCGGGTTGTCATCCCGGATCGCCGAAATCAGAAGGCCCTTGGCATCGTACGGAGTCGCCGGCACCACCACCTTGAGCCCCGGAGTATGGACGAAATAGGCTTCCGGACTCTGGGAGTGGTAGTGCCCTCCCCGGATGCCACCGCCATAGGGCGTTCGAATCACCATGGGACACGTGTATTGACCGCCGGAACGGTACCGCATCTTGGCCAGCTCGTTGACGATCTGATCGAAGGCGGGATAGATGAAGTCGGCGAACTGAACCTCGGGAACGGGCCGAAACCCGTACATGGCCATGCCGATGGCGGTTCCGATGATGCCCGACTCGGCCAGGGGCGTGTCGAATACCCGGTGGTCTCCAAACTCTTCCTGGAGGCCCTTGGTAGCGCGGAAGACCCCGCCGAAATGCCCCACGTCCTCACCCAGGACCACCACGGCGGGATCGCGCCGCATCTCGGTGCGCAGACCGTCGTTGACTGCCTGGATGATGTTCCGAATCGGCATCTGGCTTCCGCGAAAAGTGGGTCAGGTCCCCTGCTCGACGGTCTGAAACTCCTCCGGCGTGCAGACCGACTCCATTTGCTCACGGAGATGCCACGGCATCTCGTCGTAGACGTCCTCGAAGACGGTGTCGAGAGACGGCGGTCCGGATCGGAAGGCCTCATCCAGGCTGTTGCGGATCGTCGCTCGCACCTCGTCCTCCAATGCCTGCTCCTTGTCGTCGTCCCAATGTCCCTGACGGGTCAGGTACAAGCGGAACCGCAGGATCGGATCTCGTTCTATCCAGGGCTCGACCTCGGCGTCGTCCCGATAGGAATTGGGGTCGTCGGAGGTGGAGTGGCCTCCCCGGCGGTAGGTCACCGCCTCGATAAGGGTCGGACCTTCGCCCCTTCTCGCCTTCGCCACCGCCTTGGAGGTGACGTCGTAGACGGCAAAGATATCGTTTCCGTCGACACGGACGCCTTCGATACCGTAAGCGGTCGCCTTGACCGCCATATTCCGTGAGGCCGTCTGGGACTCTACCGGAACGGAAATCGCCCACTGGTTGTTCCGGCAGAAGAGGATGGTCGGAGTCTTGAAGACTCCCGCGAAGTTGGTGGCGACGTGGAAATCGCCTTGGGAGGTGGCGCCATCGCCGAAGTAGACCAGCGCCACGTCGTCATTGCCCGCGAGACGGGCACCCAGAGCCAGACCGATGGCATGGGGAATCTGGCTCCCCACAGGGCTCGAAATCGAGGTCACCCTCAAGTCGTGGTTGGCGTAGTGGTTCGGCATCTGCCGGCCCTTGGTCAAGTCGCGGGAATTTCCGAAGAACTGGCTGAAAAGGTCGATCAGGGGAAACCCCTTGACCAGGGCGGCGCCCAGCTCCCGGTAGCAGGGGACGACCCAGTCCCGCGGTTCCAGGGCGAACGCGCTTCCGATGATGGCCGCTTCCTCCCCTTGAGACCCGACGTAGAATCCGAGCCGGCCCTGTCTCTGAAGCCGGATCATCTGGTCGTCGACCCTCCGGTTCAGGCACATCAACCGGTAGAGATGGAGTTGCTGATCCAGTGCCAGGGACGGAATTCGGGCACCGGATTGCACGTTCCCGCCGGGGGAAAGGATTGAGTACATGGTGCCTAGCATGCGTCCCGGATTATAACTGCCGCTCTGGAGCAGGACAAGAATATGCGGCGCCTGCCACGCGGCGGGATGCGGACTCCCTGGTCACGGTTTCGTTGCTCGATAGCTCTCGAATTGAGCCGCCATCCGGGACCGGGAAAGGTGTCCGGAGTGCACCAGAATCCGGTAGAGAAAGAGAGCCGACCCGCCCGGGTCCAGGGAGACGTTCAGAGGCGGGGAACCCTTCTGGAAATCCTTTTTTCCGAACGGGTTGGCGGAAAATAGCCCGTAGCCCCGGGCGTGCCAGAAGGTGGGATATTCGATACTCTCGGGGTGGTTCAGGATAGCCAGAGTCAGTTCCTCTCCCTGGACCGATCCGCGCAACGCGACCCATGAAGACTTCTTGCCCCAGACCACCTTCGACAGCTCCAACCCCTGGGCGTTCAGGTAACGGCCGGTCCGGTCTTCCCGCAGGTTGGGAGCGACGCGGATGGCCATCATCCCCTCCTTGGTATCGTTGAACGTCACCGCTTTCTCCTGGGCCGTCAGCTTGAACCTCAAGTCCAGGGTCCGCCACCCGGAGCCCGCCTCGATGGTGATCCGGGAGTCCTGTTTCAGCAGCACTTCGCCGGAAGGCGTGATCCAATCCGACGTGGTTTCCATGACTCCCTTCTGTCCGTCTTCCATCCGGGAAAAGCCGGTGTGGCGGATCCGGCCGCTGCCGGGCTTGTTTCGTCCACCGGGCAACTTGGACCAGAAATCCACACCGTTGACGTTCCCATAGGTGAACGAGATTCCCTCGTGATGCCAATGGTCGCTGTGCTCGTCGGGTATCCCGAATTCCATGGGATACGCGCGCAGGAGCCGGTGGCCCTTGGGGCTGAACAGGGGATGGAAGATCGGCTTGTGAAACCCGATGCCGTACTGGTAGGAGGCGAAAAGGTCCTTCCCGACATAGATGTCCACCCGAGCCGCGTCGGTCTTGACCAGCCGGACCGCATGGTGGGACTCCCCGAAGGCGGGAAGAGTCAGACAGAAGACCAGGAGCGCCACCACCGCGATGCCGGGGCGGCGGAGGAACGGATGCGTCGGGGCGGAATGGCGAAGAAGCTTCATGGGACCTGCAGTGCCTCCTGCGGATGAGATGGAAATTGCCGGAATCCGGGCCATCATAACAGTCCGTGGAACCCGTTGGCGGCGACCTGCTGGGGCCATAGATCGAGGCTGCGCTCCGATCCTGGAAGTCGCTCCGGGAACAGGTTACCCTGCTCTGACGAAAATCCAGGATGTCAGGAGGTGACGTGTGATTTTTGACGTGCATACTCATGGCTGGAGATATCCGGACCACTTCTCGGATCGGTTCCGCGAACAGGCGATCCGAATGAGGGGCTACGAAATTCCCCTGGACAGCACCCTGGAGGACTATCGCGCCCATTGCCGGACCGTCCCGGATCGAGTCAAGACCGTCGTCTTCGGTGGAAAGGCCAAGCTGTCGGGCCTCTGGACTCCCGATCGATTCATCGTCGAATACTGCTCTCAGGACCCCGAAAACCTGATCCCGTTTCTCTCCCTCGATCCGACCCAACCGGGTTGGCAGGAGGAACTGGAGGAGGGCCACCAGGACCTGAAGATGAGGGGCGTCAAGTTGATGCCCATGTATGCCGGATTCTATCCCCAGGCCCCGGAACTGGATCACCTCTGGCAGTACGCCGTCCGCCACCAACTGCCGGTCCTGCTCCACACGGGGACCACATTCATCGACCGGGCCCCGCTGGACACCACTTTGCCCCGGCATCTGGACCCCGTCGCCATCAAGTATCCGGAGTGCCGGATCATTCTGGCGCACCTGGGACATCCGTACGAGGGTGAGACGGTGGCGGTGATCCGGAAGCATCCCCACGTCTATTCCGACGTTTCGGCCATTCACTACCGGCCCTTCCAGCTCTACCAGAGCCTGATGCTGGTGCAGGAGTACGGTGTCTGGAACAAGCTCCTGTTCGGGACCGACTACCCCATCACCAACGTGGACGAGTCGCTGGCCGGCCTGCGGTCCATCAACGATCAATTGGAAGGCACGGCCCTGCCGCGGTTGGACCCGGACCAGTTGGAAGCGATGATCCATCGCGACGCCGGACCCTTGCTGGGCATCGATTAGGCTATTTTGATTAATCCGATCAATTGGGTAAACTTAAGGCCATCTCACAGGCCGAAGAGACCTGAAGGAGACGGGTCATGATTACCTGGAAGGAGCATTTGGGCACGGATATCCCGGACGAACTCGGCCGCGAAATCGACATCTTCGAGATGCAGATGGAGCTGAGGCGTCAGGGAAAGCTGGATGAGAAGATCTTCGCCGAGACGCGGTTGCGGCGCGGCATCTACGGCCAGCGGTACGACAACGGTTTCCGCCACGACGGGATCCGGTCGCAGGAGCTCCCCTATCCCTCCGGCGACGTCATCAAGGGGCCCGAGACCCTTTGGGACGCTCCCGGGATGATGCGCATCAAGATCCCGTACGGCGGGGTCAATCCCCGCCAGCTCGAGATGCTGGCGGATATGGCGGAAGAGTATTCGGACGGAGTGCTCCACGTCACCACGAGACAGGACTATCAACTCCATTTCGTCCACATCGACGACACTCCGGATCTGATGCGGAGACTGGCGTCGGTGGGGATCACGACCCGGGAGGCCTGCGGGAACTCGGTCCGGAACGTGACGGCCTGCCCCCTGGCCGGAGTCTGCCACACCGAGGCTTTCGACGTCAGTCCCTACGCCAAGGCCTGCAGCGCCTTCCTGCTGGGGCATCCCGACGCCCAGGACTTCGGCCGCAAGTTCAAGATCTCCTTCTCCGGATGCCGGGAGGAGGCCTGCGGGCTGGCCAGCATGCATGACATGGGGGCCATTGCGGTGGTGCGCCGCGAGGGCGGCCGGATCAGGCGCGGGTTCGAATTGTACGTCGGCGGCGGTCTGGGAGCGGTGCCTCACCAGGCCAAGCTCTTCGATTCCTTTCTGCCGGAAGAAGAATTGCTGCCCACGGCGCAGGCCATCTCCAGGGTGTTCGCACGCTTGGGAGAGAAGAAGAACCGGGCCCGGGCCCGCATCAAGTTCCTGGTGGCCAAGCTGGGGATCGACGAGTTTCGCAAGGAGGTCCTGAAGGAACGCGAGATCATGCCTCCCGACGAGCGGTGGACCGCGTATCTGCCCGAGGTTCCGGAATTCCAGGAGACCGCGGTGCGGCCTCCGGCGGCATTGAACGGACATCAGCCGCCTCCGGGGTTCGAGCACTGGGTCCGGACCAACGTCTACCGTCAGCGGCAGGCGGGTTACGCCGTGGCCACCCTGACCCTTCCCTTGGGAGATCTGTCGAGTTGGCAGGCCAGGGAACTGGCTCAGATCGCCCGGCGCTTCTCCGGCGAGAACATCCGGACCACCGTCGAGCAGAACATGGTGCTGCGATGGGTCAGCGAAGCGGACCTGCCGGAACTCTACGCTGAATTGGACAAGATCGGTCTGGGCGCCCATGGGGCCGGCACCATCGTGGACGTGACGGCCTGCCCCGGGACCGACACCTGCAAGTTGGGAATCGCCTCCTCGCGGGGACTGGCCGCCGAGTTCCGGCGGAGGCTCGGCGCCAAGTTCTTCCAACTGGACGAGTCGATCAAGGACCTGCGGATCAAGATCAGCGGCTGCTTCAACTCCTGCGGTCAGCACCACGTCGCGGACATCGGATTCTACGGAACCAGCCGGACCATCAAGGGCCACAAGGTGCCTCACTTCCAGGTGGTGCTGGGCGGCAAGTGGACCGAGAACGCCGGCTCCTATGGACTGGCCATGGGCTCGGCGCCGGCGCGGAACATACCGGAGGTTCTGGAGCGGATCACCGGCCGCTACCTGGAGCATCGGAGCAACGGCGAGAGTTTTCAGGATTTCGTCCGGAGCGTCGGCAAGAAGAACCTTCGAACCATGCTGCAGGACCTGTTGCTGGTTCCGGCCTATGAGGTCGACTCCTCCTTCTACAGCGATTGGGGCGATCCAAGAGAGTTCTCGATGGGAGACCTGGGGACGGGAGAATGCGCAGGCGAAGTGGTCACGCTGACCCAGTTCAACCTGGCTTCCGCCGAACAACTGGTCTTCGAAGCCCAGATCAGGCTGGATGACAGCGACTTTGCCGGCGCCGACTCGTTGAGCTACCGAGCCATGGTGGAGGCCGCCAGAGCCCTGGTCAAGACCGAGTTCCTCGACGTTCCGGGCGCTCCGGACACGGTCGTGTCGGAATTCCGCCGCCGCTTCTACGACACGGAACTGTTTTTCGACAAGTACGCCGGCGGCAAGTTCGCCAACTACCTGTTCCGCCGTCACGGGTCGTCTCCGCAAAGCCCCACCCGGGACACGGCCCACCAGTCGGTGGAAGAAAGCCAGCTCTTCATCGAGGCGGCGCATGCCTGTTACGAGCGCATGGCCCGGGAGATCTCGGGAGTCCGCTAGGCAAGCGTATGGCCGGCTGGCAGAAACTGGGACTCAAGATTTTCCTGGAGGAGCCCCTGCGGGCCGATACGCAGGAGTTCATTCCCGCCTTCCATTCCTGGATCCAGAGCCAGGCGGTCGATGGACACCTGCTCATCGACGTCCACGACTACAGTCACGTCCACCGGGGACCCGGCATACTGCTGGTGGCCCACGAGGGGAATTTCAGCCTGGACCAGGCCGATGACCGGCCCGGACTCCTCTACCACCGCAAGCAGAATCTGGACGGGAACCGCGAGGAGTGTATTCGGGAGGTCTTCAGGCACACGCTCCTGGCCTGCAGCCGGTTGGAATCCGATCCCGTCCTGGGCGGCAGAGTCCGGTTCCATACCCGCGAGATGCTGCTGCTGGCGAACGATCGCCTCCATACGCCCAACAGCCGGGAGACCTTCGAACGGTTGAGACCCGAATTGACCCAGGCGCTGTCCCGGATTCTGGGTCGCGGCGTCTTCAGCCTGGACCGGGTCGAAGATCCCCGGGAGCTTTTTTCGGTCTGGGTCCGCGCCCGGCGATCCTTCCGTCCGGGATACCTGTTGCGGCGCTTCAACTGACCTGAGAGATATCTTCAGGATCTCCATGAGCAAGAACCGGCCCCGATCCGAGAGCCGAAAAGCGCCGAGAAGAACATTCTTGAAATCCGCGTCGCTCGCCGCAGCGGCGGGACCAACCTGGATTGGAAACATGGGACAAGCCGTAGCCGCCGCCACCACTCGAGCCACTCTTCCCAAATGGGTGAGCCAGGTTCGCAACGAGATTCCGACCACCTCCGAGTCCGCCTACTTCCTGACCGGGGGCATCGGTCCCTCGCCCACTCCCGTCATCGAAAAGATCAAGGCGCTTCTGGATCTGCAGAACCGCGGACCCGGAGACCCCCGCATCAACCCCCGGATCGCCGTGGTGGAGGAGGAGTGCCGCGCCTTGGCCGCCGCCGCCCTGGGCGCCGATGAAGAAGAGGTGACGCTGACCCACAATACGACCGAGGGTCTCAACATCGTCATCTGGTCCATCGACTGGAAGGCGGGGGACGAGATCCTCATCAGCAACCAAGAGCACCCCGCTCTGTTGCAACCGTCCTACAACCTCCAGGACCGCTTCGGCGTCGTCTATCGCCGGGCTCCCATGGATGTGGGTGAAGATGTCCTGGGCAGCGTGCTGAGCCAGATCTCGCCCCGCACCCGATTGGTGGCCATGAGCCATGTCTCCCGCCGCAACGGCCGAGTCCTGCCGGCGCAAGAGCTGGCGCGGGAGTTGCGCAAGCGTGGCGTGCGGCTCTTGCTGGACGGCGCCCAGGCCGCCGGAAACATCCCGCTGGACTTCCACGATCTGGGCTGCGACTACTACTCGTTCTGCGGCCACAAGTGGCTCCTGGGTCCCAAGGGGACGGGTGGACTCCTGACCCGGAAGGAGATCCTGGCCACGACACCGGTTTCGTGGACCGGGGCCCACAGCCAGGTCACCATCGAGGACGACGGGGAATACGAATGGCATCCCGACGGCCGCCGTTACGAGTTCGGGACCCGGGCCCTGCCGGTCTTCGGAGGATTCGCCGAGACCCTGCGCTGGCTGGACAAGGTGGGCTGGGATCGGATCCACACCCGGACCGCGGATCTTTCCAAGAGGTTCTCGGAATGGGTCCGCGATTCGAGGCTCTTCCGGCTGGTCTCTCCCATTGAGGACGGAAGCCGGAGCGGAGTGGTGACCCTGAGGCTGCCGGAGGGATTCCTGGGGATGGACTTCTACGAACGCCTGGCCGAGAAGGACGGGATCGTGGTGGCTCCCCTGGAGCACCCTCGGGACATCCGCGTCTGTGTCCACTTCTTCAACACCTGGGAAGAGATCGATCGGCTGGGCGTCAAGCTGAACGAGTACTGCGCCTGAACCTTGCGGCGGATCCCCAGGTCGCTACGAGCGGCCGGGGGGCGGATACATCCGCCAGAAGATCCCGAACAGGTTGGCCTCGCGCCGGGGAGTGCTCCGATCCTCCCAGTGGTAGAGGGTGAGGAAGTTTCCCGGCTCCAATTCCAGGGTTTGGGACAGTCCCACGTCGGTCGCCGGGGCGTCGTCGGCCAAGGCCACCGGCGGTCCCCAGTTCTTGCCCTGGTCGCGGCTGGTCCGGATGGCGACTCCGTAGGGCTTGTGCCTCACGCTGTAGATCATGACCAGTTCGCCCCATGAGGACTCCAGCAGGAAACCCTGCATTTCGGCGGCGTCCGTCACCTGCCGGGGACGGGACCAGATTCTCCCTTCGTCCCGGGACTCGCTCACCAGAGTTCGGGCCAGCGGCCGCTTGAGCGACTCCTCATAGGTCATGGCCTCCGCCAGCTCCGCGCTGCGAAGCGACGCCAGGAGCACGCCGGAAGAGAGGCGCAGGAGATGGGGCTGGGTCGTGAAGCGGGCGATCAGGCCTCCGTACTCCCATCGATCGCCGTCGCGAGAGCGGAAGAAAAGGGTGAAATCGCCCTTTCGTTCCCGCGGCTTGTCCCCGTGTTCGTAGACCGGGTAGTAGCCGCCGTAGCCGGTGAGCAGGAGTTCGCCGTCCGGGAGCTCCGTCACACCCCCGAACGGGTAGACGTAGTCGAACGGTCCCGGCCCCAACTCGAACGGGTCTCCCCAGTTCCCGCCCTCGTCGGACGAGGTCATGAGCATTCCCTTACAGGCGCCGTTGGACCGCCGGGTGAACCCGAGCAGCATGCCGCCGCCGGGAAGACGGCTCATCATCTGCACCCGCTCGTCCTCCCGTGAATCGATGATGACGCGAGGTTCGGTCCAGGTCCGGCCTCTGTCGCGGGACTCCACCACGGACACGGAACTGTTATTGGCGACTCCGGTCAAGCCGGTACGGGCGGCCACCAGGAGATGATCGTCTCCCAGCCGGACCGCCTTGGGCGCGTGCCCCCCCGGGCACACCAGCACGCGGCCGCCGATTTCGATTCGAGGTGTTCCTGCCTCTTCTGCGGAATAGCTCATCGGTAACTCCGTAACTTCGACCGAGAAAAATCTACTGGAGTGAGATGGATCTCCGGACCACCCGGTCCCCTTCCTTGGCCAGAGTCCGAATCTCGGAAACGCCGTTGTCCAGCAGGTAGAGGCGGGCCTCTTCGATGCCGGCGCCCACTTGTTGGGGGCCGTGACTGTCGTCTCCGAAACAGACGCCGATGCCCATTTCATGGGCTTGCCGCAACAACCAGGGTTCGGGATAGGGACATCCCAAGCCCTTGCGGTATCCGGCCGTGTTGAGATCCAGGATGCAGCCGTGCCGCCGGATCACCTCCAGGGTCTCCCGGGCCGATCGCCGGATGGCCGGTGTATCCAGCCGGCCGTAGGTCCGGCCGTTCTTTCGGATCAGGTCGAGATGCCCTACGACCTCAGGCCGGAGCGCCTCGACCATTCGAGCGACTCCCTCGTAGTAACGGATCGCCAGGGCTTCCAGCCCCCCGGCCCGGTTCAGGGCGCGTTCGAAGTCTTCGGGCTCGCCGTCGATGATGATTTCCCCCACGAAGTGGACGGAACCCACCATGTAGTCGAAGTCCATGTCCGACCGGTAACGGCGCATGACTTGCGAATAGGACGCGCTGGGGACGACCTCGGCTTCGAAACCTCTCAGGACCTGCAGACGGGGACCGAACTCGCGAACCAGGGGGTCCAGGGCCGACCGGTAGGCTCGAAAGTCCCGCTCCAGCTTGGGAACGTCCCATCCCAGCTCGATCTCCCGGGCATAGAGGAAGCGCGCTCCAAGACGGGGAGCGTGCTCCGTGATCCCGAATACCGACATCTTCTGCGCCACCGCTGCCTCCAGAATCTGCTGGAGAGTCCCTTCCGCGTGATCGCAGAAAGCGCCGCTGTGTCCACCGTGAAGAGAAACCTTCCAGGGCACTGCTTCCATTGGACAATCCTACCAGCAAGAAATAAGAAATCCGGTTTGAATGGGATATTGAGAAGGGGACGCCCGGCAGTGGGACGCAAGTTCGCCGCCGGACCGTCAAGTGGCCGTGTCGTTCTATTTCCCGGGGAGGACCAGGACGGTGGCCTCCCCGCTACCGCGGTATTCGATCCGGTGCTCCGCCTTTTTGCGGAACTTTCCGACCTCGAAGTAGAGGTAGCCGGCGACCGGCGATCCGGTGAAGCCCTGGGGAAGACCCTTGTCCTCCAACTCCGTCTTCATGACCTGCCGGTCCCGGTCGCTGGAGGGCCGGGGGCTTCGGTCGCGCAATGCTCCGATCCCGATCGTCGTGCGAGGGCCACCGGTCCTGATGTCGTCATTGCGGCCCCGGCGGCCGGGGTAGGTTTCGGGGTAGCGCTCCCGGCGCGACTCGTATCCGATGGTTCCCGAAGAAACCACGCCGGTCCGCCTGGTTGACGAGGCTTTCCGCTGCAGCCCGGCTGCGATCATCCCCGGTTCCTGGGGGCGGAAGACCGGGTCCTTACCGGAAACCTGGAGCGCGAAGTCCCTGTTGTCCACCGAAAGGCCGGCATTGCCGGGGTAGAGAGCCACTTCCACGACGGCGTATTTCCCTTTCAGGGGAGTCGCGAAGGCCTGCAAGACTTCCAACTCGCTGAGCAGCCGGGCGCCCAGGCGGTAACTCTTCTTCTCAATGGCGGCGGGATACTTGTCGACCGTGCTCCGGGGATGAGTTCCGTCCGAGCCCGCCAAGCCGAAGCACCCGGAGAGCAGCGCAACGGAAAGGCTCCGAACCAACTTTTGCATCGCCTGCTCCCGCAATCTCTTCAGATACGTTGGGGCGACCCTTGTGTGGTCGCCCTCCCGTTGCCGGCAACCGGGATTGACCGGGCGTCACCCGGTTGCTCCCACGCCAAGTCCCCGCGATTGGCCGGGAGTCGACCCGGTTCGAACCAAAGAGGGCACCCACAAGGGGTGCCCCTACGGGAATTCTGTTCGAGGCGCGCCCCATATCCCTTTGCCGGTTCCCGGGATCTCTCCCGTTCCGTAGGGGCGACCCTTGTGGTCGCCCTCGCGCCGGCGAGCGGCAAAGGCGCCGTCCTATTTCCTGGGAAGGACCAGCGTGGAGGTTTCCCCGTTTCCGCGGTATTCGAGCCGGTGCTTCGCGTTCTTCTTATACTCCCCGACTGCGAAGTAGAGGTGGCCGGCGACCGGCGAACCGACGAATCCCTGAGGAAGACTCTTGTCGTGCAGTTCCGTCTCCATGACGTACCGGTCCTGGTCGCTGGAGGGCTGGGGCTGACGATCGAGCACGACGCCGACCCCCACCACGGTCCGGAGCCCACCGTAACCGTAATCCCGCCGGTCCCGGTCGCGGCGATCCCAGTCGGGATCCTCGACATCACGCCGGTCACTGCGCCTGGGGAAACGCCGCTGATCGGGATAGTGGCCTCGACCCCTTTCGTATTCGATGTTGCCGTACGGGACGATGCCGACCCGTCTGGCCGGCTTGGTCGTCCGCTGCTGGCCGATGGCGATCCGGCTCGGCTCCTGGGGACGAAACGACCGGTCGAAACCGTCAATCCGGAGCACGAAGTCCCGGTTGTCCACCTCGATGTCGTTGACGCCGGGGTACATGGCCACTTCCACCACGACGTACTTGTCCTTCAGGGGAGTGACGAAGTTCTGCAAAACCTCCTTCTCGCTGAGCAAACGGGCGCCCAGGCTGTAGGCGTCCTTCTCGACGGAGACGGGATACTTCCCGGCTTTGCTCAACGGACGAGTTCCCATCGAATTGGGGAGGACGAGACTTACGGAGAGCAGTGCAACGGAAAGGATTTGAATCGACTTCTTCATAGTCTACTCCTGGGATCTTTCCTGGAACTTGGGTTCAATCCGTACGGTCTTGCCTGTCAGCACGTAGACCCGGATCTCGAAGGGCGCGAGCCGTTCGGGTTCCACCTTCAACTGGTACACGCCCGGTTCCAGCCAGATGTCCTTGAGGTCCTTGGCCAAGCCGGCAAAGGCGCCGTCCAGGTAGACGCTCGCCTCCTTTTGTTTCGTCTTCAACTTGATGCGGCCGCCTCCGGCCGTTTGCCCGTAACCCGCGAAGTAAGCCGGATGGTAGAAATCGGGATAGGCCCAGGCGCCGGTCAAGTGGTGGAACGGATACCTGCCCCAGTAGGAGTAGTAGGGGAAGTAACCGAACGGGGGATAGTAGCGAAACCGGCTGTAGCTCGCTCCGGCTCCCAGAGAAAAACCGTGCACGTTGAAGAGTCCGGTCTTTTCGACGGTCGCGGCTCCTTTGGGCGCCCCGGGATCGGCCTTCTTCTCGGCGGCCAGGGGTTGAAGGAGAAAGAGGGAAATCAGGAATAGTCTAGGTAGCATGATCAGGGTTCCCGTCAGTGTATACCATTGGACTCTAAATGGTTAGACCGTCACCGGATCGAAATGGTTCATCGGCTGCGGCGAATTGACGGCCCGTTCAATCGGGGGGCCGGATCATGGTTTCGGCGATGGCGAAGACACAGGAACTCCGGTCTCCGCCTCCCAGCGCTTCCCGCCAGATGCTTCGCGGGTAGGGAACTCCGTCAATGCGGCGTCCATCCAGCAGGACTCGCGCACCCTGGCAAAAGAAGAGAACCGTGAAGACGGGTCTCCGGCTCTGAAGTTTCGGATCACTCCGATAAGCGACATCGGGAGGCTCCAGCCGGGTCCAGGTCACATTCAGGCGATGTTCGCGAGTCTCCATAATCCATGACGGGGACTCGCTCAATTCGCCGCCGCGCCGGAAAGCGGCGTCCACGACCGGAAGGGAGGGATCGAAGGGCGGCGCCTTCCCTCGAAACATGGTCTCCCGGACGAACTCCAGAAACGCTGGGTTGTCCGTCAGGACAGCCTGGAAGCGGCCGGGAATGTCCACGAACGCCATGTGCCCCTCGCCTGCGGGGCTGTAGTGGGACCGGTAGAGGCTCACTCGAGCCGTGTCCTCGCGGGTTCCGGGCGCGCGCAGGAAGCAGATCCAGTGTTCTCCCGACCAGAGGAGGCGGCCGGGCAGGATCGGATAGATTGCGGTCATGGCGTCGGCGACTAGCCGGAAGGGAAGAGTCCCTTCAGGAAGCGGAAAATCTCCTCCCGGACGGGATCGCCCTTTCGACCCAGTCCGGCGATGATGTTCACGTGGTTGCGGTCCGCAATCTCCAGGCTTCGGACCGTCCCCCCCGACTTGGCCAGGGCGTTCTCGAGACGCCGCGTCTGGTAGTCGGCCGTGGGATAGTCCTGGGCGGCATAGAGCAGCAGAAAAGGCGCCGGCTGGCTCCGCACCTGGAGAGCCGGAGAGGCGGCCTGGAGTTGTTGGTTCCGGGTGCCGAAGACGTCCTGGTAGAGGAGCTGACCCGTCACCCCGGTCCGTGTCAGGTCGTAGACACCGCTGACGGCCACGACCCCGCCGATCACCTCCGGACTCAGGCCGTGCTCCTCCAGGTACGCCGGGTCCAGTGCCGCCAGGGAGCAGAGATGCGCGCCGGCCGAATGGCCCACAAGAACGATCTTCCCGGGGTCCCAGCCGTGCCGGGAGGCGTTGCCGTGGACCCAACCGACGGCCCGCGCCACGTCCCGGGCGTGCTCGGGGTGGCGCACCTCCGGGGTGAGCCGATAGTTGATCACCGCCACGGCCACCCCCTCGGTGGCCAGGCTCCGGCCCATGGCGCCGTAAGCCCCCCCGTAGGCGTCCTTGTCTCCCCGTTTCCAGGATCCGCCATGGACGAACACCAGCACCGGATGTCCCGCGCTTGCGGACGGCAGGAAGAGGTCCAACTTGTGCTTGCGGGGGTGGGCGCCGGGCCCTTCGTAGTAGGCGAGGTTCCTCAGCTCCCGGGGTTGATCCGACCCGGATGGCAAAACAACGGCGATTGCGGCCCAGAGCGACAGCGCCGCACAAGCATGCTTCATGGCGCTACGATGCTGGACCACCGGCGGGGATCTTGCAAGCACGCCGCCGGAATGCGGGGCCCGATCCACCTCAGCGGGATGGTCCGGGACGAACTTCCGGGCACCAAAAACCAAAATCGGGCACAATACGCGCGTCGTGGAATCATTGAGAGTCGAGAACCTCACCAAGGACTACCCCATGGGAGAGCGGGTGGTCCGGGCTCTGGACGGGGTCTCGTTGGAGGTCGTTCCGGGAGAGTTCCTGGGGGTGGTCGGCCGCTCCGGATCCGGGAAGTCGACCCTGCTCAACCTGTTGGCGGGATTGGACCGCCCCAGCTCCGGCTCGCTCTGGATCGGCGACCGGGACCTTGCACAAATGAGTCCCGACCAGTTGGCTCATCATCGCCAGCACACGGTGGGAATGGTTTTTCAGTTCTTTCACCTCGTCCCGACCCTGACCGCTCTCCAGAACGTGGAACTGCCCATGGCGTTCACCGGACTCAGCCCCGGCATGCGCTCGGAGAAGGCCAAGTCCCTGCTGGGTGACGTGGGACTCTCCCACCGGCTGGACCACATCCCCTCCCAGCTCTCCGGCGGCGAGCAGCAACGGGTCTCCATCGCCCGTTCTCTGGCCAACGACCCCCAGTTTCTGCTCGCCGACGAGCCCACCGGCAACCTGGACAGCGCCACCGGCAAGGAGATTCTGGAGATCTTCAAGCAGCTTCACGGGGAGGGACGCACCGTGATCTGCGTCACCCACGAGCAGGATCTCTGGATGGAATGCCTGGACCGCGTGATCGAGTTGAGGGACGGCCGCCTGTTCCGGGAGGAACGGCCGGGATCGAGCCACGCCGCCGGCAACGGAGACCCGGGAGAACAGTGATGCCCTGGAGAGACGTCCTGCAGATGGCTTGGCGCAACATCGGACAGGCGCGCCTCCGCTTCATTCTGACCTGTCTGGGGGTTCTGATCGCCATCTCCACCCTGGTGGCCCTGGTGAGTTTCGGAGCCGGGCTGCGGCAGCAGACGGTCGAGAACCTGGAGGTGCGGGAGGTCTTCACCTCCTTCCAGATCCTGGGCCCGGCCCGGGCCCAGAGCTTCAGGCGGTTTCGGAGTCCCGGCGCGGAGAACTCAGCGTCCAGCGCCAGGCCGGTTCTGGACCAGGAGCTGGTCGGGAGGGTCGCCGCGCTGGATGGAGTGGTGAGCGTTCAACCAGACATTCGTTTCGCCGTTCGGCTCGAAAATGGGGAGAATGCCCACCTGACCCGGGTTCGCGGCGCGGGGCCGCACGTCGCTCCCCTGTCGCCCTATTCCAAGATCACTCATGGCCGGTTTCTCTCCGGCACCGAGGGGGCCGAGATCGTACTCACCGGCCGGGTGGCTCGCAGGTTGGGATTCGAACCCGCGGAACAGGCGGTGGGGAAGACCATCCAACTCTTGACGGACCGCCTCAAGCAGGATGTCTCCGACGGCGACCTTCCGTTCGAGACGGTTCGACTCTCTTACCAGGTCGTGGGTGTCCTCCCTCGTCTGCTCCCGAATCAGACCAATCCGTTTTTCCGGGGCGTGGTCATCCCGCTGGAAGAGGCGCGCCGGCTCTGGAAGGAGAATGCGAGCGGGATGACATCCCTCTCCGGCCTGTCCTCCCTGGAGGAAGGCAGGGGACGGGAATATGACAGCATCGACGTGCGGGTAGCGGATCTGGTGAGTCTGGAGCGGGTTCGGGAGGAGGTCCGGTCGTGGGGGGCGGCGACGTTCGCCATCGTCGACCAGATGAAACGGATTCAGGAGGCTTTTCTGGTGCTGGAGGTGGTCCTCGGAGTCCTGGGCGGAATCGCCATGCTCGTCGCTTCCCTGGGCATCGCCAACGTCCTGATCATTTCGGTCATGGAACGCCGCCAGGTCATCGGAATCATGAAGGCCATCGGAGGAACCGACCGGGACGTTCGCCGCATATTCCTGGCGGAGGCGGGTCTGATCGGGTTCTCAGGCGGCGTCATGGGCCTCCTCGCGGGCTGGACTCTGACTCGAATCGCGACGGTGTTCATCGACCGCTACTTCCAGAGCAACAATATTCTGAATCCCCCCGACCTCTTTGCCTACCCGCTTTGGCTGGTCGCCGGAGCCATCGGTTTCGCGGTGGGGCTGAGCCTTCTTTCGGGAGTCATCCCCGCCAATCGCGCCAGCCGGGTCGATCCGGTCCAGGCCCTCCGGCAAGGCTGAATCGAGATGGTCTCCCGCCGGGAATGAACGCTACGGGCCGGGCAGGCGCTGTTCCGGAGCGGACGAACGCACGGGCGGAATGGGCGACGGGTCGCCGGTCTGCCGCTTCTCCTCGGGGACGATCTCCCGGGGAGGCGGGATCAAGGGTCGAGCCGGACGGCTGCCGGACGGGGACGTGACGGGAGGAACCCGGGCCGGCCTCGAAGCCGGGGACCGGCCGAACGGCGTCGTCCGGGATGGAGTTGGCGTCAATCTGCGAGGCGCCGCAGTCGGGGGCCGGCCGCCGGGCCGCCGGGCCGGGTCTCCAACTCTCCCGGCCGGAGGCGCGGAGGTCGAACCCGTGGCGGACGGTTCAACCGGGGCCGTCTCCGATCCGGGCGGAGGAAGCCTCCTGGGCGCCGGACTTCGGCGTTCCTGGCCGGGCATCGAAACCTCGGGCGAGGGGCTCTCGGCCGGGCTTCCCTCCTGGCGTATCGGACGCACGATTTCCTCGGCCGGATCGGTGCTCCAATAGGTCTGAGTCAGGATGTAGACGACGAAGAGGGCCGAAGCGACGACCAGGGCGGTGTTGATCTGGTTGGCGTACTTCACGTCTGGTCACTTGCTCCCGTCCGGATAGCTTACCAGTCGGCGGTGAAACGCCCACCCCGCACCCCGGTCCGGGACGCGGCCGCCGGTTCCGGTTCGCATTTGACCGTCCGGTAAGCTATCTTGAGATTTTCCAATGCTCAGGCGAACCACCTGGATCTTGACCAGTCTCTTGGCTCTGGGCGTTCCTTTCCCCGTTTCAGCTCAAGATGCCGCTCCGGCGGAAAAGGACGACGGCCCCGGCACGTCGAGAGTCGAAGTCGAGATGGCGCTGGAGCACATCCGGGTCACCTTCCTGGTGCGCGACGACCGGGGGCACCTGATCCGCAATCTCTCCAAAGACGACTTTGTCGTGCTGGAAAATGGCCGCCCCCAGACCGTCACCCTGCTTGAAGAGCAGGAGGTTCCCATCAACGTGGCAGTGATGGTGGATACCAGTTGGAGCCTCCAGGATCTGCTGAAGAATGCCGTGGAGACGGCCATCGACTTCTTCCGCGGGCTGGAAAACGAGAGCGCGGCCGTCGTCCGGTTCTCCAGAAGTCCCGAGTTGATCCTGGACTGGGACGAGAGGCCGCAGGATATCCGGTCGCTGATGGCGCGAGTCTCCAGCGACGGCAAGACGGCTCTCTATGATTCGGTGATCTGGGTCTGCCGGAACGTCCTCAGTTCTCGATCGGGCAAGAAGGTGGTCGTCCTGATCAGCGACGGAATAGACACCGCCAGCCGGGCCAGTTTCCGCGAGATGATCCGAATCTCGCGCCAAGAGGAAATCACCGTCTACCCCATCATCTATACCAACCAGTTCATCCAGAACTACCGCCGGGAACTGGGCGACCGGGAGGCGCCGGTCCGGAGCAACATCAGCCGCGCCTTTCACCGGTTCGTCGTGTCTCAGAACCGGTTTCTGGAACAGACTCGGCGCTACGGAGGACGGACCATCTTCTCGGACGCTTTCCTCGATCTGAGGCAGATCTACCGGGACATCATCGAGGAGATGAAGAGCCACTACGTCCTGTACTACCAGTCGGACGGCCGGGATGAGGATGGGTCGCATGAGGTCCGGATGTTCACCCGGCGGGTTCCGGGCAGGATCTTCGTCGAGTTCAGTCAGTGACCTGGTGCGCCGCCAAGTCGATGGGGCGTGTAGAATGTGGACGCAATGTTTCGGTTGGCAACGATCCGTAGCGACTGGATATGAAAGATGAGTGACAAGCAGGCGATTCTGGATGCGCTGAGAAAGGTTCAGGACCCGGATCTCCGGCGGGATATCGTCTCGCTGGGATTCGTCAAAGAGGTCAAGCTCTGTGGTCCGGCGGCCGCCGTCACCATCGAATTGACCACCCCGGCCTGTCCGGTGAAGGACCTGATGCAGGAGCAGGCGCGGCAAGCCATATTGTCGCTGCCGGGAATCGAAGAGGCCCACGTCACCATGACGGCGCAGGTCCGATCGTCCATGGGTTCGCGGGGGGCCGCTCTCCTGCCCGACGTGAAGAACGTCATCCCGGTGGCCAGCGGAAAGGGCGGAGTGGGGAAGTCGACCGTCAGCGCCAACCTGGCTCTGGCCCTGGCCCGGAGCGGCGCCAGTGTCGGCCTGTTGGACGCCGACGTCTATGGGCCCAGCATTCCCACTCTCATGGGGATCTCGGGCAGGCCGGACATGGCGCCCGGGAACCGTATCCTCCCGTTCCGGCAGTACGGCGTCGGCGTCATCTCCATGGGCTTCTTCCTCCCCAAAGACAAGGCCGTCATCTGGCGGGGTCCCATGCTGGACAAGATGATCGGCCAGTTCCTGGGCGGGGTCCAGTGGGGAGCGCTGGACTACCTGGTGATCGATCTCCCGCCGGGTACGGGGGATGTTCAGCTCAGCCTCTGCCAGAAGATCTCCCTGACCGGAGCCGTGGTGGTCTCGACCCCGCAGGACGTGGCCCTGAACGTGGCCCAGAAGGCCATCATCATGTTCAACCAGTTGAACTGCCCCGTGCTGGGGATGGTGGAGAACATGAGCTACTACGTCTGCGGTTGCTGCGGCGCGCGCGAGGCCATCTTCGGAGATGGAGGCGCGCAACGGGTCAGCGAGCAACTGGAGCTTCCGATGTTGGGGGACATCCCCCTATCGACCGACATTCGGGTCCAGTCCGACCGGGGACGGCCCATCGTTCTGGAAGCTCCCGAGTCGCTGGCCGCCCGGTCCTTCGTGAGCGTCGCCGAAAATCTTGCGGCGCAGATCAGCATCCGAAACATGTCCGGCGAGCTGAATCAGGAGATCCAGATCGCCTTCTAGGCTCAAGCAACGCGTTGAACATTCCTCGCCGGATTACCCGGGCCAATCAGCACGACATCGCCATCACCTGGAATGACGGGCGCGAGTGTCTCTATCCGGCCCGGGATCTCAGGCTGGCCTGCCCCTGCGCCTCCTGCGTCGACGAGATGACGGGCTTCCGCATCCTGCAGCCGGGCCAGATCGGCGAGGGCGTCGCGCCGGCTTCCCTGGAACTGGTGGGTCGTTACGCGATCCGGATCTGGTGGCAGGACGGGCACTCCAGCGGCATCTACACCTTCGACTACCTGAGGGAACTCTGCTCCTGTCGGGAATGCCGGGGCTGATTCACACGGTCTTCTTGAGCTGACGGCGGCCCACCCAGGCCGTAATGTGGGCGGTCAAGGCCGGCGACAGGCGGTTCAAGCCGATGAGCAGCCTTCCGAGTCCCGTCAGGTGCACTTCCCGGCGCCGGCGCCGGACCGCGCCGAGGATGGCGCGGGCCACCGATTCCGAGGTATCCGGACGGAATGGCCGGCTGGCGGCCTGGGCGCTCTCGGTGCGGGCGGCCGCCTCCTGGAACTCGGTTGCCGTATACCCGGGGCAGATGAGGCTGATTCCCACCCCACTCCCCCTGAGTTCGCCCCAAAGCGATTCGGCCAGGGCCGCCTGCGCGAACTTGGTCACGCAGTACGCCGAATTGAAGGGCATGGCCCGCTTCCCGATGACGCTGCTGACCAGGACGATGTGTCCGCTTCCCTGCCGGAGCAGCCCGGGAAGCGCCGCATGGATGGTCTCGTACCCGGACTGGAAGTTGACCTGCCAGATACGATTCACGGCCTCCGGGGGAATCTCGGTCACCGGACCCACGACGCCGTAACCGGCATTGGAGACGACAATGTCGAGACCCTGGAGCTGCTCGCGGCATTCGCGGACGATTTCCGTTCCGCGTCCGGGCCGGCTCAGGTCGTGGGAAGCCCACACGGCCTGGGATGCGCCTCTGCGGCGGCACTCGTGGGCCACCTGCTCCAACCGTTCGCTTCGGCGGGCCACCAGAAAGAGCTCGCACGCTTCCGCGGCAAAGGCGTAGGCAGCGGCTTCACCGATTCCCGCCGACGCTCCGGTGATGAGAACCTTCTTCTGTTGCATGGATTTGCGATTCGACGCTTTCGCAGTAGATTAATTTCTGCCGCGCAGGCTCCTGGTGTACTGTCCCTCAAATAGACGTAGGGGCGACCCTTGTGGTCGCCCGCCCGGCAACGGCGGCCGAGTCGTCCCGGGGGGAGCTTGGTACTGGTGGCGTGACTTGGACCGAAGAGGGTACCCACAAGGGGTGCCCCTACGGGGATTCGAAATCGAGGCTCGATCTGTTACGAACACATGTATCTGCGGGACGGCACACCAGGTCCCGGGCAGTTCACCGTCGAGTCTTGGCCAGACTCATTGCGCCTCTCCAGCGGATCGCCTTGAGCTGTTCCAGCTTCATCTCGAGGGAGGTGCCGGGCAGGTCGCTGTCCGCCAGGGTCAGAAGCAGGGGGATGGCCCTTCCGGACCTGGGTTTGATGTCCATCTCCTTCCAGGAGAAGAGGACCTCCATGGTGGCGGTGTCCTGTTTCTGCCTGGCGGTGACGATGGGTGCGGAGGTGGCGGTCTCCATTCCCTTGTAACCCTTCAGCAGGCGGTGCCATCCGAAGGGTCCGCGGCTTTCGATTCGAGGCGTCATCCAGAAGGTGTAGTCGTAGTCGGAACGCCGAATGTGGAACTTCAGGTAGTCGTAAAACAGGGTCCGGTCCCGGCGCCTCCGATCGGGAGTCAGCCAGACCGCGTCCCGCCTGCGAACCCGCTCGATATCCCAGACGTCGTCGGTCCAGTGCAACGCCAGGTAGAGGTTCTCCTTGTCCCACAGGCCCTGAATCCGGAGCTCGACGTCTCCCTCCTTGAACCCTTCGTCGCCGGCCGAGGGTGAGAGCTTTACCCAGGGCACTCCCTGCCACTCGTCGGTGAACCCGTCGATCTGGATGTGCCGCTCCCGTTGAGGAATTTCCCAACGCTGCTGCGCCCGAACCGAAACCGCACCCAGGAAAAGACAGGCCGGAAGAATCAGTGATGCTGTTTTGGAAGCTGTTCCGATATGGCTCCAGGTCAAGGTCGTCAGTCCTCCGCAGATCCGGTCAGAGTCTTCGGGAGCGCCCGCATTGTAGCACCGGAACGCCCAATCCGGCACGGGGAAAGAGGTCAGCCCTCCTCTGCGGGGGGTTGTCAGGAAGTCCTTTCGGAGCGTACTCTCTGCCGGTAGCCGGGGTCAGACCGGCGAACATGGCGATGAAGAAGATGCCCTCGGTTCTTTTCGTGTGCACCGGCAACTCCGCCCGCAGCCAGATGGCCGAGGGCTTCGCTCGGCGCCATGGTTCCAAGTGGGTCCGGGTGGACAGCGCGGGTGTGCGTCCGGCCGGTCTCAACCCGTATGCCGTCTGGGCCATGAACGAGGTGGGGATCGACATTTCGCAGCAGACGTCGGACGCGCTGGGAGCCAAGGATCTCCGGCGGTACGATCATTTCATCACCCTGTGCGGGAACGCCCGGGACTCGTGTCCGGTGCTGCCGGTGGAGCTGCGGTCGGAACATTGGGACCTTCCGGACCCGGCGGGGACCTGGGGGACGCCCGAGGAAAGGATGGGCGGCTTCCGGGTGGTCCGGTATCTGATCGAGCAGCGGGTCATGGAGTTGCTGAACCGGCTCGCCCGTTGAAGGAGGATGTGACGTCCGATGTTGGAGGCTGCTAGAATTCAAGCCATGTTCCGGTCTTTTCTCTGCGCTGTCCTGTTGCTCACGCTACTGCAGCCGGCCTGTTTCTGGCGAAAGAAACCCATCGAAGAGAGGGTCTTCGACGTCTACGGCACGGTGGAGTCCATCACCCCGGACGCCCTGGTCGTCACCGCCCGCAAGAAGGGCCGCCTCACCTTCGCCATGACCGATGCCTCCATCAAGGGCGGGGACTTCGGCCCCGGCGCCTACGTCCACACCTACTACAAGCTCAAGGGGGACGTGAAAGAGGTGACCATGGTCGTCGAGAAGATCGATTGAATGGGCCCCCTGGAACCATGAGCGGACCGATTCGACTCCCGGCGGACTTCGATCGTTTCTTGACGATACCCAACGCCGAGGTCCGCCTGGAAGAGGCCATGGAAGTGGGGGAGAAGATGGCCGGAGCCGGAATTCCCCTCCTCCCCAATCCGGACCACGCGGCCATCTTCAGCGATCCCCCGCACTTGGTCGCCGGACCGTTGAGGGAACTGGGTTACGTGGCCGGATGGGACGCCCGCTGCTACCCGTCGCCGGTGGACGGCCACGACTACATCAACGTTCCTTCGGGCCTGGTGGGAAACAGCGCCGCCAGGGATCAGGGCTGGTTCGACTACGTCGCCGTGGTCCATCCGGTCGACGAGCCGGCCCGGGATCACATGCTCCACCAGGGGCAGGGCAATCCGTTCATCCATCACATCACGTGGGGCATCGCGCCGCCGGATACCGGCAGCGCGGAGGCGCCGCTGGCGCGAGCCGGCCGGATCATCTCCTTCATGGCCAAGGTCAGGACGCGAATCCCGGGCCTGCTGGACTCGGAGCCGGGAACGCTGATCATGGCCCTTCCCCGGGAGATCGCCGAGAACCCGGAACTGGAATGCCGGCTACCCGGGTGGCTCGGAGACTTGACGGAGGAGGATTACCAGATCGAGACCATGCAGGGGGGCGGATTCCTGCTCCAGTTCTTCGTCCTTACCGGCGGCAGAATCGAGGTCGCCCTTCGCTCCGGCACCCGGCAGACCTTCAATCCCAAGAGCGTCCACAAGATTTCCCGCGACGAGATCAGCACCGACCAGCTCGACGAGCCTCAAATGTGACGAACGCCGGCGGCCCCGGCTCCGGGTTCTTCGTCGCCCCGATACGGTATTCCATATCGGCCGGAAGTGTTCGGGCAGGAATCGTTCCGCAGGGTTGATCCAAACCGGGACAACTACCAGATCATCGGGGAAATATGGACCGATTCCACGCTTACGCAGCCGGTCAATTTATGCCGCGCAGGCTCCTGGGAGAGGGCTTTCTGTCAGGCTTCTCTCCAGCTTTCCGAGAATGCCAGCGATGCCGTGCTGAAGGGCTGTCCGTCATATTTGCAGGGCCATACCTGACCCGATGCCTTCCGGCCATTTAATGTCAACCTGGCCTCCAGGGCCGGAATCATGATGAGGCTGACGCCGTATTCCCTTTCGGGGAGCTGGGTCGGCTGGTCATGCGCCATCAGGAGCGGGCCGATCAGATTGCTCCAGGCCAGGACGATTTCGTCAGTATCCGAGCGAACTTTCTGAGTCCAGGTGCTCTGTACATCACCGTGTCGTGAAAACCTGGCATCCAGGACAGCAATGCGGCTGCTGGCCGTTTCCGGGTTCAGCATTCCCTGAACGGTTGCCTGCAACCAGCTCACCAATTCGGGATTGTCGGAGTAGATGCGCCATTGGTTGTCGGTCAGTTCACTCTTGATGAACAGGGCGTGGCCGGCGCCCTTGGGGGAATAGGTGATTGTCCAGAGGCTGGCGTCGGTAGTGAATGGATCGCCGGGTGCATGGCTGAGGCGAATGAACGGGTTTTCTCCGTTCAGGATCAGCTTCCCCGGTACGATCGGTGGAAGCGCTGGCCCTGTCTCGCTGGACATGTCGAGGCTTGAGGTGGTCATGAGCTTCATTCCTTTCAGTGAGGGGCGCCGCTGCCGAGCGGCGGCATGGCAAGCCGGCCGGCGAAGAAGGCGCCCTTCGCGTTCACATTGAAGATGTCGTCGAACGTCGACTCCGCAGTCTCATCCAGCAGCGATGCCGGCACTTGTCGCCAGGATATCGATACGGCCTCACGTTTACCGGACGGCATCGAACGCGGAATTCTAGGAGCCTGCGTCGCGAGCAACGGCCATGGCATTGCCACCGGTCCACTTCACTCGTCCAGCGGGCGAAGGAAAATCTGCTCGCGAAGCACTTGCCAGTGCCCATCTTCGAAACGCCACTCGATGTTGCACAGCAGTTGCATCTCCTCGCCGCTCATTCCGCTGTGTTTTCGGGTCAGCACACAAACCGCGGAGTCGCCCAGAACATGGAAATCATGCCAATCTGCCCACGGATTGAGCCGTGTCTTGCCTTCTTCCGCCTGCTTGCGGAAATGGGCGATGAATTTTTCCTTGTCATAGGTGGCTACGGTGCTGTCGGGCATCACCAGCGTCGTATGAAAATCCTTGTGGTAGATGGTTTCCAATGCATCGACGTCGAAATTGGTCGCGCGATCGATAAGGCGATCCATTGCCTCGCGGATCGCTTCTGTCGTGTGAGTGGGTTTTGTCATAGACAATGATGATGGTCAAAAGTTGTTCGTTAGTCGTTCCAATTCCAAGCGGCAAGCATAGCATCCCCCCGACTGCTCGTCGGTGGAGGACGCTAATTATTGTCGGTAAAAGGGATCTGTCGTGACCCTCTTCGAGGGCCGGAGCGGGCCGGATTCGGACTGCTGTCATCCATCCTGCAATTATCCGCCCTCATGAGACACTCACCGCGGGCCGTGATCCTGGCGGTCGTGATCCTGGCGGCCGCCGCATGAGTAACGTCACGTCACCGCCGGGCGTCTGTGCTCCGTTGGGCGAGCCTGTCCGCACCGAGGACCATATCCGACCGGTGGTCGGCAGCCAACTTCTCAATGCTCTCAATGACATCCGGGTGGAGGCGGGCCACGTCGTACTGCTCGCCCGGGTCCCGGCCCAGGTGATACAGCAACGGCGGATCGTGGTGGGTCTCCGTCTCGGGCCGTCCGGTGTAGACCGGCTTGGTGATGAAGTGCGCCTTGAATTCTCCCTGCCGGACGGCGTAGAGCTTCGACTCCCGGTAGAAGAACATGCTCCTGCGCGGGCTCTCGCCGCTGCCGAACAGGACCGGTGACAGGTCGTAGCTGTCCATGATCCGGTCGGAGGGCACCTCGGCGCCGGCGATCTCGCAGAAGGTGGAGAACAGATCCAGGGTGGAGCCCATCTCCATCACCACCGCCGATTCGAGCTGCCCCGGCCACCAGAAAATGGTGGGCTCGCGCATGCCCCCTTCCCAGGTCGTTCCCTTCCCGTCCCGGAGCAGTCCCGCCGAACCGCCATGCTCCTTGTAGGGAAGCCAAGGGCCGTTGTCCGAGGTGAACACCACCAGAGAGCGCTCGGCAATGCCCAGGTCGGTGAGGGCCTGCATGATCTGCCCCACGCCGTGGTCGATCTCCTCCACCACGTCGCCGTACAGGCCGCGCTTGCTGGCCCCCAGAAAGTCCTCCGACGCGAACAGCGGCACGTGAGGCAGGTTGTGGGCCAGGTAGAGGAAGAAAGGCCGTTCCCGGTTTTTCCGAATGAACCGGACCGCCTCTTCCGAGTACCGCCTGGTGATGGTCCGCTGATCGGCCGGCCGCTCCACCACCTCCCCGTCCCGGAGCAGGGGGACGTTCCAGTATTCGACCCGCGCCGTCTTCACCAGTTCCCGGGTCGATTCCTTCCGGGTCTGGTCCATGTCGTTGGAATAGGGGATGCCGAAATAGGAATCGAAGCCGTGGTTGGTGGGAAGGAATCGGGGAAGATGTCCCAGGTGCCACTTCCCGACGCAGGCGGTGGCGTAGCCCGCATCCCGGAGCGCCTCCGCCAGCGTGACCTCCGCTTCGGGAATTCCGCTCGTAGAATCGGGGAACAGCACGCGGTGCTTCGGACTCATCATGCCGTTTCGCACCGGCAACCGCCCGGTGAGGAGGGCGGCCCGGCTGGGAGTGCAGACGCTGGCGGCGGAGTAGAAATGGGTCCACTTCTGCCCCTCCCGGGCCATGCGGTCCAGATTCGGGGTCCGGATGGTGGGATGCCCGAAGCTTCCCAGGTCGCCGTAGCCCAGGTCGTCGCAGAAGATGACGATCAGGTTGGGCTGGACGGCCTCAGGAGGTGACTGGCAGGCCGGAAGCGAAAGCGTGAGGACCAGCAGCAAGGCCGGCGCCGAACGGGGAAGACCGGGCAGCAGCGCCGCACCGAAACGGAACGGAGAATTGCGATTCGCCAGCATCAGTCCCCCCAGTCGCAATCAGTATCGCCGGACGCGGGAAATCCGGATCTCGCCGATCTGCCCGAAAAAGTTCCCGAACCCCAGCCAGTTGAATGTCCCGCCGTAGCGGGCGCGCCCGTTGAGGCGGCTCCCCACCGAGAACTGGGCCAGGTGCCTCCGGTTGTTCACCAGTTTGCGGCCGTCCGGGCTCTTCATCTCCCAGATCAGCCGGCCGTCCAGGAAGAGTTGGTGAAGGTCCTCCGCGTAGGAGTACTGCCAGGCGATGTGGTGCCAGGCGGTATCGCGGATTCCCACCCACTTCGGAGCCGCCACCGTGCCCTCGGGACGGCTGTAGGGATGCAGGTCCCTCAGGGCCTGGTCCGGCTCGGCCCCGAAAAAATGGACCCCCGGCGCCATGCTGCCGTCGGACGATCCCTGATCGGAAAGATAGAGTTCCCAGACCCCCCGTTCGGTGTTGTCGTAGGTGCCGCAGACGTGACCGAAGTGAAACTCGCGAAAATAGCCGTCGACGGGGCCGGCCCGGCGGACCCACGCCTCCACCGTCCACTCCTCCTCGATGGTCTGGAGATCCACCTTCCGGTTCCACTGGGGCCCCACGAAGCCCCCTTCGCCGCCTCCGATGAAATGCGGATAGAGTCCCCAGCCCGGCCGGGGCAATCGCGTGTCGCCCTTGGTGTTGACCCAGGTCAGCGTCAATTCGGAGTCTCCCATCAGGTCCGGAATGTACCGGCCGCCGGGCCCCTGCCAGTCCCAGAGCGCCACGGTCCGGTCGTCGGGGCCGATCCTGCGGAGTTGCCCCGGAGCGACCTTCAATTCGAGCTCCCTCGACGCGCTCTGGCCCGCCGCATCGGCGGCCTGGAGCCGAAGCCTTCTGAGTTCGAGCGCCGTCGGGTTGCCGATGAGTTCACCCCGCTTCGCGTCGAGGGAGATCCCGTCCGGAAAGCTCCCCTGCGTCAGGCGCCACGTCACCGGCTCCACCATGTGGCGCGTCTCGAGGGTGTGGCGGTAGGGGACTCCGATGAGGCCGACGGGAAGGGAGGCGGTGACCACCTCGGCCGCCGCGACGGTGACGGCGAAGGTATGCTCGTCCTCATTCCCGGCCGAATCCGTCGCTCGCAACGTGAAGGCACGTTCCTTGACCGGTTCCTCCGGCCGGCCCTCCAAGGTCCCGGCGACCTCGTTGAAGGTCAATCCATTTGGCAGCTTTCCCCCGGCATGCTCCCAGCGCACGTCTCCCCGGGCCGCGTCGGTGGAGAATTTCACGGAGTAGGGAGCGTGCAATCCGGCTTCCGGTAGCAGCCGCCGGACGATGGCCAGTTTGTCGGCCACCGGGTAGCGCATGACGTCGGAGATGCGGAGCTCGTCCACCTCCCCTTCGAAATCGTAGGTCTTGACATGGTAGGGCGGGTCCAGCGAGTTGACGATTCCGCCGACCGTGAAGGGAATGTCGTTGCGTTCCGCGTCATTGATCACCCGCCGGCTGGGTGTGGCCTTCCAGATCAGCTTGCCGTCCAGGAACATGTAGTGGGTCTGGTCTTCGTAGCGGAACTGCCAGGCCACGTGGCGCCATTCCGGCTTCTGGATGGCGTCGGCGTGGACCGGCGTGCCGAGTCCGGACTTGCGTCCCGCATAGACGTATCCGCCGGTGTCGCTGTGAGGCGCCCGCTTCTGCGAACCCATGAACCGGGCCCCCGGCAGCAGCCCGGGCATCACCGGCCAGTCGTCCAGCCAGGAATGCAGGCTGAAATCCCATCCGCCGCGGACCCCGGGCGGCAGGCTGAAGCCCTCGTCGTCGGTCCCGCAGATCTTGGCGAAAGGTCCGGCGGTGCCCGACCCGCGCGGCCGGTAGGAAGCCGGATGATTCAAGCGTATTCCGCTCAGCGCGAATCCGTCATAGCGCACCCAGGCCTCCACCGTCCAGGCCTCGGTGCAGGTGCGCAACTCCAGCTTGTCGTTGTTCACCGGCCCGATCCGCAGGTTGGCGTCGTCCTCGCGGACCGTGAACTTGGCCGTGGAGCCGAATCCGTGACGGCTTCCCCACAGGGCCTTCTTGTGGGCCCTCAGAGTCAGGGCCGGATCGCCCATGGCGTCACGGGCTTCCTCCCCCTGCCCTTCATCGAAGTGGTACAGCACCACGGTGTGGGCGTCCGGGCGAAAGGGCTCGCGCAACGAGGCCGGCAGGGAATCGGATTCCGGAGTGGAGAGGGCCCAGGTCCCCAACAATGCCGCCGGACCGATCCAACCCGTCCCGGTCAGGAAACGCTTGAGGCCAAGCTGCCGACTTTTCAAGAGCATGGCAGACATTTCAATGGGCCGAATGGGGGGATGTCAACGGAAGCGATCCAATCTTTCGAGTAGGGGCGACGTGTGGTCGCCCTCTCCGGGTCGGAGTTTGATGCGAGAACGAAAGAGGGCGCCGACAAGGGGTGCCCCTACGTCTACGTCGCGATCCCGTGAGGTGAGGTTGGAAATATTCCATGGGTGGAATATATTGGCGAATTGAGAAAGGAAGGGCTGGGAAATTGAGTGGCCGTCATGCTTTCAAGGATTTGACGAAGGGGTACACGCGAGAGCGGCGCGCCCGAATCGAGGCCAGGAAGAAGGAGTTGCGCGCAGCGATGTTGCTCCACGAATTGCGGCAGGCACGGGCGATGACTCAAAAGGTCCTGGGCGAAGCCTTGAACGTCAAGCAGCCGGCAGTTGCGAGACTGGAGCGACGGGCCGATATGTACGTCTCGAATCTCCGCGCATACATTGAGGCCATGGGTGGCCGATTGAGCATCGTCGCCAAGTTCCCGCAGGGAGACGTCACGATCACGAACTTTTCCGACATGGACGAGGAGGCCCCATCCGTTTGATGTCATCTCCCGACAACCACACTTTTGGCTCGGCCAGGATCACATCCCCAAATCCAAGAGCATCGGGAATCCAACGATGACTGCTCTTTCCAAAGTCCGTTCCCTGATTTCGTTCATCGGTTTGACAATCTTGGCCTCGTCCGGCTGCCAAACCGGAACTTCGCCTCCGGCAGACTTCGGGAGCGATGCCCAGCGCCTCGAGTTCACCCGGATGATCGTCCACTGGACCCGGTACGTGGAACCCGGCTACCTGGATTTCGTTCAGGAGGCCGAGCCGGAGATCGCCCAGGTCGGCTTCTATGGCGCGGACTTCTGGTCCATCGCCCATCTCCCGGACAGGAACAAGGGCGTCACCGGCCCCCTGTTGCCCATCCACGCCGGGGTGGTCCAGGCCCAGGACCCCGCCGATCGGATCCGGCTGAGCGCCGACTATTTCGAAGAGATCAACCGTGAGCTCAAGCAACGGGGCGTGAGACCCATCGGCCACTTCTCCGTCGCCAAGTACCTGCTGGGGAGGCCGGACGCGGAGGGCCGGCTCGGAGACGGTTTCTTCAAGTTCTACAACGAGCTCTGGGACGAGAACGAGCTGGGGCCGAAACCGGTGGCGGACCCCTTGGACCTGTTGTCCAAGAACCGGGACGGTACTCCTTACGTCAGTTTCGACGGCGACGCGGCTCCCTACGGCGTCTACTGGGGTTGCCTTTCCAACCCCGACTGGCGCCGGGTCCTGAAGGCCTGGGTCAAGCGGGGGATCGAGCGGGGCCTGGACGGCTTTCAGATCAACTACTTCTACCGGGTCGACTGCCACTGCCGGCACTGCGTGCGGGGATTCAAGGCTCACCTGGCGTCCCGTTTCGATCCGGAGGAACTGCGCCGCCGGTTCGGGATCGAGGACCTGGAGGCCCACGAGTTCAGCGAGATCGTCTCCCGGCATCCTCCCAGCGAGACGACGCCGTTGCGCCTGGAGATGCAGCTCTTCTCGGACCTGGTCAACAAGGAAGCCTTCGACGAGGTCTTCCACCAGTACGGCCGTTCCCTCAAGCCGGACCTGATCACCTCCGTCTGGGGCCACAGCTCCCAGGATTTCGGGAATCCGCCCACCGGCAACAACGACGAGCGGATGATGCTCCCCTCCGAACTCTGGGGGAAGGACGAGAGTTACCTCTGGTACTGCCTGGGACGGCAGGAACCGACCCTGCAACTGCGTTACATCCGGGGCGCGTTCGATGACAAGCCCTACACCGTCTGCCACTACGAGAACGTCAAGATCCGGGCCTCCATGGCCGAGCTCATGGCCAACGGCGGAGCGCCCATGGCCCGTTACATCGATTTCACCGATCCTGCGGCCCGGACGGAGTTCATTCGGTACTACCAGTTCCTGAAGCGATACGATTCCGTCTTCCGCGGCAATCGTCCTTATGGGGAGGTCCTGCTCGCGCACCCGCGCAGCCACAACCACCAGGGCCGGCTGATTCCGTCCATGACGGCATTTCAGAAGATCGGACATCACCTGATGGACCGTCACGTTCTATTCGACGTGATTCCGGACGAGATCATCCGGCCGGAGCAGAGGAGCGGCTACCGCCGGGTCTATGAGATCGATTCCGCCGAGGAATTGGAGACGGAGACCTTCTCGGACCTGAGCCGGTTCGAAGCGCCGACAACCGTTCGGGTATCGGCCAGCCGTCCCGCCGAAGGAGGCGAGGTGACGCTCCACTTCGTGAACTACGACCGGGAGCCCGGCCCGGAGGGGTACGCGGGAACCGGCATCGCCGACGAGAATCCCATTGCCGTCAGCCGTGTGGGCGTCGACTTCGTGGTGCCGGACGCGTCCCGAGTGGTGAAGGTGGAAGCGCTGTCTCCGGAGCAGCCCGAACCGCAACCGGTCGACATTCGAGTCGAAGGCGGCCGGCTCCGGTTCACCATGCCGGAATTCCTGGTCTACGGAATGGCCCGCATCCACCTGGAGCCGGCCCTGTCGGCCCGGCGGTACACGCACTGGTCTCCCGATGTCCTCCGTTGGTGAAAGAGGCAGGGGGAGCATGGCGAGACGAACGGAAGTGAGGTGCAGAATGAACGAAACCATCGCAGCCCAGGAATACGAGTCCCGGCACGAGCGGGTCCGGGAGTTCCTGCGGGAACGGGACCTGGGCGCTCTCTTCGTCTATTCGCCCCCGGCGGAGCACAAATGGGGTCAGACCGCCCACGTGGCCTATCTCTCGGGCTGGGCCAGCCACGACCGCATCGTGGACTCGGTGGTGGTGGTTCCGGTTTCCGGACCGCCGGCGCTCCTGTTTGCCGGCATTCAATACATGCAGGAGCAGGCGGAGGAGGTCTCGCCGCTGGAAGACGTTCGCCTGGTCCAGGCCGTCGACCCGCATGCGGTGGCCGTCGCCCGGGGACGGGGCAGGGGACCTCGCGACTTCGCCACGGAGACGGTCGCCATCCTGGAGGAGAACGGAGTCGGGGACAAGGACGTGGGCGTCGTCGGGATTCAGAACATGCCGCTGGCCTTCTACGAGGCGCTGGCGGCCGGGCTCGGATCCAAGCTCTGGCGGGCGGACGACGTGGTCGCCCGGCTGCGCGGCGTCAAGTCGCCGGCCGAAGTGAAACTGATGAAACGGGCCGCCGAACTGAGCGATCTGGGGTTCCGGACCATGCTCGAAGTGGCGCGGCCCGGAATGCGGGGCATCGAGATCCTGGCCGAGATGGAGCGGGTCGTCCGCCGCGAGGGGGCCGACCACGCCAAGTACTGGATGGCGTCGGGTCCGCCCACCGAATGGAGTGACACCCGGTTGGACATCAAGCCCCACCAGCGGGTGCTGGGAGAGGGGGACCTGATGGCCTCCTGTTCCTACGTGGTCTACAAGGGTTACTGGTGCCACGGCCAGAGGACCGGGACCCTGGTCCGTCCCTCGGCGCATCTGGAGGAGATCTTCCGCACCGCGCGCGAGTGCCAGGACGCCGGCCTGGAACATCTGCGAGCCGGAGTCCCCATCGCCCGGGTCGCCAAGACCATCGGCGACCTGGCCGCCCGCCGCGGGATGCCGCTGATGGGAGGCCGCATCGGCCACGGCATCGGGATGGACTACAGCGAACAGCCCGCACCCCTCACCGAAGCCAACCTGGAGCCGCTGGAAGAGGGCATGACCTGCGTGATCCACGCGGCCTACACTCTGCCCGAAACGGGCAAGATGTTCGTCCCGCTCGGTGATGTCTGCCACGTTACCGAAGACGGCCCCGAGTTTCTGATGGACTTCACCCGGGACCTGTTTCTGGCGGGGACGGGATAACGAGACGGGGTTTGGGCAGGGAACCCTGCCGTCAACCGGGCGCGGGCAAAAAAACCGGTCAGCGAACCCTTACCGCCGTGCCGCTGGCGGTGACCATGAGCATGCTGCCTCCCTTCCCCACGACCTCGTAGTCGAGATCGATGCCGACCACGGCCTCACCACCTCTCCGGCGGGCCGCGTCCGCCATCTCGTCGAGGGCGATCTCGCGGGCCCGTTGCAGCTCCTTCTCATAGGCGTGCGACCGTCCGCCCACGATGTCTCGAATGCCGGCGAAGAAGTCCCGGAAGATATTGGCGCCGACGATCGCCTCGCCGGTGACCACTCCGCAGTATTCGCGGATGGTCTTGCCCTCGATATTGTTCGTGGTGGTCAAGATCATGGTCTGAGCTCCTTTTGAGACCCGCGCCGCAAGTATGTGAAATCGCGACCGGCGGATGCAACCGGTTCGTGATGCCGGTTCTCCCCGTCTTCGGAACCGCCCAGGGGAACCGGGAGAACGACTCAACCTCGCGCTTCAATCCACGACCGGGTAGTAGGGTGGACCCCAACCGGCGTCCGGGTGGTCCATCATCAACTCGATGAAGTGCGGAACCAGAAAAGCCATGATCTGCGCTCCGTCCCGGACCTGGCGCCGGTTCACGCCGCTGTTCCAGGTCGCCCCTCCATGAAAAAGCTGGTTCCGCAGGACGTAGAGCCGATCGAACAGAATGTTCAGGACGACCCTGGTGTCCTGGTGAACCAGCGCAAGTCCGATGATCTTCTGGCCGCGGACAAAAAGGTCCTCCCAGTTGCGGTGCGTCTGAGGCTGGTTGTGGTGTCTCCAGAACGGCTGAAACACGTACCTGTTGTTCAGGAGCAACCGGATCGGACCTGAAAACCTCGACCAGATCGCGTCATAGACGCTCCCATTGACATCGAATCTGACGATCTTGTCGAAATAGTCACTGAATAGCGCTCGCTCCTCCGTTTCGTACGACTCGGGAATGTCTCTTGCATAAGCCGCGTTGAAGGAAATCCAGTAGAAGATGAAGGCCGCGTCGACATCCTCCGCTTCCTTCTCGGCGCGCTCGATCCAACTCAGCGAGCGGTGCAGGCGAAGCGCAAGATCCGGCGGCAGATTCTTCCTGACCTCGGAGAATCTGGATCTCAGGAGCTCGCTGGTGATTTCGTCCCCCATGGACTCCGGTCTCCGATCGACTGGAACAAGCTTTTCTCCCGGATCAGCTTCCGACGATCCAGGGCCATCCCAGGATCAGGCTGACCATGGGGAGAAGGGGCAGCAGGGCGATGGCCGACTTGACGGCGATCCGTCCCCTGGAGTCTCCGGGCCGGATGGCCTTGCTGAGGGCGGCCCCGGCGGCCAGGTTGACCAGCAGC
Source organism: Acidobacteriota bacterium (assembly GCA_022827025.1). Taxonomy (GTDB): domain Bacteria; phylum Acidobacteriota; class UBA6911; order RPQK01; family JAJDTT01; genus JAJDTT01. The sequence goes on from JAJDTT010000076.1 coordinate 54,985, forward strand.
GAGAGCGGGCTGATCCATTGAAAGCTGATGGGCGAGACGTCGATGGCGCCGCTCGATGCCAGGAAGGCCGAGTCTTGCAGGAGGGTGTAAAAATTCCCCGAGAAGGCGATCAACGCGCCCACCGTAATGCCGTAGACGGCGCCCACCACCGCCCCGGCCGGTTTGCCGAAACGGTAGAAGAGGGCGAAGAAGAACAGGCTGAAGGCAGGGGTCGCCAGCAGGTTGGTGGTCCGTTGCGTCATGCCGGTGATGTTTCCGGGGACGTTTCCCATGTAGGAGCTGCCGATGACCACGACGGCTCCCAGGCCGAAGGCCAGGCACTGGGCCAGGCGGACGTAACCCTTCCGGGTTTTGGGCATGAGGCCGAACCGCTCCAGGAAATCGGTGGTCACGACGGCGGTGATGGAGTTCACGCCCGAGTCCAGACTCGACATGGCCGCGGCGAACATGGCGGACACGACCAGCCCGGCGATCCCGACGGGCAGGTGGAAGGCGATGAACCTGGGGAAGATCTGGTCGCCGCCCGTGGCCAGGTTCAACCCGGAAGGGAGTTCATGGGGCCGGGCCTGAAAATATCCCATGAGGGCGAAGCCGACGAAGAGCAGGGTGAGCAGGACGGCGGAGGCCACCAGGGCCTGAGCCAGGTAAGCACGCTTGGCCGCCTGGGCGTCGCCGGTGGACATGAACCGCTGAATGCTCAACTGGTCGCCTCCCGCGGTGCAGACGGTCCAGACCAGGACCGACATGAAGGTTCCGAACATGGTGACCCGGACCCGGGGATCGAAGCTGAAAGCGGGTTGACTGTCCCAGGTGGCTTGCCAGGAAGTGGGGATCCAACTGAAGTCGCCCAGCTCGACGGTCACCAGGACGATGACCACGATGGCCCCTCCCAGAAGCAGGGCCGTTTGCAGAAAGTCGGTGATGACGACGGCTCCCAAGCCGCCCAGCGAGGTGTAGATGATGGAGACGAATCCGGTGACCAGGACGATCCACGGAATCCATTCCTCGCTGACCCCCAGCATCACCGTCATGGCTCGGGCCGCCACGTAGACCAGCAGGCACATCCAGCTCAGACGCACCACGATGAACATGCCGGCGCCCAGGAGGCGCACGCCCAACCCCAGTCTTTTCTCCAGGAGCTCGTAGGCGCTGGTCACCCGGTGCCGCATGTAGACCGACAGGAGATAGCGGCGCACGATGAAGTAGGACACCGGATAGCAGGGGATGATCAACAGGATCATGATGGGACCCTTGGAGATCGTCTCGCCCGGAACCGAAAGGTAGGAGATGGTGCTCAGGTGGGTGGCGAAGAGGGACACCCCCACCAGCACGGGGTTCAGGCTGCCGCTCCCGATGAAGTACTCCCTGGAGTCCTTCTGCTTGCGGCTGTAGAACCAGCCCAGGACGATGGTCGCGCTGGCGTAGACGACGATCACCGTCCAGTCGATCCAGGAGAGTCCCGTCTGTTCCAATTCGACCTCCGATGTCTCAGCTGTCCGGCGCCGGGCCGGGGAATGGAATCGGCCTTCGGCTCGGCAGGCGGCCGGCTACCAGGCCAGGGCGGTGCTCCCTTCCATGCGGGCATTGGTGGCGGACACCAGGGTCCCCGTCTTGGGATCGATCATGACCACCATGGTGTTGTCTCCGCTCCAGGGACTGGCGATCTGCACGTCGTGCCCCCTCCCGCGAAGATCGGCGGCGATCTCCTCCAGGTTGGCCAGACGCCCTTCCAGGACGGCGCGGCCCGGATAGGCGCGGTGAGGGTAGAAGAGGCCTGGAAAGTGGCGGGTCCAGACCTTGGGGGCGTCCAGCGCATCCTGCAGGCCCATCCCGAAGTCCACCACGTTCAGGAAGAAATGCAGGGTCCCCTGGTCCTGGACGTCTCCGCCCGGCATGCCGAACCCCATCCAGGGGCGCCCGTCCTTGGTGACCAGAGTCGGAGTGAGGCTGGTGGAGGGTTGCTTCCCCGGGGCCAGGGACTTGGCCAGTCCCTCCTCCAGGTAGAACATCTGCACCCGGCTTCCCAGGGCGAATCCCAGGCCGGGCACGATGGGAGAAGAGGCGGGCCAGCCTCCGCTGGGCGTGGAGGAGAAGATGGTCCCGTGGGAGTCCACGGCCCGGACTCCGGTCGTCCCGTCGTCCTGCAGGCGGGGCCGGACCGGCGCCAGGCTCAGATTGACGGGGCGTTTCTCGGGATGGGCGTCGAAGGGGAAGGGGTCCCCGGGACGCAGTTCCAGGGAGGCGGTCTTCCAATCGATGAGCTTCCGCCTCAGCTTGGCGTAGGCCCGGGAGAGGAGGCCCTGACGGGGCACATAGACGAAGTCGGGATCGCCGTAGTACTTCTCCTTGTCGGCGTGGGCCAGCTTGGCCGTCTCCAGCCAGAGGTGCAGGTAGTCGGCGCTGTTGTGCTTGAGCGCCGCCAGGTCGTAGCCTTCCAGCAGCGCCAGTTGCTGGAGGAAGACGGGCCCCTGGGTCCAGGGTCCGCACTTGTAGACCCGGTACCCGCGATAGTCGAAGCTCCATGGTTCCTGGATCCGGGCTTCGTAGTCGGCGAAGTCCGCCTCGGTCAGGAGGCTGGAGTGGTGGCCGCCTTCGTTGTCGCGGACCTTGAACTCCCGGGAGAATCGGACCAGTTGCCGGGCAATGGGGCCCTTGTAGAAATAGTCGTGAACCGCCCGCAGCGCCTCGCTACGTCCGGCGCCGTTCTTCAGCGCCTTCTTCTCCGCTTCGGCCAGCCGGCGGAAGGTGCGGGCCAGGTCGGGCAGGCGGGTCACCTCCCCCACCTCGGGGACCCGGCCGTCATGGAGAAACGCGGCGCCCGAGCTGGGCCACTCCCGGCGGAAGGTCTCGGCTCCCCGGTACTTCTCAGTCTCCTTGCGTCCGACACCCCGGCGCCAGCGCTCGTCCACCGGAAACCCGTCGGCCAGGCGGATGGCGCCCTGAACGATCCGGGAGAAGCTGAGGGTTCCATACCGGTCCAGGCTCAGAACCACTGCTCCCAGGACGGCGCAGACTCCCGCCGGCATGAAACCGTCTCCCGGTATCAGGCGGTATCCCTGCTCACGGAACCACTCGATGTTGGCCGCCCGGGGGGCGCGCGTGTTTCCGTTCACGGCCACCACCCGGCGCTCCCGCGGGGAATAGATGAGCGTGGGCATCTCGCCCCCGAATCCGAAGGAGTTGAACTCCACCACCGAGGCCGCCAGGATCATGGCCACGCCCGAATCCACGGCGTTTCCCCCCTGGTGGAAGATCTCCATGCCCACGCCGGCCACCAGCGGGTGACCCGCCGCCACTGCGCCGCGAAGTCCTCGGACCTCGGTTCGAGTTCCTTTGGCGCCCAGTAGGGTTCCGGACGGTGCAACCGTCTCCAGCAGGAGAACCGCCATCAGAACCGATGCCGTCGAAATTTTTCTGCAGGCCATATTGTCGTTCCTGTTGTCTGATCCCGGGAGAGATCCCACCGAAACGTCCGGATCGACTTCGGTTCCGTGGGAGATGCGGGCGAGGCCGCACGCGACTCGCCCGCCGAGTCTAGTGAGGCGTCGGGCCGGTTGCAAGAATGGCGGCCGCCCGAAATTCGTTCCACACCTCGGCGTGGTGAGATACAATCAAGATCAAATTTGTTCTGGACCACAGAATGACAATTTTCGACACTCCAGACCGAACATTTTCCGGAAAAAGCTTCCAGGCTGACCGTCAATTGGGGGACTTGAAATGCAATTTCAGTTAAGCGGCCATACCGTTTGTCGTTTCCGCACAAGAGTCATTGCGCTGGCGCCGATCCTGCTGGCCGTCTTTATCCCGGCCGCTGCACAGGTTCTCACCTCCCGGGTCGACGGGACGGTGCGGGACCAGAGCGGCGCCGTCCTGCCCGGCGTTTCCGTCACACTGACCAACGTCGAGACCAACGCGGCCTCGGAGGCGGTGACGAGTGACATCGGCCTCTATGTGTTTCCGCAGATTCCCCGTGGAACCTATCGAGTCACGGCTCAGCTCCCCGGTTTCAAGACCGCCGTCATCGAGGGTGTTCAGGTCGAGCTGGCCACGCCCGCCTCGGTGGACGTCGTGCTGGAAGTCGGCGGAGTCGACGAGCAGGTGACGGTGAGCGCGGCGCTGGCCCAGACCGTCATCAACCAGGTCAACGCCGAGATCAACACCAACCTCAACCGGGAGCAGGTGAAGGAGCTTCCGTTGAATGGCCGCAACGTGACCCAGTTGGCGCTCACCCAGGCCGGAGTGACCAGTGTGGGAGGGGCCAGAACGGCCTCCATCAACGGCACTCGAGGGACCTTCAACAACTTCACCCTGGACGGGATCAACAACCAGGACACATTCATCCGGACCGATGCCCTCTTCGGAATCATCCCGGTCCGTGAGAGCTTCATTCAGGAGATCAACATCACAACCGCCAACTCGGAGGTCGACGGCGGACTCGGAGCCTCTCAGACCCAGTTCGTGACCCGTTCCGGCACCAATGAGTTCCATGGGGAGTTGTACTACTACCACCAGAACGACGCCCTCAATGCCACCGACTTCTTCAACAACGCCGCCGGCGTCCCCAAGGAGAGGCTCCTGAACCATCAGTACGGATTCAGCCTGGGTGGTCCCATCCTGAAGGACAAGCTCTTCTTCTTCGTCAACTATGAGAGGGAGCCCAGCCCTTCAACCGTCTCCGTTGTCCGGACCGTCCTGAGGAACTCGGCCCGCGCCGGGAATTTCACCTATGTCAGGCAGGACACCGGCGAGCTGGCCACGCTGAACCTGTTCGAACTCACTGGAATGAGTCCCGACCCCATCATCCAGTCCCTGATCAGCCTGACCCCGCCGCCGAACGACGCCACCGCCGGCGACGGGAGAAACACCGCCGGCTTCCGGTTCAACAGTCCCGATTCCTCCACGGGCGAATTGGTGGTCTTCCGGGGAGACTACGAGATCAACGCCAACCACTCCCTCACCGGCACCTTTCACCAGTTCACGCTTGATGTCCCCAACTCTGCGTTCAACGGCATCGATTCCGTATTCCCGGGACTTCCCGGAGCCGGCCAGGGGTCCGACCGCCGGCTGGGATCCTTTTCCCTCAGGAGTGGACTCGGTCCGACCGTCACCAACGAGGGGCGGTTCGGTTTCCAGATCGCCAGTGTCGGTTTCTTCACCAACGAGACGTTTGCGCCGGGGTACCGGCTCAGTTTCGCCGGGGGATTCTCGAATCCTGTACAGGACTTCATGGCCCAGGGCCGTGACACGCGCAATCTGGACGCGATGGACAACCTGACCTGGGTCACCGGGAATCACACCATCAAGGTTGGGGGAGGCGTTCGCTGGACCAATGTCGATATATTCAA
>JAJDTT010000263.1 GCA_022827025.1 Acidobacteriota bacterium
CTTGCCGGCGAGCCCCTGGGCCTACACGGCGAACGCCACCAGGGGAACTCGTAACCCCAGAGCCCGCGCCTGCGAAGGCATGACGTCGTCTATAGTGATCCACGATACGTAGTACACCAGCGAAGCGACGGCCAGGAAGAGCAAAATGACGAGTCAGCACATCGAGTATCCTCTGTGAACTTCGATATCGGACTATCGAAAGGTGAAGCTGTAAAGGCGCGCCTCTCCCTCCAGCAGGAATCGCAGGCTCAGTTGGCCCGACTCAGGCAATGAATCAGATGCCGCCCGAGTTCCTGGCGATCTGCCGTCCGTTAGTATGAGGAAACGGCGGCGCCCCGTGGCTCTTGCCCCGAGCCGGAGGCCTCCTGTAGCATTTTCTCGATCAACACTTCTCAAGTCTCGGCAGTCACGTCCGTCGTCTGGTCCGGCCGTTGACCGGATCCTTTCAGTGAGGAGAAACCAGTCATGAGTCAAACATCCATTCATCGCCGTTCCTTTCTGACCCGGTCCGCCGGAGCGGGAGCGGGTCTGGCCCTGGCCGGCTTTCCCGGCATCGTCAGCGCCCGCAACGTCAACAACCGCCTCAACCTGGGAATCGTGGGACCGGGAGGGCGCGGTACCGGACGCTTGAAGCGGTTCTTTACGATGAACCGCCGGTTCAACGCCCGGCTCGTCGCCGTCTGTGACCTCTGGAACTACCGCCGCGAAAATGCGGTGGAGCTGGCAAGGGCCGAGCAGGGCTACGCTCCCAAGTCCTACCGCCATCACGAAGAGATCCTGGCCGATGCCGAAGTGGATGCTCTGATCATCGCCACCCCCGACCATGCCCACGCTCAGATTCTCAAGTTGGCCGCCGACGCGGGCAAGGACGCCTATTGCGAAAAACCCATGGCCAACGTGCTGGAGGAAGCGAACGCGGCCCTGGACGCGGTAAAAAAATCTGACACGATCGTCCAGATCGGGACCCAGCGACGGGCCAATCCCAAGTATCGCCAAGCCAGCCGCATGATCGCCGAAGGATTCATCGGCGACGTGGTCAAGGTCGACTTCCATTGGAGCAAATACAGTCCCTATCGTTGGGCCCGGAAGGAAAAGGACATCCTGATGGCCAGGGAGAGCGATCTGGACTGGAACACTTGGCTCATGGGTCGACCTCATCGTCCCTTCGATCCCCGGATCTTTCGCTGCTTCCGGCTCTTCAAGGACTTCTCCAGCGGCATCATCGACCAGTGGATGAGCCACGGCATCGACTTGGCGCACATGCTGTCGGGTGTCACATACCCCCTGAGCGCCGTGGCTCATGGCGGGATCTACCAGTGGAAGGACTACCGGGAGAATCCCGACACGCAGGAGATCACCCTGGAGTACCAGAAGGGTGACCGGAAGTTCCTGACGGTCTACTCCACCAACTGGATCAACGGGTATGGCAGCGGCACCCGGGTCAACGGGACCCTGGGAAGTTTCAAGGGCGAGGCCATTTCCCATCGGGACGACGACTGGCATTTCACCGGAACCGGGGTGAAGTCCGACGGCAGAGTGGCAGACAAAGTCCCGGTCAAAGGGGATCCTGGAGAGACCGACCACATGGCCAACTGGCTGGATGCCGTCCGCAGGCGAGATTCGAAACGGCTGTATTGTCCCGTCGAGGCTGGTTACGGTCACTCCATCGCCTGCATCATGGCGACCGATTCCTACTGGAGCGGGAAACGGATGGTCTTCGACCCGGAAAAGCGCATCATCCAGGCGGGATGATGCAGAGTACCCCTTGTAGGTGCACTCTTCACCTTTCCGCCATCCAGTTCCGGAAGCGCAGGTCGTGGTCCCGTTCCCCGACGAGGCTGGGGAAGCTCCAGATCTCCTGATCGATCTCTCCCGAAAGGATCTTCGACCGTTCCAGCAGCGACAGCAGTTGGTAGGCTCGGGACTCTACCAGCGGGAAATAGGCTCCAATGTTGTAGGAGCCCTGGGCGCCGGGTCTGGTGTTCAAAACCGGCCAGACTCCACTTTCGTTCTGCTGAGCCAGGATCGTCTCCAACTCCTCACCGACGAACCGGGATACGGACTCGGTCAATTGGGCCCGGGTCATGCGGGCGGGCAGGGGGCGCGGTCCATCCCGGCGCTTTTGCAGTCCCGGTTCCAGCCGCGCCCCATCGGGTCTCTTCATGAAGACGGACCATGGAAAATCCTCTTCCGATAGCTGATCCGGGTTGGCCCACAAGGCCGACCCGGTCTTCAGGAAGGCCGCCCGATCCTGGGGGGTGTCCAGGAAATAGGTCTTCCAGGTCTTCAGGTCCACGGCAATGGGACGGCCCGTCCTGTGGTCCACCAGTTGGCTCCGCATGGCAACTTTCTCACCGCCCAGGTTCACCTGGATGAGGGCGCTCTTTTCCCACTCGAGGTAACGCGACACCGGATCCAGAAATTTCCGATCTCCTGTCAGGTCATACAGGAAAAAGAGGTTTTCGCAGGCGGAGGCGCTGGAACCGGGGGAGAGTGCGGGAGGGTGATAGACCCGGGACCAGACCGGTTGGTTCTGTCCGTTGTAGGCGAGGGCCCAGCCGTGGGTCGGGGGACCCAACTGGGCCGCGAGATGCCACTCGCCGTTGCGAACGATGGCGTCCCGGTATTTGTCCAAGCCGGTCAGGTGATGGGCCACCTGCATCACCCGGAGTTGGGTGCGCTGGTTTCCATTGTCGAACTCGGCGCCGTGGGGGTCCTGGTTGCGGTTCTCGCTGCGGCCTTCCTTCAAGTTGTAGGTGTAGCCCCAACTGCCATTGGGGTTCTGGGCCTCGAGGATGAAGTCGGCGGAGCGCCGGAAAGCCGCCAGCCATCGCTCCTCCAGCGTCACCAGGTAGAGCCGGGCCATGAAGAGGGCGGCCTGGCTCTGGCGGCCGTCCTGAAAGGTGGGGTAGTCGCGGTGGACGGTCCGCCGGTGGGAGTTGAGGACCTCCCGCCGGGGCGTGGGCCGTCCCCCGGTGTGGCGGTCGTAGTGGTTGACCCAGTACCCTTGCGGCTGTTGGGCCGACAGCAGCCACTCGCCCGCCTTCCGGGCCACCCCCAGGTAACGCTGGTCTCCCAGCACCTGATAGGCGTACAGGAAAAGGCGGCCCGCTCCCGGGGTGCCGTTCCTGCCGTGGGTCAGCTCCATGAAACGGTCGAGGCCGGGGTGGAAGTAGGTGCGGTAGCTGGTCTCCCCCGGTAGCAGGTGAGGCCAGGCGTAAAGAATTGCGCTCCAGGCACCGGCGACCTGGAGGCGGCTGATGAAATCCAGATGACGGCAGACGGCGTCTGTGACCCGCACCGCCGCCTTCTCCGGCAGGTGCGTTTCCCGGTCCCGTAGAGCCAACATCTCCTGGACCGTCACGTCGCTGATTTTCAGTTCGTCGAAGCGCGCCCCCGCCGTCTGCACCACGACCTGGGGATCGAGGCCATCGCGGCCTACGCCCCCGAAATAGGAAGCTCCCAAAAACAGAATGTGGAAACGGTCCATCTCCAAGGGGGACCCGAGGGACCGGCCCCGGAGACGCCCGTTCAGGGCCAGCCAGAGCTGGCCCTGACGGTCATCCCAGGAAAAGAGCAGATGGTGCCAGTCTTCGGCCTCAAGATCGGAGACCGGGAGGTCGAGAGCACCCACGACCTCGTCGTCCCCTTTCCAGTGACGGCCGGCCCAGGAGAGCTGCAGCCGATTGTCGATCGTCTTCCACAACTCCAGGTCGCGGCGCACAGCGGCGGCCGAGAAGAGGCAGTGCCTGCGCCCGTCACGCCAGATGTTGTGTCCCGGTTTGCTGCGGATCCAGAACTGGACGGTGCCCCGGTCTGGGCGCAGGTTGCCGTGGCCTCGCAGGTTGATCTGGGCCCCCGGGACGTCGATCTCGATTCCGCCGCCGTATCGGCCGGGGACCGAAGCATCGTAGTTGCGGCCGGCCGCGCCTGTTCCATCCCGCTCATAGTCGGGTTGGATGTGGCCGGGAGCGTCGAAGCGGGCCAGCAGCGTCGTGTGCCGGTCCCGTTCCACGGGAGCGCTCACCCAATCGGGAAGCTCGCTCGTCGTATAAACCGGCCGGCCGCCGGCCAGAAGGGTGGCAGCCAGAAGAAATATTGCGGCAAGCAGATTTTTCGTCGAAACGATCTCCTTTGATCGAGTCCTTCAGCGCATCAGATAATCCCAGCGTGCCGCCGCTCCCTTGACGACTTGAGGAATATCCTGGGCTAGCAGGCATCCTTGATCCATTAGAGTCGCGGCGGAAGACGGGAGTCAAGAAAGTGGAAGGGCCGCTACGAAAGTCATCTCGATTCTCCTTGCCGGTCGAATATAACCATGACGGGCTACCGGCCCGTGTGCGGGATCGGCTTCACGGCATTCGGGTCCACGGCGGCAACGGCGAGGCGCGCCATGCGGGCCAGAATCTCGCGGCCCGATCGGTCTGTCGGGTCCGCGCTCAGGGCGAAAGCCGCGATGACGACCGGCCCGCTCGGCACCTCGACGAGACCCGAGTCGGCGGCGATCCGCCGGCTTCCTCCGTACTTGTTGGCCACACGGATGCCTTCCTTGACGTATTTGGCGATGGTCCGTTTGTGGGTGGAGGTGCGCATCAGTTCCAGCATCTCGTCGGTATCCTGCCGGCTCGCCAATTCGCCGCCATATAGCTTGGCCAGAAGCGATCCGATGTCGCGGGGGCCGCAGACGTTGTTGTCCAGCGAATCGGAGTACCCCAAGCCGTCGTCGTACTTTCCGGCACGCATGTGTTCCAGAATCCGGGCATCGTTTTTTCGAGAGATGGGAGCGTCTGCCAGACCGACGATCAGGTAGTGCCATCGGCCCAGGTCCATGGAAGCCCGCGTGTTTTCCAGTCCCAGTTCCCCCAGCAACCGGTTGACCGACTCCAGGCCGACCTTCCGCATCACCAGGTCGGTAGCCATGTTGTCGCTGTGTACCATCATCAGCCGGCAATACTCGCGGAGGGTCAGAGCGATGGGCCCGTCACGGCGTTTGAGGACGCCGCTGCCGTGGGTTGAGACATCCGGCGGCAGAGGCTCCTTGGCCTCCAGGTCGAGCGAGCCGGCGGCCGCCTGGCGGTAAAGTTCGATCATGACCGGCAGCTTGATCACGCTGGCCGGAGGAAAACGCTGGTCTCCGTTCCAGGAATACTCGGTGCCATTCGCCAGATTCCGGGCATAGAAGCCGATCCTTCCGCCGAATCCACTGGCCAGACGATCCAACTTCTGACTGGGAAACTGGGTCGGGAGGGGATTTCGGAGATTCGGGTTCTGCGTCAGGCGGCCTTCGTTAGACCCTGATCGTGCTCTCAACGATTCAGCGGCGGCGGATACCTCGGCATTGCCGTCCCCAATCACGGCTGCCAACAGGAACAGACCGCAGGTCAGCAGCACCGACGCGTGCGCGCGCAAGAAGGGGACAGTCACTTTCCCTCCTGTCTTGGAGAATCGGAGGTCCTTGGCACAGATTCTCAACGGCGCAGACATTTAGCTCGATTTTTGTTCCGAAAACGAAATTTTTTTGAATATCGCTTGGTACTACGTCCGGATCTGGCGTATTTGTCTGTTAGGCTCCCTTCAGTTGTAAATTTTTGGGGGTGAAAGAGATTTTGGGGGTGAAAGAGATGCTGAATGTCTACGAACGGCGCCTGATTCTGTCGTACCTGTCGAACCTGGCCTCCCGCCTGAGTCACCATCGCCCGGAAGCACGAGCGTTAGCCGAGTGCGTAGCCGAGCGGGGTGACCAGCTGACGGTCGCGGATTGCTCTTCAAGACGCATTGAAAAAACACTGTTCGCCTACTCCCACGGAGAATTATCCGCAGACCGATGGCAGCAATTGCGGGACATCCTCAAGGAGCAGCAGGCGGCGGCGAGACGCGTTCGCGCCGATCGGACGGCGCTCCGAATCCGGCGTCTCGGGCGGGAAATGCAGCTTTCCCGAACGGATGTCGCGATCCTGGAGCTTCTGCTGCGTTACCATACGCGGCCTGCCATCGAGTCGATCGTCGACGACGTTTTCAGAGATAGTCACAGAAGGATCGCGCGATTTTTTAGAGTCGGGTGCCGCGCCCTACCGGACCTTCTCGGCCTGTCGGTGGGCTCGTTTTCGGCCCGCTTTGCAACCCCCGCGCCACTCGTTGGCTCGGGCCTCGTGTCCATCGACGACGATGGGGAGATCAAACTCATCGACCGATTGAAACGGCTCGTCCATACGCCCGGGAACGCCGGCGTCGATGTGTGTTCCCTACTGTTCGACATGGGGCCCCCCGGTGAACTCGAATGGCCGGACTTTGATCATGTCGCTGAAGGCCGCGACCACGTGGAAAACCTGGTCAAGGGCGCGCTACAAGCCCGCGAAACGGGTGTGAACGTCTTGATCTACGGTTCACCGGGGACCGGCAAGACCCAGTTCTGCAGAACCCTGGCCAGTCGGCTGAAGGTGAAGCTCTACAGCGTCGGCGAAGCGGACGATTGGGGGAACGAGCCGAACCGTTTCGAAAGGCTCCAGGAACTCCGGCTTGCGCAGCGCCTTCTGGCCGGCGGCCACGATTCGATTCTTCTGTTCGACGAAATGGAGGATCTCCTTCAGGGTCCGGCTTCCGGGAGCATGCCATTTTGGGGACGGTTCAACCGCGGTCCGCTTCGGGCAGGGGGTTCGAAGGTATTCATGAACCGGCTGCTGGAGCGGAACGCGGTGCCTACATTGTGGACGACCAACTCCGCCCGGCAGACCTGTCCCACGATGCTCCGCCGCATGATGTTCGCCTTGGAACTGCGCCAACCCCCGCCGCAGGTCCGGGCACGTGTTTGGGCTCGGCAGCTCGGCAGCCACGGTATCGAAGCGAGTAGCGAGGAGACGAACTCTCTAGCCAGGGAGTACGACGTGTCGCCGGGTGTGGCAGCCGGAGCCACCGCCGCCGCCCGACTCGTTGATGGAGGCGATATCGCTACGGTCCGCCGCGGAGTGCGCAGCCTGTCGCGGCTGCTGTCGGGCGAAACCCATCCTCAAGAGGACCCGTCCAAGTTCGATCCCGCCCTGATGAGTGCGAAATTCGATCTGGTAGTGCTTGCCGACCGTTTGGCGAAGCGCGGGGCGAAGCGGGTTTCGCTTTGTCTGCATGGGCCGTCCGGAACCGGGAAGAGCGCCTATGTCCGCTACTTGGGCGAGCGGATGGGACTGGAGGTCGTGCAAAAACGCGCCTCCGACCTGATGTCCATGTGGGTGGGGGGCACCGAGCAACAAATCGCCGCCGCCTTCGCCGCGGCGCGCGACGCACAACAATTCCTCGTCTTCGACGAAGCCGACTCGTTGCTGGCCGACCGGAGGTTGGCCCAGCGGTCATGGGAGGTGAGTCAAGTCAACGAAATGCTGACCTGGATGGAGAGTCATCCCCTGCCATTCGCCTGCACCACGAACTTCAACGAGCGCCTGGACCCTGCGACTCTGCGGCGTTTTGATTTCAAGATCGTGCTTGACTACCTCAAGCCCAGGCAGGCGACGGCGGCCTTCCGCACCTTCTTTGGACTGACGCCCCCGCCGGGAATCACGAGTCTCTCCAACCTCACTCCGGGCGATTTTGCCGTGGTTCGCCGGCAGGCTGAGGTCCTCGGCAAGTTGGAAGATCCGGAGGCCCTTGCCGGCATGCTGCGCGGGGAGTGCGAAGCCAAACCAAATTGTCCGGGAGCGGTTGGCTTCTGACGGTCATGGAGTGCAAGTGATTTTCCCGGAGAGAGCTATGAATTCGAACACTCCCAATCTATTCCACTTTGCCACCAAGGAACTGTCTCAGGATGCATTGATCTGCTGGTTGATCGAATGGACCGGACAACCACAAAGCGCTACGAAGGAAGATGAAGAACTGCGCCGTTGTGGTCTCCGGTTCGTAAACGCTTTGCTCAATCATAGGAAGGACGAACAAGATCGCATCGAGTTGAAGAGTGTGTCCAAGGTCGAAATCCTTCAGCAAGAGCGGAGCATCGATGTCCTCGTGCGGATCAATGAAGAGCATGTGCTGTTGATCGAGGACAAGACCCACACGAAGGATCACAGTAACCAACTGTCGAGGTATTACGGTGATGTAGTGGAGGGTCGCACGAAGTTAGGCGAAGTGAAAACGAGTGATCTCTACCCGGTTTACTTCAAGACAGGGAATCAGCCCCTCGCCGATGATCACCGAATTGAGGCATTAGAAAACTGTAACTACACAGTATTCAATCGAAAGGATTTTCTGTCCGTCCTCAACGAATACAAGGGTTGCAACGCGATTCTCTTGGATTTCCGGAAATATCTGCAGGAGTTGGAGGATGACACCAACGGTTATGCGGAATGGACAAGTTCCAAGGGCGGTTCCTGGATGTCCTGGGAAGGTTTCTGTCGGTGCCTCGAATACGAATGGTCCAGCTCCGGGCGCTGGATCTGGTGGGGTTACGTCTCCAATCCTTCAGGCGGGTTTCACTGTTTCTCATTTGCTCCGTCGGACGATAGCGAACAGTATCTTCAAATCGAGGCGCGCCTTGAATCTGGAACGGTGACCGAGGCCAAACTCTGCTTCAAGGTTGAGGCTAGTGAAACACCCCGTGATCAGCGGCAAGACCTGAAACGGTTCTGGCACGCGCGGGCTGTAGAGGCAGGCGGAGGACGAGTGGTTAAGCCCGACCGAATGAGGGTCGGCAACACTATGACTGTTGGTTGGTGGAATGAGGATTGGATGGTCTTCGACAAGGACAACAGTCTGGACTTGGCCGGCACCATCGAGAACCTGAAGCAAGCCGAGGAGGTATTGCAAGCCGCCGTTTCGTCGAACTGGTGAGGCTCACTTGACGTCTTCCCGGATCGACTGCTCGGAAAAGGGGTAGTCGGATTTTTCTGTCCGTTCCCAAAACGTCAAAGTAGGCGAAGAGATCGATTATTGGAAACTCGCTGACGCCCAAGTCGAGGGCCCGAAGCGCAATACGGAATTTATTCGTAACCTGACCGTCTTCGCCCCCGCAGGTGTTACGACCGATTTCATCGATGCTGGACCGGTAAGCGTGCCTGGTTTCCGTGCCTCGCGGAGCCTTCACCGCGCACTGTCAACCGCGCGCGGGTCGACGGCGGCAACTGCGAGACGTGACATCCGGGCCAGAATCTCCCGGCCCGAACGATCGTTCGGATCCGCGCTCAAGGCAAAGGCGGCGATAACGACCGGCCCTCCGGGCAACTCGACGATTCCCGCATCGGCGGCGATTCGCCGGCTTCCGCCATACTTGTTGGCTACACGGATACCCTCTTTGACGTACTTGGCGATGGTTCGTTTGTGAGTGGAGGTACGCATCAGTTCCAGCATCTCGTCGGTGTCACGCCGGCTCGCCAGCTCGCCGCGATAGAGCCTCGCCAAGAGCGATCCCATGTCGCGCGGGCTACAGACGTTGTTGTCCAGGGAATCGGAGTATCCCAGGCCGTCGTCGTCGAATTCCCCGGCGCGCATCTGCTCCAGGATCCGTTCATCGTTTTTTCGAGAGATGGGAGCGTCTGCCAGACCGACGATCAGGTAGTGCCATCGGCCCAGGTCCATGGA
>JAJDTT010000049.1 GCA_022827025.1 Acidobacteriota bacterium
CGCGGTCGTCCGCTCCAAGCCGAAAGGCGACTCCCTTGGCTCTTCAATCTGGTATTTGTATTTGGTGGTTTCCGCGAAGAGGCCTGCGCCGGGACGACCGCATTGCATTTTCCTTGCCGCCTTGGCCCTCGTCGTTCAGATCCTGCCGGGTTGCTCCTCAGGGGTGACGCGGCCGCCGAATTTCATCGTCATCCTCTGCGACAACCTGGGCTACGGCGACGTGGAGCCCTTCGGGTCCCGGCTCCATCGGACACCCAGTCTGAACCGCATGGCCCGGGAGGGCCTCAAACTCACTCACTTCTACGCCACCGCCGGGGTCTGCACGCCGTCGCGGGCCAGTCTCCTGACCGGGGCCTATGCGCAGCGGGTGGGCATGCACATGAACCCCAGGGACGGACAGGTTCTGCGGCCCATCTCGCCCTATGGGCTGCATCCGGATGAGATCACCATCGCGGAGTCGTTGAAGCCTCTCGGCTACGCCACCGCGATCATCGGCAAATGGCACCTGGGAGACCAGCCGGAGTTCCTCCCCACCCGCCAGGGGTTCGATTCCTATTTCGGTGTTCCGTACAGCGACGACATGACGCGGGACGTCGGCCGCCGGATCGGGGAACGGATGGACGGAGTCCGTTGGCCTCCGTTGCCGTTGATGGAGAACGAGACCGTCATCGAAGCTCCCGTCGACCGGAACCTGCTGACCCGACGCTACACCCGGCGGGCTCTGGAGTTCATCGAGGAGAACCGGGACCGGCCCTTTTTTCTCTATCTGCCCCACGCCATGCCGGGAAGCACCCGGAATCCCTTCGCCAGCGAGCGCTTCAGAGGCAAGAGCCGAAACGGTCCCTGGGGAGATTCCGTCGAGGAACTGGACTGGTCCACCGGCCGGATCCTGGACAAACTGGTCGAGCTCGAGCTGCATCGACACACCCTGGTCATCTGGACCTCAGACAACGGAGCTCCCCTGTCCCGAAATGGGGACAGTCCGGAACTGGGCACGCTCAGTTCGCGAAATGGGGACAGTCTGGAACCGGGGACGGAGCGGGGCAGCAACTCTCCTCTTTTCGGCCGGGGCTATACTACGGCGGAAGGCGCCTTCCGCGTTCCGGCAATCGCCTGGTGGCCGGGTCGGGTTGCACCCGGGACCGTTTGCCGGGAGTTGGCCACGACCATGGACCTGATGCCGACTCTGACGCGCCTGGCTGGCGGTGAGCTGCCACAGGACCGCATCCTCGACGGCCACGATATCCGTCCCCTGTTGTTCGCCGAGCCCTCCGCCGTTTCGCCTTACGAGGCCTTCTACTACTACGAACGGGATCAGCTCCAAGCCGTGCGGCAGGGCCCCTGGAAACTCTTCGTGCCGTTGGACTGGTTCCGCCGTCACCCCCATTTCGGCGCCGGACGGCCGGTGGAACCTCTGCTCTTCAATCTCGTCCGGGACGTGGCGTCAACACGCAATGTCGCCCTTGAGCACCCCGGGATAGTGAAGCGTCTGATGGTGCTGGCGGAGGGGGCGCGGGTCGACCTCGGCGACCGGGAACGCTCTGGTGCGAACCAACGAAAACCTGGCGTTGTGGAGCATCCTCATCCTCAGGTGGTACAGTCGCAGTGAATTCTCTTTTCCAGGATCGAACCGCGATGCCGTTGAAATCCACGTCGCGACTCTGGCTTCCGATTTCCTTTCTGGTGCTGTTCGGCATCTTGGCGACGGCTCCCCGATCCCCTGCCCAGGATCGGGAGAAGATTTTGCGGGCCGGCGCCTCGGTGGTGGACATCACTCCCCGGACCTATCCCGTCTCGTCCAACGGGGGCATGAGCGACCGCTCGGTGGGGAAGGCGCACGATCCCCTCAACGCGCGCGGCCTGGTGCTGGACAACGGGTCGGTCCGGATCGCCATCGTCGTCGTCGACAGTTGCATGATCCCCCGGGACATCATCGACGCCGCCCGCGAAAGGGCGTCGAACTCGACCGGGATCCCGGCCGGGAACATGCTGGTGTCGGCGACCCACGCCCATTCCGCCGTCACCGTCGGCGGAGTCTTCCAGAGCGAGCCGGAAGCAGCCTACCGGGAGTTCCTGAAGGAACGAATCGCCCATTCCATCGTCGAGGCCGCCTCCCGGCTGGAGGCGGCGCGAGTCGGCTGGGCGGTGGGCAACAACGCCCGCCAGGTCTTCAACCGGCGCTGGTTCATGCGTCCCGGTTACCGGTACGTGGATCCGTTCGATGCCGGGACCGATCGCGTGCGGATGAATCCGCCGCCGGGCAGCAGCCAGTTGCTCGCGCCGGCCGGCCCCATCGACCCGGAGGTTCCGGTCCTCTCGGTTCAGTCCCGGGACGGGCGTCCGCTGGCCCTGCTGGCCAATTACTCGCTGCACTACGTGGGCGGAGTGGCGCCCGGCGGGCTCTCGGCGGACTACTTCGGAGAATTCGCCAGGCAGATCGCGCAGCGCGTGCGAGCCGGGGAGGCGGACCCTCCCTTCGTGGGCATCATGTCCAACGGAACCAGCGCCGACATCAACAACATCAACTTCTTCGAGCCGGGTGTCCGCCGCCAGCCCTTCGAGCAGATCCGGCGCGTGGCCGCCGACGTGGCCGATTCGGCGCATCATGCCTACCGGAGGATCGAGTATCACGACTGGGTGCATCTGGCTTCCAGGCAAGCGGAGATCGAACTGGGGGTCCGACTGCCGGACCGGAACGATTTGGAGCGGGCCCGGAAGATCCTGGCTGACGCGGGACCCGGTCCCTACCGGGAACGCCGGGCCATCTACGCGCGCGAGACGGTGCTGCTGGCCGATTATCCGGCACGGGTTCCGGTCCGGCTGCAGGCGATCCGCATCGGAGATCTGGGGATCGTCAGCACTCCCTGCGAGACCTTCGTCGAAACCGGCATCGCCATCAAGAAGGAGAGTCCGCTGCGGCCGACTTTCGTGATCGAATTGGCCAACGGATACAACGGTTACCTTCCCACCGTCCGGCAGCACTCATTGGGGGGCTATGAGACCTGGCGGGCGCGGTCCAGCTATCTGGCGGTGGAGGCCGAGGCCAAGGTCCGCGGCACGCTGCTTCGTCTCCTTCACGACGTCGCCGGGAACTGAGACGCCGGGAGCCCCCGCCAATCGGTCACTTTCGAAACTCGTCCAGCCGCCGTTCGAGTTCGGGCCTCGCCCGCCGGAACTCTGCCCACCATTCCTCCAACTGCTCCCGATTCGGAAGTCCCGGACTCTTGACCATGAGATGCCGGAGATGGGACCGGAATCTGCCTTCGGGCGGAAAGACACGCTTTTTGTGGCCGGGATAGAAGATGAAGTCCATGGCGGTCCCCTCCATGCCGCAGGTGACCGCGGCCGTCTTTTCCGGGTCCAGCAGAATCACCGAGCGCCAGCCCGCGGGTGAGGCCTGGGACACTAGGAGTCTGCGCGGTAGAAATGATCGTAGCGAGAAAGTGGAGAATCGAGGCCAGATTTTCACGATTTAGAGGCGCATAGTTGTTCTATTCGCCGAGAAATCGGGGAAATATGGACCGATTATACGCTTTCGCAGCAGA
>JAJDTT010000267.1 GCA_022827025.1 Acidobacteriota bacterium
CTCTCGGCCGCCCCTCCGCTTCCGTCGCTCTGGATCCGAACGTAGTTGACGGGACCCGACAGGTGGCCGGGCCGAAAGGAGGTGATCTGGTCATTGCCGGCGCCGGCGAGATCCAGGTCGAACAGGGTCCCCGGAATGACCTCGTTGCGGTCGTGCATCATGTTGGCCCGGCGCTGAGGCAGATTGCCTGAGATGAGGGCGTGGATCCGATCGTTCCGGAGGACGAAGTCCCCGAGGATGCCGTCGGCTTCCTTGCCGCCGGGCAGGAGATCCGAATTGTGGCGTCCGATCTCGACGGCTTCGGCGCCTCCTTGCTGGGCGACCAGCGCGGCTGCCAACCATGCGGCCATGGCTGCGAAGAAGAGAATCGGGATACGGGTAAGACGTGACGGTGGGGAGGATTTCGTAGACATATCGTTCATTATCGGAGGTTCGCAATCAGAATCAAGTCAAGACGCTCTCAAGTTGTTGAGAATCTTACAGTTGTGCAGTTCGGAGTAGGGAGCTTCCCGATGTGGTAGCCTGGAACTGCCTCAGAGATGCCCATTTTTCGTTCCAATTTCAACATGAAGCGTCGAAGTTTCCTGAGACGAGCCGTGGCCGGATACCTGTTGGCGCCCCAGGTTGTGGCGGTTGCCGAAGCTCCCGTGGAATTGTCCAGGAACCACGTCAAGGCGGTCCACCGCAGACGCCGGATCGTCATGATGCAGGACGCCTACGGCGACGGCCACGGAGCGACTCCAATGGGAGGCGATTTCGCCTCGTGGCTCCGCTACCGGTTCTCCTATCTGGACGAGCTGGAGACGCAGATCGACGCCATCTGGTGGGACATGGCCGCCTTGGCCGTCTATCCGAACCAGGGGTTTCCGGCGGACGTGCAGGCGCGTTACGACGCCTGGGCCGCCGCGGGGAACGATCCTCTGAAGGCGCTGGTGGACGGAACCCACAGCCGGGGGTTGGAGGCCTTCTTCAACCACCGGATCAGCGAGGTCGAGCTGGACGGCAAGACGTTCCGTCTCAAGACCGAGAACCCCGACTGGGTGATCCCGACCTGGTGGCCCCACGGCATGTGGAATCTGGCCGCACCGGGACTGCAGGACTTCAAGCTCAGGAACCTGCGCTACCTGGCGGAAAACTACGATTTCGACGGCCTCCAGATCGACTTTGCCCGGCACACGCCTGTCCTGCCCCCCGGCCGGCAATGGGAACTACGGGGGCGCCTAACCGCATTTATCCGCCGGGTCCGGCTCATGCTCCAGGACGCCGCGAAAAAGCGCGGGCGCCCCTTCCTGCTGGCCGTGAGAGTCCCCAAGAGCGTCGAAGGGGCCAAGGAGGACGGCTTCGATCTCGAGTCTTGGGCCCGGAACCGCCTGGTGGACATCTTCACCATCGGCACCCGCTCCCTGGAGGTGGACGTGGCCTCGTTCCTGGCCATCTCCCGGGGCCGGGACATCAAGGTCCAGCCCTGCTGGGACGACCACCACGCTTCGGACGCCTACCAGTGGCAATCCATCGAGTTCCTGCGCGGCGTGTACAGCAACTGGTGGCGCCAGGGGGCCGACAGCGTGGTCACCTGGAACTGGAGCAACGCGACGCGCAAGACGTGTCTGAAGATGGGGATCAATCCCGGTCCCGAGTCCCACGACCAGGGATACCAGGAGTTGGGGAGTCTGGAGAGCATGCGCGGGCGGGACAAGATCTTCGCCCTGGACCGGCGCGGCGCCTTTCCGTGGGCGGAAGGGTTCTTCAGCCGGAACGCGGACGCGCGGTTGCCACTCCACCTGGCAGAGGGCGGGGAACCGGTGCGCCTGGACCTCAGAATCGAAGAGCCGGTGGCAGCCGCGTCGGATCGAGTCGGCTCCCTCAAGCTCCGGATCGTCCTTTTCGGCGCCGGCCCGGAGACGAACGTCCGCGCCCGTTTCAATGGCGGTGCCCTGAAGCCGGTCCTTCGGGACCCCGGTTGGAAGGATTACCAGATCGTGTCACCCCGTCCCCAACCCAATTCGGGAAGGGCGGCAAGACAACGCGTCGACCCGGACCAGAGATTGCTCAGGATCGAATACGGTCTTGATCCCGAGGTTTGCCGTGTCGGCCTCAACACTGCCGAGTTGGCCCTTGCCACCGCAGGGGCCGGCGACGGCGTCAAATTGGAGAAAGTGGAAGTCCACGTCAAATACTCATGAAAATCACCATTGCCACATGCCAGTTTCCCATCACCAGCGACATCCGGCGCAACCTGGGCTACGTCAAGAGGCAAATGAAGTCGGCCCGCGACCAGGGAGCCGACCTGGCCCATTTCTCCGAGTGCTGCCTCGGCGGTTACGCCGGCGTCGACCTGCCGTCGCTGGAGGGCTACGACTGGGACCTGCTCCAACGCTCGGCCCGGGAAGTGACCGAGTTGGCCCGGGAACTGGGCCTCTGGGTGATCTTGGGGTCCAACCACAAGCTGAGTGGCGACCACAGGCCCCACAACAGCCTCTACCTCATCGATCCTCAGGGAAACGTCGTGGACCGCTATGACAAGCGGTTCTGCACCGGCTACAGAACCCGGGTCGCGGAGGACCTGAGCCACTACAGTCCGGGCAACCAGTTCGTCGTCTTCCAAGTCAACGGCGTCCGTTGCGGCCTCCAGATCTGCCACGACTTCCGCTATCCGGAACTCTACCGGGAATACAAAAGGCGGGATGTCCAGTTGATGTTCCACTCCTATCACAACGGGGGAATGACGCCGGAGAAAAAACGGGAATACCAGGATGTCTGGGGAGTGTTGGTGCGCGCTACCATGCAGACCTATGCCGCCAGCAATTTCATGTGGATCAGCGTCAACAATACGGCGCGCCGCGAGAGCAGCGGCTCCAGCTTCGTCGTTCAACCGGACGGCCTGATCTCAGGCCGGCTTCCGTTGCACCGGGCCGGTGTGCTGGTGACGACCATCGACACGGAGGCCCCCTTTTACGACGCCTCGAAGGAGTGGCGTTCCAGGGCGATGAGCGGCGTGTTCCACAGCGGCTCGCCAGTGGAAGATCCCCGGTCGGAAGACCGGACCTGCCTGTAACAGGGTGTGGAGATGGTGGGCAAAATGACCCCGCCACCGTCTTGATTTACGGATGTTGCCACAGAATCACGGGGATTGATTCGGTGGAAGATTCACCGTATCCAGAGACAGTCCGATGGTTCAAGACGATCAATTCAGGCGCCACGTCCATCATGATGGCTTCAAATTCATCCAGGTCAGACGCCTCGAAATGGAAACCTTCGATGTCGCTTTGAGAATAGAAAACCTCTGCTTCGGGATCCCAAACGGCATTGACTCTAAAGAACCGCGTCATCTTGTCTTCTCGGCGTTCCCGGATTCGTGACTTCACCTTACCCGTAGCGGATCCAGACTCTCAACTCCTCCAGCGTCAGCAGTTCCGAAGGGTCTCCGGACTCGGGGGGCTGAACCGTCACCAGGAAGGAATTCTCGCCGTAACGCACGTCTCGGGTCTCCCAACCGGACCATCCCGGCCGGTCCCCTCCGCTGGGCCGGGGACGAGGCTGCCCCTCTCCGTTGACCCGCCAGGCGACCCGGCCGTCCGCGCCGGAGTTGGCCCATCGCGTCTCGACCCGGATGCTGGCGGCCCGCTCCGGCCGGTCGGCGATCTTCAACTTCAGGTCGAACCGGGCCGGACCCGCCTGGGTGGCGAAGGAGAGGGGCAGTTGCCCCGGCCAGAGGCTCTCGTTCATGTACCCGACCCGCTTCCGGTCCAGGTCGATCTGATACATCTTGTCCAGGCCCGCAAGCACGTCCGGCTCTCCGATCTCGTGGAGTGAATCGTACCTGGCAGGGTCCAGGAAGTTGAACGTGTGCAGGCCGTCCACCCCTTCGTCCCAGAGCCGGTAGGCGGCGCCTCGGATCGCCTCCACGTGATCGAAGACGTGCTTCCAACTGAGGCCCCCGTAGACGGGGATGCCGTGTTCGCGGCCCATCCGGATCCACTCTCCCACCGGAAAGGAGTAGGGAAGGGAACCGAAGCCCGCGATCAGGAAGTCTACCCAGCCCCGGGCGACCCAGTCCTCCACGTCGAGTCCCACGCCGAGGGCCAGATCGGGGGAGTCGGGGACTCTCATGGACAGCAGGATGGGACGCCCTCTCTGTTTCCCGCGTTGCTCCAGGACCTGGTGGATGCGTTGGATGAGGTCGGTCATCACCGGCAGGTGACGACGCTCCTGCCCGTAGCGGAAGAGCAGCGGATGCCGGCACCAGTCCAGCTCGATTCCCTCCAGGTCGTAGCGCCGGCAGGCTTCGCGGACCACGCCCAGGAAATGGTTCCTCACCTCCGGGCGGGCGTAGTCGTACGCGGGCCAAGAGAAGGAGATGGGTCCCAACGAACTGTTGCGAAAACGGTCGATGGTGCGCTCCCCGCCATTTCCCCAATACTCCAGCAGGGCATCGTGGGGGTGGTCCGGAGACTCCTTCTTGATCCAGGGCACGAAGGTCTCCTGGAATCGCTCCGGGGTGATTCGGGACTGGAGCAGATGGGGGTTCTCCAGTTTGAGGGGAGTCCAATACTGGACCCCCGGGTAGACGGCGCAATGGACGTCGTTCATGCGGATGGAGAAGAAGAACTCCATGTTGTTGTCGTGGGCGAACTTCACGGCGGGCTGGACCGGGTCGGGCCCCAGCGCCTGGATGTGTTTCCGGGGCAACTCCCAATGGGGGATGGTGGCGAGGCCGCAGTGGGCCAACCCGTTGACGTGGGTCCCCTTGAGATCGTTCAAACGCAGGGCGAGATACTGATCGACGTTATCGAACCGTTTCGGCCAGTGGGGCCGGCTGACCAGCTCCTGCGCCACGCCGGCCAGGTCGTCGCCGTCGTTGTTCCAGATGACCCGTTTCATTGGCCGTCTCTGTCCGGGTTGCTCCGGCTCCGGCGAGCAGCCGGGTCCCGCCAGTGCGGGCAACAGTGTGGTGGCGGTGGCAGCCGCAGCCGTCTGTTTGAGGAATCGTCGTCGGTCCTGCATGGTCCCTCCTGGTCCTCGGACCCTCCCCCCAATGACTGTTCCGTCAGAGGACGAAGGAACCGTCACGGCCTCCCGGAATCGCGAAGGAGGTCGATCAGTTTCCCGGTAAATTCATGAATTTCACCCCGAGATCCTTTCCGGACTACTTTTCTGAGCGCGCGTCCAACGACCCTGTCGTCGTTGATGTGTGTCTCCACCAACGAGAGTGTCGCCGCAACTGACCGGGCGGAGGGTTGTGACGCTTTCGCGGGCCGTGGTGGCTCGACCGCCGGCTGTCCCGTTACAGACCGATTGTCCAACGGTGGTTTGACCGAATCTCCTCGGCGTCTTTCTTTGACTGTGGGCTCGACCGGGACGGTCCCGTGTTCTTCAACAACAGACGGGCAATCAGACGCGATCTCCGGTGCGAGCTTTGGGCGGCGTTTGATCAATAGTGTCTGGCCGGATTCGAGTTTGATCCACTGCCACTGAAATTTGCCCTTCGGCCCGACAAGGGGTTCGTCGGGTGTCTCGGCGACGCGACCCAGACCGCGAACGACGTATGTCCCGTCAGATTGGACCAACGCATCGGCTCGTGTCTTCGGTGCCGACCAGTGCAGCAAGTCGGGATACTGATGACTTGACGGCGTTCTGCCTGCGGCAATCTCCGTCAGCCGATCTGCTTCGGTTCGAAACAGTTCCGAGTCGAGCACTTCGATCGGAGGATCGACTTCGACCGTTGCACCGAGAATTGCGCCGGCCATCGTAGCAATCGTGTCGGTATCAGTCCCGAGCGCGTTCGCCGCAATACGCATGGTCTCTATTGGACGCTTCTCGCACCACGTCAGCCCCACTGCTGCCACTGCCGTCAGCGTTCCACTCCCCCGGCACTTGGGGTTGCGGAGGTCCAGCCTGTTGATGATGTTTCGGTAGCGTTCCACGCCTGACAACTCAGGCATGGGCTCGGCGACTAGTTGAACGGCCTCTCTGGTTTCTCTGATCGCTTGTGCCCAAGCGTCGTCGAAGCCCCCCGATTCCCGCTCGAACGCGGTGAGCCAATACTGTAATTCGGTGTCGGGATTCATGATCGCCGGAAGATGCTCAGCAATTTCAATGTCGGCCTGTAGATCCCTTGGTGATGGGCAGTTTCCGGTCGAAATCGCCCGAGCGACACTCAGTGCGTGAAGAATCGCCCCCATCAACCCCCTTGGATGGGAATGCGTGCAAATCGTGTTTCGCACGATGTCCAGGATAAAACTCTCGGGATAGTCCGGTGTTCGAGCAGCCCAGACGTGGGGCTGAACCCGCATCGCGGCTCCATTGCCGCCGGACGCGGTCCAGCCCTTGAAGGAGTTGGCAAACCACGACGACCGCGGCTTGCCAAGGCGCGTTGCCGCCACGCTGGTGGATCTGCCGCCGCCGAGCGCGTAGCTCAGCCAGACAGGGAGTTCGACCTTGGCGAAGGCCTCTACGTCGAATCCATCAGGACGGATGGCTCGGCTTGTGGCGAGGCGCAACTGCGAGTCGTCAGAATAGCACCCCTTGGGAAGCGACGCCGTTACGCCAGCGCGGCCGCCGATCCGTCTTTTCCACGCAATTGGCTCCCGTAACGGTGGCCCCCCGGTTCTTCGCTTGAGTCCCGATGCGTCCGTCATTTCACTGATCCATCCGAGCGCATCGCCGTACGCCGCCCAAAGGGCAGAGCGCCGTATGCGGGTGCCGCGCTGGGAGATGTCAGAAGACCCGTTGTGCTCGGAAGGCGACTCGTTGACGCTCGGCTTGTCGTAAGGAAGCCGGTTTCTATCGTTCATTCGAATACCTCGGGTGCGTAGCGAACCGGTACGTGCTCCAAGTTTAGACCACCCAGCATACCGTGGATCGTGTCTATCGTTTCCTCGCGTTGAACATCGATTCGTTGCAGATGATCGCACGACAACTCGCCGGGATAGAGCACCTCAGCTTG
This sequence comes from Acidobacteriota bacterium, assembly GCA_022827025.1. GTDB lineage: Bacteria > Acidobacteriota > UBA6911 > RPQK01 > JAJDTT01 > JAJDTT01. The sequence goes on from JAJDTT010000267.1 coordinate 6,947, forward strand.
ACGGTCCGTAGGCCAGTCGGGTTGCTTATTGTGTCGGTCGTGAGGTTCTCCGTATCGTCCGGAAACCTCATCCGCAAACAGCCGCTCGAATCCAAGCAAGCCTTCAGCGCGTCGGCAGGCCGGATAAATGTTGTTGGTCGTCGCGAACACAACGCCGGGATGCCCGAGTATTTCAGGATCGAAGGACAGCACTACCCACGGATTGTCCTCTGCCGCGTGCCAGCGTTCGGAATGCGCGAACATCCAGTTGTTGATGCGCGCGATCGACAGATTCACATAGTCCAGCCAATCTGTGTCCTTGCGAATCGGTGCGTTGGGGCGGTACACGTGTTCCAGGTACCGCTCTTGCGGCAGTCGCTCGCGGCTCTTCACTGTCCCTGCGGCCAATATTCCGACCGCTCCCGTTTTCGTGGTGAAGTGGAGCACATCTCTTATTCCTCGCTCCTCGACTGCAGTTACGATCTCCGATCGCGGAGGCAGAGATTTCAACTCTTCGGTTCTCCGAGGATAGCCCTTCGTCATCACCCGACTTCCACCAAGTCATAGGTGGTCGGGTCAAAAAAACCGATCAAAGTGGATTGTTCTCCTGGTTTGTATCCCACCGAAACGGTTGTGCGAGCGCGACCGATGCCCATTGCCAACAGCCGCCGAAGCGAATCGAGGGTGCCGTCGCCGACTTCCGCACCGTGGGGTGTGACCTCCTGGTTTAATCCAGGTAGGAGTACATGATCGAATTCGAGCCCCTTGCCCGAGTGGATCGTGGAGAGGGCAATCTGTTCCGATCCGGTCGGCCAGTCTCTTTCCCGGGTCAACTCGCAGAAGTTCAATTTCCGTCTCCCCAATGTGGTCCGGGTAAAGTTGAACCAGCCGCCGCCTCGGGGGTGAAGTATGGCCACGGTATCGCCTTCTGCAAGGAACGGTTGAACACGATCCAGCATGTGGCTCAATTGATCGCTGTATCTTCCAACAATGACCTCCGGGCGAGGCCCGTGGCGTCGACAGGCCTTCGGGTCCGGTACCACGGTGTCTTCGTCCTGCGGAAGTTCCTGCACGACAGACGCTGCAAATCGAGCAATCTGAACGGTGTTGCGGTGGTTTTCCTTGAGCGTGAACACCATTTTGGGGCGAACGATCAGACCGACCTCGCGCCAGAGGAATGCTTGCGGGTAGATGCGTTGCATGGCATCCATGATGAGGGTGGTCGTGTGATCCGATTTCAGGTGCGCGAGCACGGCGCGAACCTGGTTGGCTGAAAGGTCTTGGGTTTCGTCGACTACAACGACGTCGTAGCCTTGGCCTGACACCTTCGCAGCTTCGCAAGCAATGTCGTTCCAGTCGACTTCACCACGTCGGCGTTTCTCACGTTCGTATCGTGCGATCACATCGGTGAGGAGTCTATGGCGTGTCGGTCGGGTTACAGCCGGTGCGCGACCACGACCGGTTCTTCGTACGCGGAGATAACGGCCCCGGTCGTCTGGCTGAAATCGACCCAGGAGGTACTGGACCTCGTCGGTGAAGTACTCGAGATGGTCAGCGAAGCCAGCCTCACTCAACAGTCTTCGGATCAAAGTTTGCATCAACGACTGGTCAGTCACCCGCCGCCATCCACAAAGACCCCATGCCCAACGAGAAAATGTCTCCACCGTCAGATGAACGTCCTCTGAAGTATGCACCTGCTCGGCTGCGAGGTGATTGACGTAACCTCGAAGTGTCCGATTGAACGTCAGCACGAGAACACGAACCGGTTCGGGGAAACCAAGACGGGCTTTGCGCGCAAGTCGGGAGGAACAAAGCTGGCGCAGCCGCATCAGTGCCGTCGTGGTCTTACCGCTGCCGGCAGCACCCCGGATTAAACGAAATCCCGCACCATCATCCCCGAGGATTACGAGTTGTTCAGGGGTGGGTCTGATGTTCTTGAGAACACGCATCGGACGATCATTTTAGTTCCTTGTTCCCGAAATCTTCGACAAATGGACGAAGAATTCTTGGTTCCAGCTCTGGCAGCTCAGGATTGCCGCATGTGTATTCGCGGGTGCCGGGATACACGTCACGTCCACGGTCTCGGTGACCGCTTTGTTGCCAGGAAGGACTCATCCCCCAGCTCAGTTTGGCGCGGTCGTGCCGCTGGTGCGGCTCACTCACTGATGCAATAGAGTGCGTCCTGGCTGCGGAGGAAGAGCTGGTTGTCCACGATCACGGGTGACGAGATGAAGAAGTGGTCCGGCATGGAGTTGACGGCCACCACGTCGTATTCCTCGCCCATCTTGAGAACGATGACGTCGCCCTGCTCGCTGGCCAGGTAGAGCCGGCCTTCGGAACCCACCGGAGACGCCTTGAACTGGTAGGGATTGGGCAGGCGCTGCTGGTGGTAGAAGGGTTGGCCGGTGTCGGCGTCGAAGCAGCTGATCAGACCCCGGTCGGTCAGCACGTAGAGCTTCCCGTCGGCGTAAACGGGACAGGCGGTGTAGGCGTTCCCCCGTTGGTTGGTCCAGAGGACCGCGTCGGTGTCGGTCAGGTCACCCGTTCGGTCCAGCCGAATGGCCAGCATGTTGGGACTGCGGTGTCCCGTCATCACGATCACCGTGTCGCGGTGCCGGACCGGGATGGGGACCGGGTTCGTCCCCAGGCCGCCGCATTCCCAGATCAGGTCGCCGTTGGCGATGTCATAACTCCGGACCCGGTTGTCTCCGGTCACGATGACCTGGGTCTTACCCGCGTGCTCCGTGACCAGGGGAGTGGACCAGGTGCTCCGCTCGTCCCGGTCCCGGCGCCACAATTCGTTCCCCGTGTTTTTGTCCAGAGCCAGAATGAAGGACTGGCCTTCATGGTCGAAGTTGAGGATCAGAATATCGCCGTGAAGGACCGGCGCCGTCCCCTCCCCGAAGCCGTTGCGCATTCTCATTTTCACGCCGAAGTTCTTTTTCCAGGCCAGGGTCCCGTCCAGGTCGTAGACGAAGAGGCCCCGGGAGCCGAAGAAGGCGTAGAGGTGACGGCCGTCGGTGACCGCGGAATTGGAGGCGAAGCTGCCATAGAGCCGGTGGTAACCCTCGTGAGGCGTCTCTTTCGTCGCGGTCTGCCGCCACAGGATCTTCCCGGTCTCCTTGTCCAGGCACAGGACCTCGAACTTGTGCTCCACCAACGTCATTTGCATGCGGCGCCGGAATCGTTCCCGCATGCGCCGCCGCCGTTCCGGGTCGGGCCTGCCCTCGCCGCTCTCCACCCTTGGCCGCCGTTGCCGGTCGGGCCTGCCTTCGCCTCGTTCCGCCCGTGGCCGCCCGGTCAGTTCGCGCCTGGGGGCTTCGGGGATGGGAGACGTGGGGACGGCGGTGGTGAGGTAGATCCGGTCTTCCCAGACGATGGGAGTCGAGTGGCCCTTTCCGGGGATGGGGGTCTTCCACTTGACGTTCTCGGTGGTGTTCCAGCGCACGGGGGCGCCCGTGCGGGCCATACCCGTATGGTCCGGACCGCGCCAGTTGGGCCATTGCTCATCGAAAACCACCGGAGGCGGATAAGCGGCGGCCAGCGTCAGGCCCAGGATTCCGGCAGAGATCAAGAGTGTCTTTTTCATGAATTTTTCCTCCCAGTGTCGTCATGCCCGGTACCGGTTCCAAGTGACGGCGGGTCTGTTCGCGACAATAGCAGCCCCCGTTGAAAGTCGCCACGCGAGTTCGCCGGACTTGGCGACCCGACCAATTCGGGCTGCTACAATAGCGGGCTGCGTTTCCAGTGATCGAGGAGTGGAACCAAGGAGTACCCGAGATGAATCAGCTTTGCACCCTGCTCACCGTCATGACTCTCTCTCTGGCGACCGCCATCGGCGGTGTCATCGACATCGGCTCCCGAAGGGAACTGTTCGTGGACCGGCATATGATCGATGAGATCAGCGGCGACGCCCGCCTCCAGCTGCACCGGCCCGAACCTCGGGAAGTGGTCCTGGTGACGGGAGAGCCCTGGGAGGGCAACACGAGCGCCTATTACACCATCTTCCAGGACGGCGACCTCTACCGGATGTACTACCGCGGGTCGAACTGGGATGTGGAGGCCAGGAAAGCCACCCATCCGGAGGTGACCTGTTACGCCGAGAGCCGGGACGGGATCAATTGGACCAAGCCCAATCTGGGGATCGTGGAGTACGAGGGGTCGAAGCAGAACAACATCATCCTGGACGGGATCGGCACCCATTGTTTCGTCGCCTTCAAGGACGGCAACCCCGACGCGCCTCCGGAAGCGCGCTACAAGGGGATCTCCCGGGGTCGTCCCCTGGGGAAGAAGGGACTGTACGTCTACCAGTCGCCCGACGGCGTCAACTGGTCCCTGATCAAGGACGAGCCGGTCATCACCGAAGGGGCCTTCGATTCCCAGAACCTGGCTTTCTGGGATCCGCAGATCGGCAAGTACCGCGAATACCACCGCATCTTCGTCAACCGGGTGCGCGCCATCATGACCGGCACCTCCGATGACTTCGTCAACTGGACCGATCCCGTGCTCCTGAAATACCCGGGAGCGCCCAACCAGCACCTCTACACCAACGCCATCCGGGCCTATCACCGGGCGCCCCACATCCTCATTGGATTTCCCACCCGCTACCTGCCCGACGAGGGGCAGCGGGTGGAGCCCATCTTCATGGCCAGCCGCGACGGGCTCACCTTCCACCGGTGGAACGACCCGGTGATTCCCGAGACCGCCCCCAAGGACCGGGCGGGGAACCGGAGCAACTACATGACTTGGGGCCTGCTGGAACTGCCGGACCGCCCCGGGGAGATGTCGGTCTACGCGTCCGAGGCCTACTACGAAGGGCCGGACACCCGGTTGCGGCGCTTCGCCTACCGCAGCGACGGTTTCGTGTCGGCCAGCGGCGGCCCCGGGGGAGGCGATCTGGTCACCCATCCCCTCAAGTTCTCGGGAAGCCGTCTCGAGGTGAATTTCCAGGCCCGCCCCGGTGGGCAGCTTCGGGTGGAGTTTCAGGACCAGGAGGGCCGTCCGATACCGGGCTACGCCCTGGTCGATTGTCCTCCCCTGACCGGCGATTCAACCCGGATCATCGTCAACTGGAAGCAGTGTCCCTGCAGCCAGGAAACTCCCGACGAAGAAGAGACGATCCAGCCCGACGTGGGATCGCTGGCCGGACAAACGATCCGGGTCCGTTTCCGCCTGGAGAACGCGGACCTCTACTCCTTCCGCTTCAGCGAATGAGGGGGCGGGGGTAGGAAAACCCCCGCTTCTTCTTCTTAGTAACTTCACCTCCTCGATGACCGTAGGGGCACTGCGGGTGCCCTCCGGCGTCGCATCGTTCCCCGCCACCCGGTCCGGTCGGGACCGGGTCGTTCGTCAGACCGCAACGCGGACAGGCGCCGCTGCC
>JAJDTT010000014.1 GCA_022827025.1 Acidobacteriota bacterium
CGCAGCGGATTCCCCGTTCCGACAGGTATTGGACGGCCTCCGCTCCGGGCGCCGGCCACCCTTCCCGTTTCCCGTCGAGGGGGTCCTTCATGCAGGCCTTGTCCTCCGGGAACGGCCTCAGGTAGCGATCGCTGTACCCGCTGTGGAAAATGACCACCTCACCCGGCTGCAACTCTCCGGAACGTTTCTCGTACTCCCGAATGTGGCCGGGTCCGATGACCGGAGACGCCGGCCAGTCGGACTCGGTGGTGGTGCCCATCAGGTGTTTCACGTCGATCACGCGGGCCCAGCCGCTGGTTTGGGAGAGAGGCACCTTTTCGGTGGTGACGTCGCTGTAGCCCCGCGGCCCGTAACGTTGCTCGTATTCCGTGAGCCACTCCCTCACCTCGGGCGAGTACCGGTCCGGACGGAATCCCTTCCGGGGCAGGGCGTAGACCGGAGGGACCAGGTGGGTGCCCGTGTGGCTGTCGAAGGCGCGCTGGTGCTGTGCCGGGTTCAGGTCGAGAGGGAGCACGTGCTGGTAGTAGGGATAGCGCGAGTTGCCGCGGCCGGGACCGGGCCACCAGACCGGCAGCCTCTCGGAGAGCTGGACGGACAGGTCGATGACCCTTTGCGCGCGCACCGCCTCGATGAGCCAGGACGCCAACGGGTCTCCGACGATGCCGAAGGCTCGAACTTCGGCGCCGATGCCGCCCATGTGTTTCGGGGGCAGTTGGGCGTAGACGGAGCCCGTGGCCGGGAGCTGGCCCAGGTTCCGGGCGCCTTCCGTCCAGACCATCCCGTGTTGCAGTCCGCCGGCGTGCGTCTCCATCGCCAGCGGTGGCGGCAGTGGTCCCATGCTGGGACCGTCGGTCGCCGCCAGCATGACGCCCCGGCTCCCCAGGTAGTCCATGGCATCGGCGTGAGGCGCAGGCCAAGCAGTGGTTTTCCCCGCCGCGGGTTCGGCCACCCAGCCCCGTCCCGCTGGCAGTTGTTTGAAATACTTGTCGGCGAATCCGCTGTAAAACAGGACCGCGTCGCCGGGTCCCAGGGGGCGGTGGCGGCGTTCCCAGTCCAGGACGTGTTTCTTGAGGATCAGCGGGCTGTGGCCCTTGGGAGCATCGTCCAGCAGTTCGGTCACGTCGATGACGCAGGCCTCCCCCAGGAATTGCCAGATGGGCACCCGTTCGGGCGTGATCAGAGCCGTCGGGACGGGGACCGGACCATGGGCCGGAGCGTCGAACTGGCTCCCCGTGTTCTCGTCAATGGTGATGATGTCGCTGTTGTAGGGGCCTCGCGGACCGATTTTGAGGTAGTGGTTGAGGTGGAAAAAGGGAAACATGTCCGGCCAGTTCACCGGATAGTCGGTGGCCACCAACAGGGTGAGGTCCAGGAACCGGACCTTCTCGCCGGCTCCGGAAGCTTCGCCCGCCGCCGGCAGCGAACCCAGCACCAGAGACAGGAGGAGCAAGATCACGGCGGTCCAACCAACTCGAATGGGGGATAGTGCTCTCATCGGACCTCCTCGATGTGGACGATCTGGTTTGCTTGAACGTTGGTCAGAACCTGGCCTGCACCATCGGGCCAGCGGATCTCGACCCGGTCGGCGGCGGCCGCTTCGCCCAGGCCGAAATGCAGACGAAGGTCGTTCTGGGACAGGAAGCTGCCGCCCGTCCTGACGCGGCCGGTCCGGGTCTTGGAGCCGGCCACGACCTTCACCCGGGCGCCGACGGCGGACCGGTTTCCACGACTGCCAGTGAGCCGGAACTGGAGCCAGTTCCGCCGGTTTCCTCCGTCGTTGCGCAGGAGCGTGGGTGGGTCGTCGATGGCCAGCACCAGCAGATCCAGGTCCCCGTCGTTGTCGTAGTCGCAGAAGGCGCCTCCCCGGCTGGACCGCACCGGCGCCTGATCCAGCTCCACCCGGCTGCTGATGTCCTGAAAACCGAATTCGCCGTTGCCGCTAAACAGCAGGTCCGGTTGACGGTAGGTTTCCAAAGAGGGCTCCACCTGCGGGAAAATATGCCCATTGGCGACGAACAAGTCCAGGTTCCCGTCGTTGTCGACGTCGAGGAAGAAGGTGGCCCATCCCAGGTAGGGCAGGGTCCTCGTCGCCAGTCCCACCGGCTGGGAGACTTCCTCGAATCCGCCGGGACCCAGGTTTCGGAAGAAGGGGTAGTACTCTTCAGAGAAAGTGGTGGTGAACAGATCGACGCGCCCGTCCCCGCCCACGTCCCCCACGGCTACGCCCATGTCCGCCTGGGCTGTCCCCTGGGCGTTGTACCCGACCCCCGACAGCAGCGCCGATTCGCGAAACGTCCCGTCTCCCCGGTTCCGGAAGTAGTAATTGGGACCGGCGTCGTTGGTGACGAAGAGGTCGGGATCGCCGTCGTTGTCGAAGTCCTCGAAGACTGGGGAAAAACCGTACAGGAGCTTATCGTCCGTCACTCCCGCCGCCTGAGTGACGTCGGTGAAGGTTCCGTCGCCGTTGTTACGGTACAGGACGTCCGGCGCTCCCTTCAGCCCCTTGGGGCCGCACATGACGGGGATGCCCCGGTAGCCGCAGAACTCCCCTCCCAGGGGAGGGTCGTCGACGTCGAACTCCAGGTAGCGCGCCACGTACAGGTCCAGCCACCCGTCGCCGTCGTAGTCTCCGAACGCCGCTCCCGTGCTCCATTCCCCTTTTCCGGCGACTCCCGCCGCGGCGCCCACCTCATGGAAGGTGCCGTTGCCGTTGTTCCGGTACAGGAGGTCGCGGCCGTAGTTGGTCACGAACAGGTCGATCCACCCGTCGTTGTCGTAGTCCGCCGCCGCCACGCCGTTCCCCAGGCCGGTCCCGGCGACTCCGGCCTTTGTGGTCACCTGGGAGAAAGTGCCGTCGCCACGGTTGCGGAACAGGAAATTGGGAGCGGAGGCGGCGTCCTCCCGTCTCTCCATGAGCGCTGCGCTGGAGATGCCGTTGACGACGTAGAGATCGGTCCAGCCGTCGTTGTCGTAGTCGATCCAGGCGCAACCGCTCCCGTTCCCTTCGATGATGAATTTCTTCTGCGGCGTTCCACAGGTGGTGACCAACTTCAAACCGGCTTCCTGGGTGACGTCTCGCAGGATTGGCAGGGGCTGAGCCGACAAACGGAAGGTCGGTTCCAGGGTGGCAAACAGGCCCAGGAGCGTCGCCTGGAGAGCCGGAGCGAGGGCCCGTCGTGTCCGCATCCCGCGACCTAACCTAGCACATACGCCAAGCAGGACGAGATCACCAGGCAACACGACAAGGAGGTCCTGGTTCTTCCGCCCGGACAGAGCACGTGTGAAAAAAACCCAGAATCGTAACGCACCATGGGAACCACGTCCAGGAATTTGTTGGCTTTTTCTGATGACATCGTGTACATTTTAGTGCAACAAGTGGAAGTCGACTTCCACAGCCCGCCAGACCGCTCGCCAAGAAGGAGACGACGATGCAGGCCTCCCCCTTTTCCATCAAAGGTGCCCTCCCATTGTTTGTATTGATGGTTTCCCTCCCGGCATTGGCCCAGGAGCATGTGGGAACCGTTACCGGGACCGTGCGAGACGAAGGCGGAGGCGTTCTCCCCGGCGTAGAAGTGACCCTCACCAACGTGGGCACCGGTGTCCAACGGGACGTCGTGACCAACGACGTGGGGCTTTACGGGTTCAACTCCGTGGCCATCGGCGAATACGCGCTGCGGGCCTCATTGACCGGCTTCCGGACGCTTGAACAGACCGGGGTCCGCGTCGTTTCGGGTGAGATTGTCACTCTCGACGTTGAACTGACCGTGGGCCAGGTGGCGGAAACCGTGGAGGTGGCGGCGACGCTCCCCACCATTGAGAAGCAGAGCAATAAGGCAGGGTATGCCAGGGTGAACGAGGAAATTGCCCGTCTGCCTCTGGTCGTCTCGTTCAACAACCGCCAGGCCCTGTCCTTCCTGCGGACCATGCCGGGTGTGTCTTACGACCCCTTCAGGTATTTCGACAACGAAAACGTTGCCATGTCCCGGTCCTTCGTCCAGGGAACTCCAACGGCTTCGCCCAGCTACAACATTGACGGGGTGAGGGCGAGCGGTTCGACTCACGAGAACGCTCGCGATGACACGGCACCGGTTCCGGAGATGGTTCAGGAATTCCGACTCGACACCAACACGCAGGCGGAGCATGGGTGGGACAGCGGTGTGGCCATCAACCTGGTGTTCAAGTCAGGCACCAACGACTTTCACGGTACTGGCTTCTGGTACAACCGAAACGACGTGTTCGACGCTCGACCCTGGTTTGCGGCGAGGAGAGCCGTCACGCGGCAGAATGACTTCGGCTTCGTGCTGGGCGGTCCCATCTGGAAAAACCGCACTTTCTTCTTTGGTGGGATCGATATTTACAAATTGCGGACAGCCCCCTCCGGGACGACTGCCACCGTCCCCACCACTGCCATGCGCAGTGGCGACTTCAGTGAGATATTGGGCGATCAAATCGGGACCGATGCCCTGGGCCGGCCGGTTTTTCGGGGCCAGATATTCGATCCGGCCACCACTCGACCGGATGGACAAGGCGGGTTCATCCGCGACCCCTTTCCGGGAAACATGATTCCGATGGACCGGTCAAGCCCGATCACGCAGACTCTGGTTTCGCACATCGGTGCGCCCAACCGGCCGGGCGTCGCCAGTAACTGGGTCGGAACCCAGACTCTGCGCCCGGACGACAAAGAGTCCTATTACCTCAAGATCGATCACCAGGTCGACGAAGCGGGATCCCACAAGTTTACGTTTGGCACGGAGCAGAATGTCAGGCTGAACCGGTCCACCTATCCGCAGGTCTTTGACGAGGCGGTCTCCAGCCTTCACATAAACGAGTCGGCTCAATACCGCTATCGCTTCAACTATTACTGGACCATCCGGCCCAACGTGATCCTGAACCTTCGCACCGGTGTGACCCGGACACCGCGAATTATCGGTACTCAGGGTCTGGACAACGACCGTTTTGGTGAAGAGATCGGAATTACCGGAGTCAGCAACCCCAATGCACCAAGAGTGAACACGCAGGGAATGACCGGGTATGGCCCGATTTTCCGGAAGCTCAATGATCCCAGCCAGACCGTAC
>JAJDTT010000135.1 GCA_022827025.1 Acidobacteriota bacterium
TGATCGGCGCCCTGTACGTCGGTGACGTGTTCGTGGAACGTGACGCCCACCGACACGAGCGCGAGCACCATCAGCAGTGCCACACCCATTGCCGCCATTTGCCGCGTCAGGCTCCTTGAGACGGCGGCCAGCAGGAACGCCACGCCGGCCAGCAGAGCGGCGGCAGTTCGATGGGGCTGTCCGGCGGCGGCCGGAAAGGCGGGAAAAGCGGGCGCGTCAGACCGCAGCGATCCCGCCGAAGGCGACGGGGTGGCCGCCTCCGGGCGCGCCTCATGGCACACGCGCTCGGCTCGGCTAAGGATGGCGTACCATGAGTGCAGCATCGTGGCAAGCCTCGGTTGACAAGGGTTTCCCATTCTTGGAAAAACTCAATTTGTCAAAATTCCACTAAAGAATATCATCAAGAAGGGGGGAATGATAGCGGATAAATGATCCTAATATGATAATATGGGGTCTTATGATGATATTTCTATGACATCTTGTCTGGAGCTGCTATCATTAGCCCGCAGAGGCCCATGCGTCCCCAACCCGACTCTGGGATCGAGTCGGGGTTAGCCTGACGTCGAGATAGAGTCCCCGGCCGTGTTGCTATCGGCCCACATACTCCCGAATCGCGCCTTGTCCGGCGGGCGCAGGAACGGTCTCGGTGTTCGCGGGACTCTCACCACGGGCTGCTAACCCGCATTTCTCATCAGGTCGCTATGCGTATGATGAAAAACAATCTGTTTTTGAGCATTTCCGCGGATTTTTCCAAGGATTTTCCGGGACAGACTGCGCGATCGTCACGCCCCCTGAGTAGAGAAATGCGGGCTAAAGAAGAGAACGGGCCTCAGCCATGGCCTTGTCGGCCAACTCCGCTTGGCGCCGGGAGTTGAAGGGCCCGGGACCTGACTCGACCACCCGAATCCTTCCGTCGCCACCCGGTCTCCAACGGCGAGCGAAGAGGGGGGAAGCGTGCCCGCCGAACACGGTGACCAGGTCCAGGTTCAGGGCGCCGGCAAGATGCTGACCCAGCGAGTCGTAGCCGACGTAGATCCGGCACTGCTTGAGCAGCGCCCCGAATTCTGCGACCGGGCCCTGAAACAGAACCAGCCGGACCGGCAAGGTGCCCGGGTCGTCTCGCCGCAGCCTACCCCCGGTGATTCGGGCCGTTCCCAGGCCCCGCTCGCGCATCTCAAGGAAGAGTCGCCGGGCCTGTTCCAGCTCATCCCGGCCCAAGCCGGCATCCAGGACCAGCACCGCCCCCTGATCCAGCAAACCGGTCACCAACAGGCGCTCGAAATCCGAGACCGTTTCCCGGTTCCGATGAATTCTCTTGTCCGGATCGCCGCCGACTCCCAGATTCATTCCCACCAGGACCGGATTGCCGCCCAGGTCCAGGGAGCCCAGCATCTCTTTCCCCCAGTCTCGGACCGAGTCCTCCAAGTGCAGGGACGGACCCCGAAGCGGATTCCGAGGGTGGGACCGGAACATCTTGCGAAGCCAACGGTTCAGATCCTCCAACTGGCTGCGTTCCTCCGTCTCTTTCCCTGAAATCGACGGATCCCAACCGAAGTAGCTCCCCGCCTCCCGGCCGGAAGGAACCAGCGGCAGGAGTCCGCTCTGGAGGAATCGGGAATCGGGATTGATGACGATAAAGTCCCGGCCCGTCAACAGACCGTGGGTCTCCTCGTTCACGGCATCCACCAGGTCCAACCAGGTCAGCAAGCGTTCCAGCAGGGAGCCCCGGCGTGGATAGGTGAGCTCGCGGGTCCGGAAACGGCTTGAAGCCGGCGCGATCAGCCCGGCGTTCTTGCGGCTGCCCAGGAACACGATTTCCGCATCCGGAAAGGCGTCCAGGCAGGTCCGGACGATGGCGCCCGTGAGCAGCAGGTCGGCGCCGAGGGTCACGCGGGAGGGGACCAGTACCCGCTCCACCCGTCGCGGGAGACCCGGCGTCTCCATCCGGGCCAGTCGTCGAGTCCGTTCAACGAGGGCGTCTTCGTCCTCCAGCCCCACCCGGTTGAGCCCCTTATGAAACGACTGCGCCTCCGGGAGCCAGCGGACCCGGGAGACGATCCGAGCCAACACTCGTTGCTGGAGCCTGCGGTCGCGGACCAGGAAGGAGTCACCCAGTGGTTCGATCAGATCCCGGAACAGGCGCTGCGTCCCGGTCCGGGCGCGTCCGGGGTCCGGGGAGAGAGCAGGACCCAGATAGGAGTCCAGGACTTCCCAGACCGGAAATCTTGGGGTCATCGGCTACTAGCCCCGGGGGCTCCCGCCTTTCACCGGTGCAGGGATCAGAGCCGGAGGTTCCGGTTCTTGCACGCCAGGGCGCCCCAGGAGCCACCGAACGGCTCGCGCCAGGTCCTCCAGAATCATGTAGGTGCACGGCACCAGAACCAGGATGACCGGAGACGAGAATACGACGCCGAACGCCAGGGAGACCGCCATGGGAATCAGGAACTGGGCCTGGAGGCTCGTTTCCAGGAGCAATGGAGTCAGACCGGCGAAAGTGGTCACGGAGGTGAGGAAGATGGGTCGGAACCGAGCCGACCCGGCCGCCAGGATCGACTCTCGGAGCGGGACTCCGGCACGCCGTTGCCGGTTGACGTAGTCGACCAGGATCAGGCTGTCGTTCACCACCACGCCCGCCAGGGCCACGATGCCGAATACCGAGAGGATGCTCAGATCCATTCCCAGGATCTTGTGTCCCAGAAAGGCCCCCACCAGGCCGAAGGGAATCGCGCTCATGATGAGCAGGGGCTGGAAATAGGACCGGAGAGGAATGGCCAACAAGGCAAAGATGGCGGCCAGCGCCATGCCGAAGCCCTGGAGGAGTCCTTCCACCGTCTGGCTCTGCTGTTCCTGCTCGCCCTCCAACGAATAGGTCAGGCCCGGAAACTGCCGCAGCAGAGTGGGAAGGTAGTCCGCTTCCAGCTCCGCCAGAATCTCGTTGGAGTTGGCCCGTTGAGTGTCCACTTCCGCGGTCACGCTGATGGAGCGATTCCGGTCCACCCGGCGGATGGCTGCGAAACCACGGCTCAGCTCCGAATCGGCCACCACCGAAAAGGGGACCTCTCCGCCCTCCGGAGTCCGGATCCTCATCCCCTCCATCTGCCCCAGGGAACGGCGCCGGTCCGACGGATACCGGACCATGATCTTGACCTCGTCCCGGCCGCGCTGAATCCGCTGGACCTCTTCTCCATAGAAAGCTTGCCGGATCTGTCTTGCCAGATCGGCCTGCGTCAGGCCCAGCGACTCGGCAGCCGGATGAATCTTGAGCTGGATCTCCTGCTTGCCGGCCCGGAAAGAATCGGCAATGTCGTAGACCCCGGCATATTCGTTCAATCTCAGCTTCAACTGGCGCGCGGCCTCCTGCAGGTGGTCCAGGTCCGGGCCGGAGAACTGAACGTTGATGGGAGCCCCAGCGGCGAAGATCGAGGCCGAGTAGCCGAGTTCCACGGCATCCGGGATGGTCCCCGTCAGTTCCCGCCAGCGGTTGGCGATCTCCGTGCTGCTGATGAGCTTTCCGTCCTGTGCCCGGGGCCGTTCTTCGGACGGCGCCAATTCGATGTTCACCTCTCCCAGGTGGGCGCCGGTAAACCGGGACACGTTTCCACTCTGCCGATTTTGAAGGACGCGGGTAGGTTGCTCCCCCACGGAAGTCAGCACGTGGCGGAAGACGCTGGCCGAGCCGTCTCCCTGGCTGGAAGAGTCGAGATCCTCCCTGAGCAGCGATGCGGCCTGCTCCACCTTTCTCATCGCACGGGCCGTGACCTCGGCCGGAGTGCCCTGAGGCATGGTCAGGAAAGCCATGACGTTGTCCGCCTCAACCGGAGGAAAGAAATTGAACTTGATTCGTCCGCCCAGAATCAGGCCCACGACCAGCACCAGGGTGGAGACGCCCAGCGCCGCCGTCAGGTAGCGCCACTCGACGGCCGCGCCCAGGAGGGGTTCGTAGACTCGCTTGACGAATCGCTTGAGCTGGCGCGAGATCAGGTCCTGGAAGCGGTTCCACAACCCGGACAATCCCCGTTTCCGCAGCCCCTCGGAGCGTCTCAGGTGGGAGAGGTGATGGGGCAGGATGAGCAGGGACTCCACCAGCGAAAAGACCAGTGTGGGCAGGACCACCAGGGGAATGACCCGCATGATCTTCCCGGTGGCGCCTTCGATCATCAGCAACGGAGAGAAGGCGGCCACCGTGGTCGCCACCGCGAAGAACACGGGAATCATCATCTCCTGTGTCCCGTCGATGACCGCCCGCAGCTTGGGCTTCCCCTGTTCGTATTGGGAAAAGATATTCTCGCCGACGACAATGGCGTCATCCACCACAATTCCCAGCACGACGATGAAGGCGAACAGGGAGATCAGGTTGATGGAGACGTCCAGATGGGGCAATGCCAGAAGGCAGCCCATAAACGAAATGGGGATGCCCAGGCTGACCCAGAATGCCAGGCCGACCCTCAAAAACAACGTCAGAGTCAGAACCACCAGCGCCAACCCCGCCAGGCCGTTTTTGATCAGCAGATCGAGCCGGCTCCGCAGGATGCGGGAGTCGTCCTTCCAGGTGGTCAGCGTCAGGCCTTCCGGCAACTGGAGTTGTTTCTGCTTGACGTACTCGCGAACCGCGGCGGCAATCTCCAGAGCGCTCTGCCTCCCGACCCGGAAGACCTGGACCAGAATGGCCGGCTGACCGTCGAACCGGGCCACCTGATCGGTCTCGGCGAATCCGTCCACGACCCGGGCGACATCTCCCAGAAGGACCCGCGTGCCGTCCGGTCCCGAGAGCAGAGTCAACTGGCGGAACTCCTCCCCCACGTAGGCCTGGCTCTTGGTCCTGAGCAGGATCTCTCCGGCTTCGGTTCTCACCGAGCCTCCCGGCAGGTCGAGGGAAGACCGGCGGACCGCCTGCGCCACCTGATCGAAGGAAAGGCCGTGCCGGAGCAGGGCCTCCTCCGAAACCTCGATGGAGACTTCATAGGGGCGGGCGCTGGACAACTCGGCCTGGGTGATCCCCGGCAGAGAGACGACCTCGTCCCGAACCTGCTCGGCGACCCGCTTGAGGGTCCTTTCGTCGGCCGGTCCCGAGACGGCTATGTTGATGACCTGATTGCGGACGATGAACTCCTGGATGACCGGCTGCTCGGCCTCCTCCGGAAAGGTGCTGATGGCGTCCACCCGGCCCTTGACGTCGTCCAGGAGTTCCCGGGCGTCGGTTCCCTCCAGGATTTCCACGTTCACGATGCCCATGCCCTCGGAAGCCGTCGACGTGATCCGCTTGACTCCGGCAAGGCTCTGAACCGACTCCTCGATCCGGATACAGATTCCCTCTTCGACCTCCTCGGGCGCG
This sequence comes from Acidobacteriota bacterium, assembly GCA_022827025.1. Taxonomy (GTDB): domain Bacteria; phylum Acidobacteriota; class UBA6911; order RPQK01; family JAJDTT01; genus JAJDTT01. The sequence continues at coordinate 5,333 of JAJDTT010000135.1, forward strand.
GCGCCCGGATAGACCACCGACACGCTGATCAGGTCGGTCGAGAACTCGGGGAAGACCTCTTTTCGAATCTCGGGAAGGGAGAGGGCGCCGCCCACCAGGATCACGACCATCAGCAGGTTGGCCACGACTCCGTTGGATGCGAACCAGGAGACGAGTCCTTTCATGGTGACACCTCGGGGCCGGAATCCGCATAGAACTGTTTGCAATACCGTCGATAGGTCCCGATCTCACCGTCGGACCGGCACAGTCGCGGGCGGGACCGGTACCGCTTCCGCCGCCAGATCGCCACATCCTGCAGCACGTCCCGCTTCTGCACCGACATCATGATCCGGTTCATGATCTTGGTGCGCAGCCCCAAGGGAACGAACCTCAGGCCCAGGATCGGCCGTTTCGGTTTCCGTAATTCCCGCGCCTGTGTGGCCAGGATGACCTCGATGACCGTCCCGTCGATGGGCGTCGCGAGGACCCAGAGGCGCAAGTCCATGCCGATGGATCGCTCGTGGACCTCGACGAACGAGTAGCCCAGCCCAAAGACGCGGGTAACGGCGGAAACATCGCCCTCCATGACCATTATTCCGGCGATGCTACAGGCGCGCTTGAAGTCAAAGCGGCTTTCGAGACAAGCGCCGTCGACGGACACCGGTCCGATCCGGCTGACATTGCCATAGCCGTGCACGAACCGCAGGTGCGCCACGTCCACGGCGTTCTCCGTCGTTTCCTGGGGATGACCGGGAAACCGGAGGGTTTGGAACCCCAATCCGCTCCAGTCGGCTCCCGACGGCGGATCGTCGGGAAGGCTCCATTGCGGCGGGCGTCCGTTGATGCCCCACCAGGCGAACACCATGCCGAGCACTTCTCGTATCTCGAACACCTTCAGCTTCGCGGCCCTGGGCGCCGGCGCAAAGGGAGTGGCGACACACTGGCCGCTGACGTCGAACTCGTAACCGTGAAACGGACAGACGAGACACCCATCGCGCACCCGTCCTCCGGCATCGGGCCCCAATTCGGCCCCCAAGTGCGGACAGACCGCCTCGGCCACGCATACGCGTCCTTCACCGTCGCACCAGGCGACGATCGCTTCGCCCATCCAGGTCTTCCGAATCAGTTTGGCCTTGAGAATGGCCTTCCGGCTGGCAACGAAATACCAACCCTCGGGAAACGGGGGCAGCAAGGAAGAACTTTCAGGCTCGATACGCTTTGCAGGCATTTCCCACCGTAAAGTATAAGGGTTTTGGCCCTATCTCGGGGTTCGAAACGGGAATTATGGACCGATTTCACGCTCTCGCAACAGATCAATTTCTGCCGCGCAGGCTCCTTGGTAGTCCATTCTGCCGATGGTAGGATAAACTGTGTTTTTTGCTGGTTTTAAGTCACAGGTCTGTGCTTATCTCGGGTCATGAACACCCTCAAGTCAGCCGTCTTGCCTCGGCGTCCCGGCCAGCCGGCGAGGCTTGGGATCACCTTCACGAAACGGCCAGCGAACCCTCGAACCGAGTCAATTCCTACCGAGTAGATCACCATGGGCAGGATCGCAGGCTACCTGGTTGCGGCAGTCATCCTTGCCGGTTCCGGGGCCCTGGCCTACTACCTGGTGTCGCTGGCGCCCGAACCGGAGCGCAGTGAGCCGCCTCCCCAAATTCCTTTTGCACAGACCGGCCGGGTTGCGGCCGGCTCGGGCGCCATCCCCGTATACGGCGCCGGCACGGTGCGGCCCAGCGCGGAAGTCGACATTGCTCCGCTCGTCGGCGGCAGCGTCGTCTGGTTGGATCCGGGATTCCAGAGCGGCGGGCGGATCGAGTCCGGTCAGCCGATCCTGCGCATCGACAACGCCGACTATCTGCAACGCTTGAGCGAAGCCGAGGCCGACCTCGAAACGCGCCGGGTGGCCCTCTACGTGGCCCAGGAACAAGGGGCGTTCGCCCGTAGTGAATTCGAGGAATATTCCCGCCAGCAACTCGAGGCCGGATCTCCAGTGGGCGAACCGGGGCCCCTGGCTCTACGGGAACCGGAGATCAAGGCGGCCCGGGCCGCGCTGCACCGTGCGGAAGTCCAGATTGCCGGCGCCAGGCTGGCACTGTCCCGAACCGAACTGCGGGCGCCGTTTGCCGGCTACGTGCGCGACGAATCGGTGGATACGGGGCAGTTCGTGGCCGCCGGACAGACCGTCGGACGGCTGATCGCGGCCGATTCCGTCGAGGTGGTCGTGCCCCTGTCCGACTCCAACGCCGCCATGATCCCGGAACTTTGGAAACTTCGTGCAGGGGATGCCGACCGGCGGGTGAACGCCCGCGTGACCGCCAGATTCGACGACGACAGCTATGCCTGGAAGGGCTACGTCGACCGGGCCGAGATCTCAATCGACGAGCAGACGCGAACCATTGACGTGATCGTGCGCGTTCCCAACCCCTTTACCGCGGGTGTTCCGGCGAACGGGTCCGGCGGCGTCCCCCCGCTCCTGGTCGGCAAGTTCGTGGAGGTCGAGATCGAGGGTCTTGCGCCGGAGAGCTACTTCCGTGTGCCGCGGGCAGCGCTGCAACCTGGAAACGAGATCTGGACAGTCAGCGAAGACCAGACGGTGAGTATTGTCCCGGTGCGCGTCCTGCAGCGCGTCAACGATGAGACGTTCGTCATCGGCGCTCTCGAAGACCGGCAACCGGTCATCACCGGTGGCCTTCGGTTTGTCACTGAAGGGATGAACGTACAGACCGGAACCGACCCGTCGCGGTGAATCAGAAAGGACGTACTGCGCGGCGACCGGCAGGACCAATCGCCCCATCGGCAAATGGTCGTGTTTCCGCCCGTTATCCGTGTGCGGCGATCGCGTCGGACCGGGACGCATAGATCGGGATGATCTTGCCGATCCCGATGATTTCGAAGACCTGTTCGACCGAATTCGAAAGCGAGCAAAGCGCCATTCCACGGTGCCGGATCTTGCGTTCCTTGGCAACCAGCATGAAAACGCGCAGACCCGAACTGCTGACATATCTGAGGTCCGCCAAATCCACGATCACAAATTGATCGCCGTCGCCGATTGCCGCCCGGAGCTCCTTCCAGAATTGAATCGCGTTGGCGCCGTCGACACGCCCCTTGACCCTCGCGATAACGATGTCTTCTATCAACTCCGCATCCACCTGCATAGATCCGATCTCCCAAGTTACAGTCCGCGGCAAAAGTCCCGCGAGCACCGAAACCGATCCTGCGCCCGCCGGACAAGGCGCTTGCGAGGAAGCATACCGGGAGTATGTGACCGAGGAGCAACAAGTCTCCGCGCCCGACGCAGGG
>JAJDTT010000101.1 GCA_022827025.1 Acidobacteriota bacterium
CGGCGACGAACTGAAGGATCAGGTCATCTCCAGCAATCGGGTCACCAAGGTGGTGAAGGGAGGAAAGAACCTCAGCTTCGGCGCTCTGGTGGTCGTGGGCGACCAGAACGGGAAGGTCGGCTGGGGCATGGGCAAGGCGCGCGAGGTCCCGTCGGCCATCCGAAAAGGAATGGAGAAGGCCAAGAAATCCATGATCGGCGTTCCCCTGAAGGGGTCGACGATCCACCATGCCGTCAAGGGGCGTTTCGGCGCGGGACTGGTCATTCTGAAGCCGGCTCCCGAAGGGACCGGCATCATCGCCGGCGGGCCGGTTCGAGCGGTGATGGAGTCGGTCGGAATTCGAGACGTGGTGACGAAGAACGTGGGGACGACCAATCCTCACAACGTGGTCAAGGCCACTTTCAATGGGTTGTCCCAATTGCGCAGTCCGGAAGCGGTGGCCTTGATCCGGGGCATTCCCGTGGAGGACCTCTAGTTGACTGCAGAGCGGGAGCCGCAGGGCCGCCGGACGGCGACCATCCGAATACGCTACGTCCGCAGCGCCATCGGGCGATCGAAGCACCAGAAACTGGTGGTTCGGGGGCTGGGCCTGAGGAAGTTGAATCAGGTGGTGGAGAGGCCGGATACGCGGGAGATCCGGGGGATGGTGGCCAAGATTCCCCATCTGGTGCAGATCGTCGAGGAGAATGAGCGATGAGTCATGCGCTCCACACTTTGAAGCCGGCGCCAGGCACGCGCCACACTCGCAAGCGGGTCGGCCGCGGACCGGGCTCCGGAACCGGCAAGACCGCCGGGCGGGGCGTCAAGGGTCAGAAATCCCGATCCGGATACTCGGCCCGAGCCGGGTTCGAAGGCGGCCAGATGCCCCTTTATCGAAGGCTTCCCAAGCGGGGTTTCAAAAACCCCTTCCGCAAGCGGTTCGCGGTGATCAACGTTCGGGACCTGAATCGTTTCGAGGACGGAACCACCGTCGGCCCCGAATTGCTCATGGAGCGGGGGATGGTCAAAAAGTTGGGTGACGGCCTGCGCGTCCTGGGCGAAGGCGAGTTGGAACGCAAGTTGATGGTCCGCGCTCACCATCTCAGCCGGTCGGCCCGGGAGAAGATCGAGCAGGCGGGCGGCAGCGTCGAGGTTTTGAGCTGATGGCCGACTTCAGTCCGGTTCTGGGCAGTTTCCGGAACATCTTTCATATTCCCGACCTGCGGAGGCGGGTCCTCTTCATGCTGGGGCTTCTGGCCGCGTACCGGGTGGGGAGCTGGATCCCGACTCCGGGAGTGGACAGCGGCGCCCTGGAACTGGTCTTCAACCAGCAGGCCGGCACCGTCCTGGGCTTCCTGGACATGTTCTCGGGGGGCAACCTGAGCCGGTTCTCCATCTTTGCCCTGGGAATCACTCCCTACATCACCGCTTCCATCATCCTGCAATTGCTGACGGTGGTCTGGCCCTTCCTGGAGCGGCTCTCCAAGGAAGGTCAACTGGGCCGGAAAAAGATCAATCAATACACCCGGTACCTGACCGTGGGCCTCTGCCTGTTTCAGAGCCTGGCCTCCGCCTCGGTCCTGGAGCGGATGGAGGCGGTTCCGCCGGTGGTGCCGCATCCGGGCTGGGGCTTCCGGCTCATGACCATGCTGACCCTCACCAGCGGGACGACGCTGGTGATGTGGCTCGGCGAGCAGATCTCCGAGCGCGGCATCGGCAACGGGATCTCCCTGATCATCTTCGCCGGCATCGTGGTCGGCCTGCCGTCCGCGGCCCATTCCCTGTGGCAGGACTGGATGCTGGGAACCCGGTCCGTCTTCACCATCATCCTGCTCCTGGTGATGATGATCCTGGTGGTGATCGGAATCGTGATCGTGGAACGAGGGCAGCGTCGGATCCCCATCCAGTACGCCAAGCGGGTGGTGGGCCGCAGGATGTACGGCGGGCAAGCCACGCACCTGCCTCTCAAGGTGAACTCGGGCGGAGTCATCCCGGTGATCTTCGCCGCCTCCATTCTCGCCTTCCCTTCCACCATGGGCCTGGTCTTCGAGGCCGAGTGGGTCCAGAGCCTTGCCACGCAGCTTCAACAAGGCTACCCGCTCTACAACCTCATCTACATCGCCGGGATCATGTTCTTCTGCTTCTTCTACGTGAGCATCATCTTCAATCCGGACGAGGTCGCCGACAACATCCGCAAATACGGCGGCTATATTCCCGGGATCCGGCCCGGGCGGCGAACCGCACAGTACATCGACCAGACCTTGAGCCGCCTCACGGCTGCCGGAGCCGTCTACCTGGTTTTGGTCTGCCTGCTCCCTGAATTCCTGATGACCGGATTCAAGGTCCAGCCGATTCCCTTGGTGGGTCCGGTTATGGACAATTTCCTGATCGACAACAACCTGGATTTCTTCACCAACGGGTTGGGCGTGACCTTCTATTTCGGCGGAACGTCCCTCCTCATCGTGGTGGGAGTGGGAATGGACACGGTCAAGCAGATCGAGTCGCAACTGATCATGAGGCACTACGAAGGCTTCCTCCGAAAGGGCCGGATTCGGGGAAGACGGGGCTGATGTCCGAGAAGCTGGTGACCATTCTGCTCGGCCCCCCGGGAGCCGGGAAAGGGACGCAGGCCAAGCGCCTCGCGGGGCGCTTCGGCTACCTGCACGTCTCCACCGGGGACATCCTGAGAGAGGAAGTAAGGGCCGGCACCGATCTGGGCAGCCGGGTGGAAGCCATCATGAATTCGGGAGAGTTGGTCCCGGATGAGTTGGTGGCCGAGATCGTGGGAAAGAAGCTGGCGCGGGACACGGGCAACGGAATCCTGTTGGACGGGTTTCCCCGGACGCTCGCTCAGGCCACCTACCTGAGTCGAATCAGCAACGGGGCTCCACCCGTGGTGATCAATTTGAAACTGGAGGACGCGGAGGTTGTCAGGCGTCTCAACGGACGCCGCCACTGTCGCGGCTGTGGTAATATCTACAACCTTTATTACTCCGAGCCCCGGAAAGAGGGCATCTGTGATTCGTGCGGCGAGGAATTGGTGCTCCGTCCCGACGATCGCGAATCCGTGATTCGGGAGAGACTGCGAGTCTACCGGGATCAGACTCAGCCTCTGGTCGACTACTACAAGACAGAGGGCCGTTACGGAGAGGTGGAAGCTTCCGGAGGAATCCGGGAGGTCTTCGACTCCGTCGTTCAGACCATGTCACGAATGTGACGTTCGGTCTTGAGAATTCGTATCGCATCAGGAACCTGATTGGGATGATCGTCTGCAAAGGCGCTAGAGAACTGGACAGGATGCGCGAGGCCAACCGCCTCGTGTCCCGGACCTTGGACCTGCTGGGGACCATGGTCCGCCCCGGCATGACCACGCGGCAACTGGATGCCGCCGCCGAGGACTTGATCCTGGGGAGCGGGGCCAGGCCTGCCTTCAAGGGCTACCGGGGATTTCCCGCCAGCGTCTGCGCCTCCGTCAACAACCAGATCGTACACGGGATTCCCAACGAGCAGCCTCTCCAGGAGGGAGACATCCTGTCTCTGGACGTGGGGGTCTACTACAAGGGTTTCTACGGCGACTCCGCCTGGACCTTCTGCGTGGGTGAGGTTTCTCCCGAACTGAGGAAGCTGTTGGACGTGACTCGCGAGTCCCTGTACCGGGGGATCGAGCAGGTGGTGGTGGGAAACCGCATCTCCGACATCTCCCACCGCATCCAGAAGTACGTGGAAGCCTACGGTTATTCGGTGGTGCGGGAATTCGTGGGTCATGGCATCGGCCGGTTCCTGCACGAGGAACCGCAGGTCCCCAACTATGGTGAGCCGGGCAAGGGCCCCCGATTGAAGCCGGGAATGGTTCTGGCGATCGAGCCCATGGTCAACAGCCAGGGACCCGGCGTCAAAGTGTTGGAAGACCGGTGGACGGCGGTCACCGCGGACGGGGGTTACAGCGCCCATTTCGAGCATTCGGTCGCCGTCACCGAAAACGGCCCCTGGATCCTCAGCAACTCCAGCGGCAGGACCCGCCGCGGGACATCCGGTCCGGATCCGGTGATCGAAGGGGGCGAAGAATGAAAGTTCGAGCTTCGGTCAAGCGAATCTGCAGGCAATGCAAGATCGTCCGGCGCAAGGGTGTGGTCCGAGTCATCTGCATCAACCCGAAATGCAAGCAGCGTCAGGGGTAATCGTCCAGCAAACAGGGAGCGGATCGGCACCATGCGGCTAATTGGAGTGAACATACCGGACAGGAAGCGGATTCTGATTTCCCTGACCTACATCTACGGGATCGGACAGGCCCGGTCCCGGAAGATCCTGGACGCGGCGAAAGTGGATGCGGACAAGAACACCGGGGACCTCACCGAGGAGGAAGCCACCCGGCTCCGGCGCGTCATCGAAGACGCGGGGCGGATCGAAGGGGATCTGCGCAAGGAACTCCAGATCAACATCAAGCGTCTCATGGACATCGGCTGCTACCGGGGACTTCGGCATCGCCGGGGACTTCCCACCCGCGGCCAGCGAACCCATACCAATGCCAGGACCCGCAAGGGCCCGCGTAAGATCCGCATCATGCGGAGAAAGAGGGGACGCTAGCTGGAGGCGCACCGAACGGCCGGCGCCGGGATCCGGCGGTGTTCTGCGGCGCAGACTTTCCGACGCCGCGCGTGCGTACGAGAGGCGCGACAATTTCGAAAGTCAGCCGGCGAAACGCATTCTCGACCCGGGGAAACGATTAGAGGGGCAGCCAGATGGCCAAGGGCAGAAAGACAAAGAGAAGGAAGGGACCCAGGAAGAAGGATCGGAGAACCGTTCTCCATGGGATCGTCCATGTGAAGGCGACGTTCAACAACACGATCATCACCATCACCGATCAGGACGGGAACGTTCTATCGACCGCCACCGCCGGAATGCAGGGCTTCAAGGGGAGCCGCAAGAGCACTCCCTTTGCCGCCTCTCAGGCCGGGCACACGGCGGCCAATCGGGCCCGTGACCTCTACGGAATTCGTACCTGCGAGGTCTGGGTCAAGGGACCCGGCGGCGGCCGCGAGGCGGCCGTGCGGGCCATCCAGTCGTCTGGAATCGATATCAAATCAATCCGGGACGTGACGCCGATTCCCCACAACGGTTGCCGGCCGCCCAAGCGGCGCCGGGTTTAGGTTCGGCGGCAACGGATCGGGAGTACTGCATGTCATCGGCAGGTCACTTCGGGAAGGAGAAAGAGCTTGGCACGCTATAAGGGCCCTGTCTGCCGTCTCTGCAGACGCGAGGGGATGAAGCTGTTCCTCAAGGGAAATCGCTGCTTCTCGGAGAAGTGCGCCATCGAGAAACGGAACATCGTTCCGGGCGAGCATGGGCGCGACATGCGGGGCCGTCCCAGGATCATGGGTTACGGCCAGCAGCTCCGTGAAAAACAGAAGGTCAAGCGAGTCTACGGCGTCCTGGAGCGCCAGTTCCGCAGCTATTTCGCCAAAGCCGCCAAGAAGAGGGGCGTCACCGGTGAACTCCTGTTGCAGTTTCTGGAACGGAGACTCGACAGCGTCGTCTATCGGCTCGGATTCGCCGCCTCCAGGACCCAGGCCCGGCAGTTGGTCCGGCACGGCCATGTCCGGGTGAACGGACGGCGGGTCAACATCCCTTCCTTCCTGGTCAAGGCGGGGGACGAAGTCTCGCTGCAACAGAAGATCTGGAAAAATTTGCTGGTTCGCGCCGCTATGGACGCCGCCGCCGGCCGTGGGGTTCCCGCGTGGCTGAGTCTGGAGAAAAATCAATTCAAGGGCCAGGTGTTGGAGTTGCCGACCCGGGAACATGTCTCGCTGCCCATCGAGGAGTCCCTGGTGGTGGAACTCTATTCCAAGTAGCCGCCGGCCGAACGCCGGCCCGCTCGGGCAGATCCCCCGTGATTTCGTTCGGGCTCTGCCGGCAATCCCGGGGTTGAGCCCTGCTTCCCGAGGGCCATGGACGCGGGCCGGGGCCTCGTTGAGGCGGCAGTTCAAAGAATCTTCGGAGATATAGATCCATGAGAGAGTTTCAGAAACCGACCAAGCTCTTTTATGACCCGGATACCTTGACCTCGACTGCGGGCGACTTCCATGCCCAGCCTTTCGAGCGTGGTTTCGCCACGACGATCGGGCATTCCCTGCGCAGGGTCCTGCTCTCGGCCATCGAGGGAGCGGCCCTGACGGCGGTCAAGATCGACGGAGTCCTGCATGAGTTCTCGTCGATCCCGGGAGTCCGGGAAGACGTGACCGACATCATCATGAACCTGAGGCAGATTCCCTTGATTCTGCACTCCGGCGAGCCCAAGACCCTGCACCTCGAGGCCGCTGGAGAAGGGGTGATCAAGTCCGGAGACTTCAAGCCGGACCCGGAGGTGGAGATACTGGACCCGGATGTCCACATCGCCACCCTGAACCAGGAAGCCGGGATCGTCATGGAGGTGCGCGTCAAGAACGGCCGGGGCTACGTCCCCGCCAACGAGAACCACGACGAGGACTTGAGCCTGGGGTACATCGCCATGGATTCGGTCCATTCGCCGGTTCGGCGGGCCAACTTCAATGTGGAGGCCGCCCGCCTGGGACAGTCGACGGAATACGAGCGTCTCAACCTGGAAGTGGTGACCAACGGCAGTGTCGCTCCGCAGGATGCCGTGGCCCAGGCCGCGCAGATCCTCAAGGATCACCTGTTCATGTTCATCAACTTCGAAGAGGACTCGGAAGAGGACGTGGTCGAGGAAGACGAGGACCAGGCCGTCAACGAGAACCTGGTCAAACCGGTCGAGGAGTTGGAGTTGTCGGTTCGCGCCTACAATTGCCTCAAGAACGCGAATGTAGAGACCATCGGGGAACTGGTGGTGAAGAGCGAAGCCGAGATGCTCAAGACCAAGAACTTCGGCCGGAAGTCCCTGAGCGAGATCAAGGAACTGCTGGCTGAGATGGGCCTGTCGTTCGGCATGAATATCGACAGCAAGGGGCGGCTGGTCCGCGAGACCACGGAGGTCTGACGGTCATGAGACACCGTCGAAAGGGAAGAAAGCTGGGGCGGACGGCGAGTCACCGGAAAGCGATGATGCGCAATCTGGTGACCGAGTTCCTGGACAAGGAACGGATCATCACCACCATCTCCAAAGCCAAGGAACTGCGTCCGGTGGCCGAGAAGATGATCACGCTGGGCAAGCGGGAGAACCTGCATGCCCGGCGGCGGGCTCTGAGCTTCATCCGCCGCAAGTCGGTGGTGTCCAAACTCTTCGACGAAATCGCCCCCCGGTTCTCCGAGCGCAACGGCGGTTACACTCGCATTCTCCGCCTCGGGTTTCGCCAGGGAGATCAGGCGGAGATGGCTCTTGTGGAGCTGTTGGGGAGTGAGTTTGAACCGGTGGTACCCGACAAGAAATCGAAGCGAGCGGCCAGATAGAAGAGGCTGGTCTCGTATTGACCCGCCCGATTCGAAATCGTCCCTCGGACCTTTCCCACCTCTTCCGATTCGCTGCTGGCTGGCCGGGTTCCTGTTTCTCTCCCTGTTCTCTTCTCTCGCCGGGTCGCAGAAGTCCCACCTGACCCTCCAGCATCTCTACGATCCCCGCACCAAGCTGGACTTCACCGGTTCCCCTCCCAGAGACCTGCGTTGGATGCGGGACGGACGGCACTACCTCCACCAGGCCAGGAAATCGAGCACCCTGTTCAAGACGGACGCCGTCACGGGAAACGCCGAACCCCTGCTGGACGAGGCGCGCCTTCGAAAGGCCCTCTCGGACCCCGGTCTCGACGCCGCAGACCCCGAATCCGCCGCGCTTCGCCGGTTCCGATTGAGCCCCGGCGAAGAGGCCATCCTGTTCCGGCACTCCGGAGACCTCTTTCTCTACGACCTGGAATCGGGAACCGCATCGCGACTGACTCGTTCCTCCAAGCGGGAGGAACTGGCCGAATTCAGCCCCGACGGACGGCTGGTGAGCTTCGTCCGCGACCAGGACCTCTACATCGTCCGGATCGAAAACGGCCTCGAGCTTCGCCTCACTCAGGACGGCGGCGGCGAGTTGTCAAACGGCAAGCTGAACTGGCTCTACCAGGAGGAACTCTACGGCCGGGGCAATTTCAAGGGTTACTGGTGGAGTCCCGATTCTTCCCACCTGGCCTTTCTGCAGTTGGACGACTCGCCGGTGCCGGCCTTCACGCTGCTCGACTACGAGCCGCTCTACCCGTCCACGCGGACGACCCGCTACCCCAAGGCGGGAGACCCCAACCCCCGGGCGCGCATCGGCGTGGTCCCGGTCTCCGGCAAGGAGGTCCGGTGGATCGACAACGGTCCGGCCGACGACCTTCTGGTGGTCCGCGCCGGTTGGAGCCCGGACGGAGCCGCCGTGATTTTTCAGGAGCAGAACCGGATTCAGACGCGGTTGGACCTGAAGCTGTACCGGCTCTCGTCGCGGAGCACCACGACGCTGCTGCGGGAGGAGGGCCCGGCCTGGATCGACGTCCTGGGCGAGCCGCACTGGCTGACGGACGGTTCCTTCCTCTGGATGAGCGATCGCACCGGGTGGCGGCACCTGTACCGCTACCGTTCGGACGGCTCCCTCATCGGACCGGTCACCAGCGGAGAATGGAACGTCCATGAATTGCACCACCATTCTCCTGAAAGCGGGATGATCTACTTTACGGCGGACCGGGACGGCCCCGGCGAGAGGCATCTTTACCGCTCGAATCTGAACGGCGGACCGGTGGTGCGGGTTTCCCGGGAACCGGGCACCCATCGGTCCCGCTGGAACGACCAGGGCTCACTCTATCTCGACACCTGGAGCGACATCGACACCCCGCCCCGGCTGAGCGTTCACGACGCGACGGGAACGCTCTTGAGGGAGATCCATCCCAGCCGCCGGGAAAACCTGGACCGGTTTCGACTCTCTTCCCCCCGGTTTCTACAGGTGTCCACCCGGGACGGATTCGTCATGGAGGCCATGATGATCCTGCCCCACGACTTCGATCCCGCCCGAAAGTACCCGGTGCTGGCCTATGTCTACGGTGGACCGGGACTGCCCAGGGTCAGAAGAAGATGGGGCGGAACCAACCACCTCTGGCACCAGCTCATGGCCCAGGAAGGCTACCTGGTCTGGGTCTGCGACAACCGGAGCGCCAGCGGAAAGGGCGCCGTTTCGGCGTGGCCGGTGTATCGAAACTTCGGCAGCCAGGAGCTGCGCGACCTGGAAGACGGCCTGAAATGGCTCCGGGAACGCCCCTATGTGGATTCGGACCGGATCGGAATCTGGGGCTGGAGCTTCGGCGGCTACCTGGCCAGCTTTGCGTTGACCCACAGCGGCGGCTTCCGGATCGGCATCGCGGGGGCCCCGGTGACCGACTGGAGGCTCTACGACACCATCTACACGGAGCGGTACATGGGGCTTCCCCAGGACAACCCGGAGGGCTACCGGAAGAGTTCGGTGCTGGAGGCGGCCGGCGACCTGAAGGGCAAGCTGCTTCTGATCCACGGAGGGCTGGACGACAACGTCCATCTCCAGAACACGCTCCGGCTGGCCCATCGCCTCCAAGAAAAGGGAAAGGACTTCCAGATGATGATCTACCCCCGGGCCCGGCATGGGGTGAGGGACCCGGAGCAGGTCCACCACCTCCGGAGTCTGATGACGCGATTCATCCTGGACAACCTCTGAGCCGAAGAGGGAACCCACGAGCGGCGCTCCGAAAGTGATTGATAACAGGAGAGCAGGAAGATCGGATAAGTGGAATGGCTCCAGCCTCGAATTGGAATTCCGCAGGGGCACCCCTTGTGGGTGCCCTCTTCGGTCCGAACCGACCTGGGAGCCTGCGCGGCAAAAGTCAATCTATGGCGAAAGTCCAGGTATCGGTTCTCTTGCCCGCCGGGTAAGGCCCTGCAAGAATGTCCGGATGACCCTTTCAGAATGGCAGAACAGGATCGAATCCCGGTACCGGGAGCGCACGCCCAAGTCACGCGAGTTGTTCCGGGAAGCCCGGCGTTTCCTTCCCGGCGGCGATACGCGGCTGGGAACCTGCTTCCCCCCGCATCCTTCCTACATGGTCCGGGGCGAGGGAAGCTACCTGCAGGACGTGGACGGCAATCGAATCCTGGACTTCACCAACAACGCCACGACGCTCATCCACGGCCATTCCCACCCGGAGATCGCCGAGACCATTCGCACGCAGGGCGGGCGGGGCACCGGGTGGATGGCGCCCAACCCTCACCAGGTGAAGCTGGCCCGGTTGCTCTGCCGCAGGCTGCCCTCGGTGGACCGCATCCGCTTCTGCAATTCGGGCACGGAAGCCAACATGCATGCCATCAAGGTGGCGCGGGCCTTCACCGGACGCGACGTCATACTGAAGATGGCGGGCGCCTATCACGGCACCTACGAGGGAACGGAGTTCAGTCGAGCGGATGACGGGCGGCCCCTGGCGCTGGTCACCGGGATTCCGGGCAACGAGAGTGACAACGTGCTGGTGGCCCCCTTCGGCGACGAGGAAACGGCCCGAAACCTGATGGAGACCCATCGCGACCGCCTGGCGGCGGTCGTCGTGAATCCGGTCATGACGCAGGGAGGCTTGGGGCTGCCCCCGGAGGGCTACCTCCAGTTCCTGCGGGAGACGACGCACCGCCTGGGCATCCTGCTGGTTTTTGACGAGGTCATCACCTTCCGGATCGCCTCCGGAGGGGGTCAGGAACACTACGGCGTGGTCCCCGATCTCACGGCCCTGGGCAAGATCATCGGCGGCGGGCTGCCGGTCGGAGCCTTCGGGGGGAGAGAAGACATCATGGCCCTCTTCGCCGACGGCCCGACACCCTCCGTGTCCCACGCCGGCACCCTCAACGGCAATCCCATGACCTCCGCCGCGGGCTTGAAGGCCATGGAGATGCTGACGCCCGAGGCCTTCGAACACCTGAGCCGCCTGGGGGGGTCGCTCCGTGACGAGCTGCAGCGGATCGTCCGGGACCTGCAGCTCCCCCTGGAGGTGAACCGGATCGCTTCCCTGGTCAGCCTGGACCTGGCCGCCCACCTTCGATCCGACGCGGCGACTTGGGAGCGGGGCGCTCGGATCATGTCGCTGGTCCACCTGGCCCTGCTGAACCGCGGCATCAAGCTCTACGCCCTCTATGCGCTCACCACGGTCATGGGAGAGGCGGAGATCCGCATCCTGACCGGCAACCTGCGGGAAGTCCTGGAGGAAGCGCGTCCCCTCTTTTCCTAGCTGAGCGGAGGAGCTCCATGTCGATTCAGACCGTTCTCGGCCCCATTGAACCTGCCGACCTGGGCGTTACCCTCATGCACGAGCACACCCTGGTGGACGCCTGGGAATGGGGAGGGCGCCTGGGATACGACAGCACCGTGGATGACGAGGAGCTGCTGGTGGAGGAGCTGGCCTTCTATCGCGACGCCGGCGGATCCGCCCTGGTGGACGTGACCCCCATCGGACTCCGGCGCGACCCGGCCGGGATGCGGCGACTGGCCGAGGCCACCGGACTCCACATCATCATGGGGTGCGGCTGGTACCGGGAACGAGTCTATCCGGCCTACATCCACGAGCTCAGCACCAACGCCCTCGCCGACATGCTGGTGAAGGAGGTGGAAGACGGGGTGGAGGGCGGCATCCGGCCCGGCATCATCGGCGAGATCGGCACCGAGCGTTTCCACGTCACTCCGGCGGAGGAGAAGGTGTTCCGGGCCGCCGCCCGGGCCCAGCGGGCGACCGGCGCCACCGTGACCACCCACACCACCCATTTCGGCGACCTGGCTCACGAGCAGATGGACATCCTGCTGGAGGAGGGGGTTCCGCCGGAGCGGATCGTGATCGGGCACCTGGGGGAACGGCGCGGCGTCAAGGGCGAGTTGGCCATCGCCGAGAGGGGCGTCTACGTGGAGATCGACCACGTGGGCCGTCCCGCCAGCGCCGGGACCCAGCCCGAATGGAGAAGGGCCCGGAACGTTGCCGAGCTGGTCCAGGCGGGCTACCTGGAACGGGTCCTGATCTCCATGGACATCTGCGCCAACTCCCTGCTGCGCTGGAACGGGGGACACGGATTCGACTACCTCCTGACCACCTTCGTCCCCCTCCTGCGGGAGGAAGGCCTCACCGAGGAGGAGATCCGCATCATCCTGGTGGACAACCCGATTCGGGTTTTGGATTTCTGAGAAACACCTGCGCTCGAACGTCTGACGCGAACTCGCTATTCTGGAGTGCGGCGACTATCCCGCCATTGAAGTCTCTCCCTGCAAATGGCATATGACTCAGTCATACTGCGAAGGAACGAATGACCGTCAAAACGACCCTCAGCTTTACTGACCGGCACCATCGTTTCCTCATGGAAAAGGTGCGCCAGGGAGTCTTTGGCACTCGGAGTGCGATGGTGGCAGCGGCGCTCGAACAGATGATGCAGGATGAGGCCGAGCGAAACGTCGCGCTTTCGGCTCTGGCCGAAGAAATCCGCATGCGTCTGCAAACGGCGCGTTCCGAGTTCGTGGACCAGGATCAAGCTTTCTCAGCCGCACGTGCCACCCTGCGGGTTGACCGCGGAGCGTGAGATACCGCATTCGTTTCCACCGCGCAGACTCCTAGGAAAACGCAGCTCCCAGATCGGCGATGACGGGAGCGTGGTCCGAGGCGGTCATGCCCGCTTTCTTCTTCCGGTAGTCGCGGTCGATCTCCACGCGGCGCAGCCGCTTGGCCAGCGCCGGCGTCGACAGGAGGAAATCGATTCTGAGCCCCCGGTTCCGGTGGAACGACCCGCCCCGGTAGTCCCACCAGGAAAATTTCCGTTCCTGCGGGAAGCGCTCCCGGTAAAGGTCCACCAGTCCCCAGTCCAACAATCGCCGGAATCGAGCTCTCTCCTCGTCCGTGTGAAAGATCTTCCCTCCGAGCTCCTCTTCGTTCCAGGTGTCCAGCGGAGTGGGACAGATGTTGAAGTCGCCGCAGAGGACGAGAGACTCGGAAGCCTGGTGCCGCGCCTCCAGATAGGACAGGAGCGCATCGAACCAGAGGAGTTTTCGGGGGAAGTCGTCGTGCCCCACGTGCTTTCCGTTGGGACAGTAGACGGTGATGAAGGTCACGCCGGCCACGCGGGCACTCACCAGGCGGGTGCCCAGATGCGCCTGGCCCGGCAGCCCCGACTGCAGGACGTCGGCCGGTTCCCGGCTCAAGATGGACACGCCGTTCCAGGCCTTGGACGCATGGACCGCCGCCTGGTAGCCCCGCGCCCGGAACTCGGCATGAGGGAAGAGATCCTCGTGCATCTTCAGTTCCTGCAGTCCCACGAGGTCGGGACGGCGGGAATCGAGCCAGTGAAAAACGTAGTCGCGGCGGGCCCGAAGCCCGTTGATGTTCCAGGTCGCGATCCTCATGCGTGCAGCCCGGCGGCCAGTGTATACGGCAACGGCGGGAATGCCGAATCAAAAGACAAGAATCAGGAATCGGTGGGAGGAGTGCTGCCGGCTTCCCCGTCCGGAAAATCAGAGGGAATAACCCCACCCGAGGCCTCTCGGCGTGTCGGGCGGGGAGCAAGTAAGCGCTAGAATACTACCGACCATCAATCGCCGTCACGTTCAAACATGTGCGTAGCTCACTGCAACCGCCGGGAATGCCGAGTCGAGAGACTACGATCAGGAATCCAAGGGAGAAGTGCTTTCGGCGCTCCGGTCCGGAAGGTGGATCACGGTCTCCGTTCGTGACGCTTCCAACATGGCGGTGACGGCCTCCACGCCGGCGCGGCCGTCCGGACCCGATCCGATCCGGCTGGGCTCGCCTTCGACGGCGTCGCCAAAGGCCCGGAGCTGGCGCTCATATGCCCTGAGGCGCGCCCGACTGAGGGGCACGTTGGCGGCAATGAACCGGGCCGGGGGCTGGCTGGAGACGGTGCGCCAGGTTCCGCCGGCCGCCAGTTTCAGGTCCCCGAAGGGATCCAGGTCCATCAGTCCCTCCGAGCCCATGATCCTGAGGCGAAAGGATTCGCCGGGAAACCCCGGGTCCGCCATCTCGTTGGTGGAGTAGAGGCTGAGCAGGGCGCCGTTGCGGAAACTCAGCAGCGCCAGCGTCGTGCTTTCCACGGGTGCCCGGGTCAGAAAATTGCGGGATAGGGCGGTCACGGTGGCGACCTCCGTCCCCATGCACCAGCGGAGCAGGTCGATGCCGTGCGGCGCCGAGTTTAGAACGTGGCCCCGGCTGGCCGGATCGTCCCACCATGCCCATCCTCCGCCGTCCCGCAGGGAGGCCTCGGTCGACATGGTGGCCTGGATGGTCAGGATCCGGCCGATGGCCCCCTCCCGAATCAGCCTCCGGGCCTCCACGTTGTTCCTGCGAAACCGTTGATGGTAGCCCACGGCCAAGGTCACGGACCGGCGGCGCGCCGCGTCGATCATGCGGTCGCAGTCGGACACGGAGGTGGCCAGGGGTTTCTCCACCAGCACGTGCTTTCCCGCGTCGATGGAGGCCAGGGCATCGTGGACATGGACATGGTGGGGAGTGGTGACGATGACGGCATCCACCTCGGGACGGCGAACCAGGCGCTCCACGTCCGGTTCCTTGTCGATTCCGAACCGTTCGGCCAGGCCGCCTGCCCGGCGGCCGCCGGTGACCGCGACCAGCCTGAACCCCGGCACCGCACAGACCGCCTCGGCATGGGTCCTCCCCATGAATCCCGAACCGGTGATTCCGATTCCCAGATCACGCCTCATCGGCCCATGAGTCTAGCAGCCCGTGGGAAAAGTCCCGCGAGCATCGAGACCGGGGCTGCGCCCGCCGGACAAGGCGCTCTGAGGGATATGTGACCGAGGAGCAACGCAGTCCGCCGGGATGCAGACCCGGTCGAAGGCCGTGACGACTTTTTCCACGGGCTGCCGGCAACCTGCCGCAGTTCCCGGAGCAACGGATCTCCCTGAATTTGGTATACTTTCCGGCAACTCTCATGCGCGTATTTTTCTCCGTACTTCTCGGTTTCTCGGCTTCCGTTTCGTCGCTTGCGGCCCCGGAGACGGACGCGACGGAGTTCTTCGAGAAACGGGTCCGTCCCGTCTTGGCCAACAAGTGCCAGGCCTGCCACAACTCGGGCCTCAAGACCGGCGGGTTGGATCTGTCCACCGCCGAGGGATTCGCCGACGGCGGCCAGAGCGGCCCGGTGGTCTCCACGGAGGAGCCGTCCGAAAGCCGGATCCTGGAAGTGATCCGATACCAGGAGCGGATCAAGATGCCTCCCGGCGGAATGCTGCCGGAGGACGAAATCGCGGCTTTGGCGGACTGGGTCGCGACCGGAGCTCACTGGCCCGGAGTCCCCGTCGTGGACCGGTCGCCGGCTGAGGCCGATGGAGATGGCCAATTTACCGCGGAAGAGCGGAACTTCTGGGCCTTCCGGAAGGTCCAGGATCCGGAACCGCCCCAAGTAGAAGATGTGAATTGGGTCCGGTCCCCGGTGGACCGTTTCGTGCTGGCCCGGCTGGAGGCGGCAAACCTGCGTCCGGCCGCCCCGGCTTCCCGGCTCGCATTGTTGCGGAGGGCCAGCTACGACCTGACGGGCCTGCCTCCCAGCGAGGAACAGATCGCCGATTTTCTGAGTGACGACTCGCCCCGGGCTTTCGAGAAGATGGTGGACCGGATGCTGGCTTCTCCCCGGTACGGCGAGCGATGGGGGCGCCATTGGCTCGACGTGGCCCGTTACGCCGACTCCACGGGCAACGACGAGGATCACCGCTACCCCTACGCGTGGCGTTACCGCGACTACGTGGTTCAGGCGTTCAACGACGACCTGCCCTACGACGAGTTCATCACGCAGCAGTTGGCCGGCGACCTGCTCCACCCCGGCGCGCCCGTCGAGCAGCGGCGACGCGGAATCGTCGCCACCGGGTTCCTGGCCCTGGGCCCCAAGGCGCTGGCGCAGCAGGACAAGCAGCGGATGCTCTACGACGTCTGGGACGAGCAGCTGGACGTGGTCTCCAAGGGTTTCATGGGGCTCACCGTGACCTGCGCCCGCTGCCACGACCACAAGTTCGATCCCATCCCCACCAAGGACTATTATTCCCTGCTCGGCATGTTCGCCAGCACCCGGAGCTTTACGGCCATGGGCAGGACCGTCTCCAAGCTCCTGTTCACGCCGCTGGTCCCCGACCGCGAGTACCAGGCGTACCAGGACCACAAGGAGTCGATCGGCAACAAGAAGTTCGAGATCGAAGACGTTGTCGATCAGGAACTTCAAACCTACGTGTCCAAGTTGAGTCCCCGTCTGGCCGACTACATGCGGGTTGCCGGACGCGCCGATGGAGGCGAGGAGGCCGAGGCGCTGGCGGCCGGCCATGACCTGGAGGCGCCCATTCTGCGGAAGTGGATCGAGTACCTCCGTCCGCGCGACGTCCGTCGGCCCCATCTGGACGAGTGGCGGCAGGCCTCCGACGCCGACCTGACTCAGACGGCGGCCGCCTACCAGAATCGGTTCCAGGAGCGTCTGGAGGAGTGGAACGAAACTCTCCGGAAGTGGCGGGAGCGGGTCCGCCGGATGCTCAAGGAAATGAACATGCCGCCCCCGCCGAGGCCCAAATTCGAGCCGGGAGAGGACCGCTTCTTCCACGAAGTCTACTTCGCCGACAAGGGACCGTTCTTCCTGGAGGAGAAAGCCCAGGAGAAGGTCTTCTCTCCGGAATCCAATCGGCTTGTCGCCCTCTACCGCCAGGAACTGAAACAACTGGAAGAGACCCTGCCCCCCGAACCGGCCATGGCCTGCGCCGTTGAGGACGGGGATGCCGTCCGGCAACGGGTCTTCGTCCGGGGGGACTACAACAACCTGGGCGAGGAAGCGCCCAAGCGCTTCCCCCAGATTCTGGCGGGAGCAAAACAGGAGCCGATTTCCCGAGGCAGCGGCCGCCTGGAGCTGGCCCGCTGGTTGACCGGACCGGAGCATCCCCTGACGGCCCGGGTGATGGTCAATCGCATCTGGCAATGGCACTTCGGACAGGGCCTGGTCCGAACACCCAACAATTTCGGAAAGTTGGGCACTCCTCCCACCCATCCTCAACTGCTGGACTACCTGGCTCGCCGCTTCGTCCGCGAGGGTTGGTCCATCAAGACGATGCATCGTCTGATCATGACTTCGGCCACCTACCGAATGGGTAGCGGGACGACCCCGGAAAAGAACTTGCGGGACCCGCAGAACCAGCTTTTGTCCCGCTTCGAACGGCGGCGCCTGGAGGTCGAGGAGATCCGGGACGGGCTGCTGTCCATGGACGGCTCCCTGGACCTGACCATGGGCGGGACCCTCCAGACCGGGTTCGGAACCGACACCGAGAACAGCAACGACCGGCTGAGTTTGAAGCCGGAGTCGGTCCGCCGGAGGATGGTCTACCTGCCCCTCCGGCGCGCCAACCTCCCGACACTCCTGAATCTGTTCGACTTCGGCGACGCCACCACCAGCATGGGCAAACGGGCGCACACCAACGTCGCCCCTCAGGCCCTGTTCATGATGAACAGCGAGTTCGTGGCCGATCGGGCCCGGAATCTGGCGACCCGGCTGGAAAATGAGTTCACCGATCCGGCCAAGCGAATCGATCGGGCCTATCTCATTACCTTGAACCGGATGCCGGAAACGGAGGAGAGGCAGGCCGCGCTGGCCTACCTCGGGAACTTCACGGGGAAGTTCGGAGGGCCGGAGGCACCCGGTCTGGATGCCTGGGGCAGCTTCTGCCGGATCCTGATGGCGTCCAACGACTTCATGTATGTTGACTAGTCGCATTCCGGCGGCAAGAATGCCGCCGCTCCCGGGTCCAATGACTTCACGCAAGTTGACTAGATCGGATTCCGGGGGCAAGATCGGGAGAAGCACGCTTGACGCGACACGAGTCCCGGATCCGGAACCGGGATCGGACTCGCTACGGGATTGAACCACACTCGAGGTGATCTCATGATCGAGAATCCATGGAAGAATTTGCAGCGGTCTCCGCTGTTGACGCGGCGCTCCATGCTGAGAGATACGGCCTGCGGCTTCGGAGTGTTGGGACTGGCCGGGCTCCTGTCCGAGGCGGACCGGCTCGCCGCCGCATCCGCGGCGGCCAATCCGCTGGCCGTCCGGAAGCCGCATTTCGAGCCCCGGGCCAAGCAGGTCATCTTCCTGTTCATGCACGGAGGACCTTCCAGCGTCGACATCCTGGACCCCAAGCCCCGGCTCTACCGGGACCACGGGAAACCGCTCCCCATCAAACGTCCCCTGGCCTTCGACGAGGATCCTCCGGGACCGCTGATGAAACCGCTCTGGGACTTCAAGCGAACGGGCCAGAGCGGAATTCCCATGAGCGACCTCTTTCCCCACGTCCGGACCTGCGTGGACGACCTCTGCGTGATCCGGTCCATGGTGGGGGAAGGCGTGGACCATGGCGCCGCGCTGCTGCAGACCTTCACCGGCACCAGCACCTTCACCCGCCCGTCGCTCGGGTCCTGGGCCCTGTATGGTCTGGGCACCGAGAACCAGAACCTGCCCGGCTACATCACCATCAAGCCGGCGCTGGCCCACGGCGGCGCCAAGAACTGGAGTTCGGCCTTCCTGCCCGGAGCCTACCAGGGCACCGCCATCGGCCACTCGGGGCTCAAGGTCAAGGACTTTCGGGGAGAGCCCATCGAGTATCTGGTTCACCGCGGCTTCACGCCGGAGCAGCAGCGCTACGAGCTGGACATGCTCCAGAACATCAACCGGCGCCATGCTCAACTTCGACAGCACGATGCCGAGCTGGAAGCTCGCATCCAGGCTTTCGAACTGGCGTTTCGAATGCAGATGAGGGCGCCCGAGGCCTTCGAAGTCGAGAAAGAGACGGCGGCCACCCGGAAGCTCTACGGCCTCGACCGGGAGGAGACCCACGAGTTCGGATGGCAATGCCTGCTGGCGCGGCGCCTGGCCGAGCGGGGCGTGCGCTTCATCCAGTGCACCCACAGCTACAAGTGGGACCAGCATTCCCAACTCTACGAGAAGCACACCGAAAACGCCCGGGAAGTGGACCTGCCCATCGCCGGCTTGCTCAAGGACCTGAAGTCGAGGGGCATGCTGGAGGAGACGCTGGTGATCTGGGCCGGTGAGTTCGGACGCACCCCGGTCTCCCAGGGAGGAGACGGCCGCGACCACAACCCCTACGGCTATTCCATCTGGATGGCCGGCGGCGGAGTCAAGCCCGGATTCGTCTATGGCGCCACCGACGACATCGGCTACCACGCGGTGAAGGACCGGATGCATATCCATGACTTCCATGCCACCGTGCTCCACCTGCTGGGGCTGGACCACGAGAAGCTGACCTTTCACTACAGCGGCCGCGACTTCCGCCTGACCGACGTCGCCGGCGTGGTGGCCGAGAAGATTCTCGTGTAGCGGGATCATCGCCCGGAGGCTCCTCCCTCACGCGGGATTCGTCATGATCAAGCGCGGACTGGCAACGGCTGGCATCGCGGCGGCCTGTGGCTTGGTCTACGCTTCCGAACCGGAGCCCCGGTTCGACGCCCAGGTCCGCCCCCTTTTGAACCAGTATTGCCTTCAATGCCACGGCGAGAACCTCCAGATGGGAGATCTGGATCTGCGGACCGTCTCCTCCATGGAAAAGGGAGGCAGCCAGGGTCCGGCCCTGGTGAAAGGGAAAGCCGCCGAGAGTCTTCTCTACCAGCGGGTCGCGGACCACAGCATGCCTCAGGGGGAGGAGAAGCTGGAACCGGAGGAGATCCGGCTGCTGGCCGCCTGGATCGACGCCGGTGCTCCGTCGGACCCGCTTCCGGTGCAAGCCGATTTGGAACCGGCCGCGGTTCATCTCCCATCCCATTGGTCATTCCGCCCGATCCGAAAACCGCCGGTCCCGTCCGTACGGAACCGGCAGTGGGTTCAAAATCCCGTAGACGCCTTCATCCTGAGCCGTCTGGAGGAGAACGGCATCCGGCCGGCGGCGCCGGCGGACCCCGGAACTCTGGTGCGCCGCCTGGCTTTGGTCCTCACCGGCTTGCCGCCGGCCTGGCAGGAATCGTCCCGCCTTCCGGAGGGTCCGGGCGATCCCGCCTACACCCGCCTGGTGGACGAACTCCTGGGGGCGCCCCAGTACGGTGAACGCTGGGCCCGGCACTGGCTCGATGTCGTGCGTTATGCCGAATCCAACGGCTACGAGCGAGACGGCACCAAACCGCACGCGTGGCGCTACCGCGACTACGTCATCGACGCCTTCAACCGGGACAAGCCCTTCGACCGTTTCCTCACCGAGCAGTTGGCCGGAGACGAGATCGAGGGTACCGACGCCGAATCTCAGATCGCCACCACCTTTCTGCGGCTGGGGACCTGGGACGACGAGCCGGCGGAGGAACGCCAGGACCGGTACGAGCAGTTGGACGACGTCCTGGGGACCGCCAGCAGCACCTTCCTCGGCCTGACCCTGCGTTGCGCCCGCTGCCATGACCACAAGTTCGAACCCTTCAGCCAGGAGGACTACTACCGCTCGCTCGCCTTCTTCGAACCGCTCAAGCGTCCCAAGAATCTCCTGAAGCCCCGCGCCGATCTGGACCGGATGGTGGGCACGCCGGAAGAACTGGAACGGTACCGGGTGGCCACCATGAATTTGGAGATCCAGATGGAGAACCTGCAGGCGGAGAAGAAGAAACTCAGCCGGAAAATATTCGATCGGCTGCTCTCCGAGGGGAACTCCAACCGGGACCTGAGCTGGGCGCACCACGCCGAAACGGTCATGGCATTCCGGACCCCGGAAGAGCGCCGGACCGACGAGCAGAAGTCCCTGATCCGCAAGTTCGAGGAGCGCATGGATCGGGAGATCCTGGCTGCAGCCACCGCCGAGGAGGCCGAACGCTTGAGGCGGTGGGAGCGGGAGCTGGCCCAGGCGAAGGCGGAGGCCCCCGCCGAACCTCCCCGGGCCTACGTCTGGTATGAAGACACTCCCTACCCTGCCGCCACCCGGGTTCTGCTCCGGGGCGACCCGGCGACGCCCGGAGACGAGGTTCACCCCTTGGTTCCCACCATTTTGGGACGCCCGGACCTGCTGTCCCGGCTCGGACCCATCGAGCCGACTCTCGACACCAGCGGACGGCGGCGCTGGCTGGCCCGGTGGATGACTCACCCCGAGAATCCCCTGGTGGCCCGGGTGATGGCGAACCGGATCTGGCAGTGGGTCTTCGGCGAAGGCCTGGTGGCCACCGAGAACGATTTCGGGGTCGCCGGGGACGCCCCCAGCCATCCCCGGCTTCTGGACTACCTGGCCTCCGAGTTCATCGACTCCGGGTGGAGCGTGAAGCACCTGATCCGGCTGCTGGCCGGCTCCTCCACCTTCGCCCAATCGTCCGCTTGGAACCCGCAGGCCGCCGGCGTGGACGACAACAACCGCCTCCACTGGCGATGGCAGCCCCGCCGCCTGGAGGCCGAGGCCGTCCGGGACTCGATGCTGGCCGTCAGCGGCAGTCTCAATCACTCCATGCACGGTCCCAGCATGTTTCCCCGGATCCCCGATTCGGTCCTGGCCGGACAGTCGATGCCGGGACTCAACTGGGGAGAACCGGACCCGGAGCAGAACCTCCGGCGCAGCATCTACATCTTCGTCAAGCGCTCCCTGGCCGTCCCCGAACTGGAACTGCTGGATTCACCCGACACCACCTCCAGTTGCGAGCAGCGCCGGGTCTCCACCACCGGGCCCCAGGCCCTGACTTTTCTGAATGGAGACTTCGCCCATGAACAGGCTCGGCGCCTGGCGCGAAGAGTGATGCGCGCGACGGGTGAAGAACGGGACAACCAGGTCCGGGGCGCTTTCCGGATGGGACTGTCCAGGGGACCCAGCCCCGAGGAATTGGAGGCGGCGCTGGACTTCCTGCGGGTCCAGGAAGCGCAGATCCGCCAGGACCTGACCGGGACCGAAACGATCCCGGTGATCAGGGAGCGGGCCCTTCAGTCCTTCTGCCTCACCCTGCTGAACACCAACGAGTTCTTCTACTTGAACTGAGTTTCACTGAGCGGAGGGCAGCGAGGCCGCGCGGCGGAGGCGAAATTGCAAGTGAGCCGCCGAAGAATTACCCTGGGTTATCGCCCGTTTCGCAGAGGCCATGGAAATGCGATCTGAACCCCAGCGCTTTCAACCGGGAAACGGACTTCGACTCACCCCTTGCGGACGGACCCGGCGCGAGTTTCTCTGGGAGGCGGGAGGCGGATTCGCCGGCACCGCTCTGACGTTTCTCCTGGCCCAGGACGGCTTCTTCGGAAAGACGCTCCACGCCGCTCCCGGAAAATCCCCCGCCCTGGATCACGGCGCCCCCCACTTTCCGCCCCAGGCCCGAGCCTGCATCTTCCTGTTCATGTACGGCGGTCCCAGCCAGATGGATCTGTGGGACCCCAAGCCGGAACTGAACAAGCGGGATGGCCAGCCCATGCCCAACCTGAACGCGGACCCGCTCCTGAAGCTCCGCAAGAATCGCCTCGGCGGGCTCATGGGAACGCCCTTCAGCTTCCGGAAATGGGGAGAGTCGGGGATCGAGGTTTCGGAACTCTTCCCTCACCAGGCCGAATGCGTCGACGAAATGGCCGTGTTCCGCGGCACCTATGCCGACAGCTTCGCCCACGGTTCGGGACTGCTGCAGATGAACACCGGGTTCCTGCGCCAGGGGCATCCCAGCCTGGGTTCCTGGGTCACCTACGGCCTGGGCAGCGAGAACCGGAATCTGCCGGCTTATGTGGTGATGGTGGACCATCGAGGCGGACCCATCTCGGGACCGCCCAACTGGAGCTCGGGCTTCATGCCCGCCAGCTACCAGGGCACGCAACTCCGCTCAGAGGGGGATCCGATCCTCTTTCTGAAACCCCAGGAAGGCGTCACCCCGGCCCAGCAGAGCCACCAGCTCCGGCTGCTCTCCCGCCTGAACCGGATGCGTGGCTCCGCCGGCCCCGAGAACAGCGAGTTGATGGCCCGAATCGCCAGCTACGAGCTGGCGTTCCGGATGCAGCAGTCGGCTCCCGAAGCCGTGGACCTGGCCCGCGAATCCAAGGCCACCCGGCGCCTGTACGGGCTGGAGGACCCGGAGACGGAGAAATTCGGCCGCAAGTGCCTCATTGCCCGGCGGCTGGTGGAACGGGGCGTCCGCTTCATCCAGGTCTATTCCGGCGGCGGCCACGGCGACGACACCTGGGACGCTCACGGCAACGTGGTCAAGAACCACACGCTGCACTGCCGGCAGACCGACCTTCCCATCGCCGGCCTGCTCAAGGACCTGAAGAGCCGCGGACTACTGGAGAGCACCCTGGTGGTCTGGGCAGGCGAGTTCGGCCGAACTCCCACCAGCCAACGGGGCAAAGGCCGCGACCACAGTCCGCGAGGGTTCACCACCTGGATGGCGGGGGGCGGCATTCGCGGCGGCCAGGTCATCGGCGCCACCGACGACTTCGGCTACGAGGCGGTCGAGGACAAGGTCCACGTCCACGACCTGCACGCCACCATCCTGCATCTCATGGGTCTGGACCACGAACTCCTCACCTACTTCCACGGCGGCCGGGAGATGAGCCTCACCGACGTCCACGGCCAGGTCATCCGGAAGGCTCTGGCCTGACCCGCCTTCCGGTCACTCCAATTCGAAGCTGAAGAGGGTGGTGCCGGCGGTGACGGCCAGGTGCTGCTTGCCCTGGTTGAGGTAGGTGATGGGACTGGTGGCAATCATGCCGCCCAGTTGGGCGAACCAGAGCTCCTCCCCGGTGCGGGCGTCGAGGGCGAAGAACTGGCCGTCGGTGGTCCCGCTGAAGGCGAGGTCGCCGGCGGTGGTGAGGACACCGGCCCAGGGGACCGTCAGCAGCGGATACTCCCACTTGAGTTCGCCCGTCTCCGGGACCAGGGCCCGGATGGCTCCCCTTCCCGGCGGCTCCTTGGACGCTCCTTGAACCAACCCGCCCCAGTAGGGAAGGCCCGGCGTGTAATCGGCCTCACCTTTGAAGAAGAGGTTGGGCAGCTCCCAGACCGGCACATAGAAGAGATCGGTGCGGGGACTGTAGGAAGGAGAGTACCAGTTGGTGCCTCCCTGGACGCCGGGGTAAACCAGCGTTCCCTCCTCGCTGGGCTCCATGCCGGGGACCCGGACCGGGCGGCCGTTCTCGTCGATCCTCTCCGCCCAGGTCACCTTCACGTATTTCTCGCCCAGGAGAAACTCTCCCGAGGTCCGGTCCAGGACGTAGTAGAAACCGTTGCGGTTGGCGAAGTACATGAGCTTTCGCTGGACTCCGCCGAACTCGCCGTCCACCAGCACCGGGATCTGCACCGAGTCCCAATCGTGCACGTCGTGGGGAGTGAACTGGAAATACCAGCGCATCTTTCCGGTGTCGGCCTCCACGGCCACGACCGAAGAGGCGTACAGGTTGTCCCCCAATCGGACGTCGCCGTTCCAGTCGGGGGCGGGATTCCCCGTGCCCCAGTAGATCAGGTCCAGTTCCGGGTCGTAGGAGCCGGTGATCCAGGTCGGCGCTCCACCCTGTTTCCACGAGTCCCCGGACCAGGTCTCGTTCCCCGGTTCGCCGGGACCCGGAATGGTGTAGAAACGCCAAGCCCGCTCGCCGGTGGCGGCGTCGTAGGCGTCCAGAAACCCCCGGATGCCGTATTCCCCGCCCGAGATGCCCACGATGATCTTGTCCTTCACGGCCAGCGGAGCGACCGTGATGCTGTAGCCCTCGCTGTACTCGGCCACCTTCGCCGTCCAGACGACGGCGCCCGTCTTGGCGTCCAGGGCCACGAGTTGGGCGTCCAGCGTGCCCAGATAGACCCGGCCGTTCAAAATGGCCATTCCCCGGTTCACTTGCCCGCAGCAGACGCTGATGCGCTCCGGCAGTTTGTGGCGGTACTCCCAATAGGGCCGGCCGGTCCGGACGTCCAACGCCAGGGCGTCGCTGGGCGGCTGCGTCACGTACATGACGTCGTTGACCACCAGCGGCGTGGTCTCCACCTTTTCCAGGCTCTTGAACTGGAACGCCCAGTCCAGACGGAGGCGGTGAAC
>JAJDTT010000187.1 GCA_022827025.1 Acidobacteriota bacterium
GTCCCATCGTGCAGGCCAAATGCGTCAACTGCCACGTTGAGGGCGGCGTGTCAGGACACACGCGGTTGATCCTCCACCCCTCTTCCAACCCCGACCACGGTGCCCTCAACCTGGCGGTGTTCGAGAATTTCCTGGCCGACGTGGAGGACGGCGGCGATCTGATCCTGAACAAGATTCAGGGGGTGGGCCACGGAGGTGGCGTTCAGGTGGCGGCCGGGTCGGACGACTTCGCCAACATGGAGCGCTTTCTTGGCCTTCTGGGCCATGGAGACGGTTCGGGTCCCGGCCTGTCGCCGGAGACGTTGTTCGACACGGTGACGATGGCGTCACCGGGGAAGACGCTACGCCGGGCGGCGTTGATCTTCGGTGGAAAGGTCCCGACCCGGGAGGAACGCGAGGCCGTCGACAACGGCACGGAGGAAGATCTGCGGGCGGCGATCCGGAAGCGGATGACGGGACGGGGATTCCACGAGTTCCTGATCCGTGCGAGCAACGATCGATTGCTGACGGATCGGCGCGGCCCAAGTCTCGATGCTGATGGTCAATTCGTTTATTACAGCAACTTGTTTTACGCGAAGGCGAAGATGGCGTACGAGAATGGATACCGCAGTAAACATGACGATCCAGAGTTTAAACGTTGGAACCGGAGTATTGACGCCGGATTCAGGCGCGCACCGCTCGAGTTGATCGCGCATGTGGTGGAGAATGATCTTCCCTACACGGAAATTCTGACCGCCGACTACATCATGGCGAATCCGATGACGGCTGAGGCCTACGGTGCCGCCACGCGATTCGACGACAGCGATGACCCGCTGGAATTCCGACCTTCGGAAATCGTCAGCTACTATCGGGACGATGATTCCAAAGTTTTAGAGAATCACTCCGATTTTGGAACGCGTGTTCTTGATCCCGGCAACCTGAGCACCGAGTACCCTCACGCAGGGATCCTCAATACCACTGTGTTCCTAATGCGGTACCCCACGACTCCCACCAACCGCAACCGCGCCCGGTCACGCTGGACCTACTATCACTTCCTGGGGCTGGATATCGAGAAGTCGGCCTCGCGGACGACCGACCCCGTGGCGCTCGCCGACACCGACAACCCGACGATGCAGAATCCTGCCTGCACGGTCTGTCATCGCGTCATGGATCCAGTGGCCGGAACCTTTCAGAACTATGGAGAGGACGGGCTCTACCGCGACGAATGGGGAGGGCTGGACTCGCTGGATGAATTCTACAAGTACCCACCGGACGGGTCATACACGCCCTATAAATACGGCGATACCTGGTACCGGGACATGCGCGAGCCCGGCTTCGACGGCGAGGTTGCGCCCGACGCGGAGAACAGCCTGCAGTGGTTGGCCGAGCGGATCGTCGCCGACGACCGGTTTGCCGAAGCGACGGTGAAGTTCTGGTGGCCGGCGATCCTGGGAGTCGAAGTTGCGGAGCCCCCGGAGGACAGAAATGACAGCGGCTTCGAGGCGATGCTACTCGCCTCAAACGCCCAATCCGCAGAGGTGGAGGGCCTCGCCGAGGCGTTCCGGACGGGCATCTCCGGCGGGAATCCTTACAACCTGAAGGACCTGCTGGTGGAGATCGTACTCTCGCCCTGGTTCCGCACGGAGTCGATTGAGGATGACGATCCAGTGCGGGTGGCGGCGCTTCGAAACGCTGGTGTCGAGCGGTTGCTCACGCCGGAAGAACTGGATTGGAAAACTCAGGCGATCACTGGATACGGTTGGGGTAGGAGGCCGAATAATGCCAATGGCGTCAGCAGCAACCTGTTCGGCAGATACAACAGGTATGGATTGGCTTATGGCGGAATCGATTCGGACGCCGTCACGGACCGAGCCGATGACATCACGGCAGTCATGGCGGCCGTCGCTCAGAGCCACGCCGTGGAAGTCAGTTGTCCCATCGTGAAACGCGATTTCTTGTTTTTGCCGGATGAGAATCGGCGTCTATTCGGTCGGATCGACCAGAATGTGTCGCCGGTTTCGGAGATGTCAGGCACTGTTGAGATCGAGTCTGAGTCTTGGTCGGAACCAGAGACAAATTCATGGGCCGTATCGTTAAGGGCTGGCCCCAAGACCGTGCGGCTGGGACGTCTGAACGAATACTACCGCGACCGGGACACTGACACCGTGCGAATCCTGATTCTGGATGAGGTGCTTGTCTACGACGTGGCAGGCGGGATCGTTGCCCGTGTTGAACTCGAAACCATGGATCCGGCGGGTTGCCAGAGACCTTACTGGAACGAATCTTTGGAAAGGAGTGATGGATACGCCCTAGTTTGCCGTGGGTGGCTGGATGTTCCGGTGTCGATTTCGGCGGATGGAGATTACCGAATCGAGGTCGTCGCGTATCAACAGGCAGCAGGTGATGAACCCGCGAGGCTGGCCATCGTGGTCGAATCCGATGATATCGAGACCTCGCGCGGTGCCAAGAAGATTCGTCGAAAGCTGGTCGAACTGCACGAGAAACTACTCGGAGTCACGGTGACCACCGACTCCCCCGACGTGGACGCGGCGTTTCAGTTGTTCGTGGAAGTGTGGGAGCGCGAACGGGAGTACGAGCTCGAAGATTACGAACCCGAAGAGGAGGAGTGCGAGGAGGACAACTGCTGGCACCAGTGCAACATCAACGACTATGTCTATTTTGAAGGAATTGCAGAAGATGTCACCTATTACAACAAGTGGGGCGACCTGGATTTCAACGATGATCGTGTCGGCGAAATACTCGATGAAGCCGGCTTTTACGATGAAGAACGTCCTGAAATCCAGGCTTGGGTCGCGGTGCTGACCTATCTCCTGATGGACTACCGGTACCTTTATCTTTAAGAGCCGTTCGACAAGTCATGTACATTCACAAATTATCCGACTCCCCGAACCCCCGATTGGGGAGAGACATGAACCGGCGGACCTTCGTCAAGGGCCTCTTGGCTGGCACTGTTTCGGGGTTCCACGTGCCCTTCGCCAATGCCGCCGACTACGACGGCAAGCTGTTCGTCTTCGTTCAGGCGGACGGCGGCTGGGACCCGACGAGTTTCTGCGATCCGAAGACGAACACGCCCGGCGAGAAGGCCATCAACCACTGGGCTGAGGACGGCGAGATCCGTCAAGCGGGCAATCTCTTCTATGCCGATTTCGCCAACAACGCGGAGTTCTTCGAGAAATACCACGACCGGATGCTGGTCATCAACGGCGTGGATGCACAGACGAATTCCCACACCGCAGGGATCGTCCACAACTGGAGTGGCCGATCGTCGGAAGGATATCCGAGCCTGACCGCACTGCTCGCCGCTCATCACGGACCGGGTCTTTCGCTTTCCTATCTGAGCTTTGGGGGATTCTCCGTTACCGCTGGCCTCACGCCGTTCACCCGCTTGCACGGGGCGAGTCTGATCCGCAATATCGCTGTACCGGAACTTCATTTCAGTCGTTGGGAACCTGGCGGCGGCAAGTATTTCTTCGCGGAGGACTGGAAAACCATCAGACGGTTCCGGAATGCCAACATCGAGCGGCTCGCTGCAGGGCCGAATCTCTCGCCCCGAGCCGCCCGCAATCGCAGACTGTATCGAGCGGCCCTCTCGCCCGAAGCGACCGAGGGGTTGAAAGCGTATGCCGCTCTCATTCCGCCGGAAGACGAGTTGGAGCAAGAGGAACTGTTCTCATACGAATCCGTCATTTTGGACAGCGAGCTGCGGCGTCAAGCGCAACTCGCGGTCCTCGCATTCAAGGCGAGGGTTGCAGTCAGTGCGGATCTGCTCCTGGCTGGTTTCGACACCCACAGCCATCACGATCCGCAGTCCAACTGGCTGTTGGGAAACTTGACGGATTCTGTCGACTATCTGTGGGAGTACGCGGAAACCCACGGGGTGGCCGACCGCCTGGTGATGGTGATGGGGTCGGATTTCGGCCGCACCAATCACTACAACGTCGATGAGGGCAAGGATCACTGGCCCATCGGCAGCGTCGTGGTGATGGAGAAGAACCAACCCTGGACCAACCGGGTCATCGGCGAGACCGACGCCCTGCACTTCGCTCACAAGATCAACCCGCGGACGCTTCAGCGCGACGACGCCAACGGAACCATCATCTACCCGAAGCACGTGCACAAGGCGCTACGCCGTTATCTTGGCGTCGAACATTCTCTGGGAGCCCAGCGGTTCCCGTTCCACAACACCGAAGATTTCGCGTTTTTCGAATAAGACGGTTGAGATGGTTCCGGGGCGGGAAAGGAGTGCGAGAATTCACGCAGTGAGTCTGCGAGATAGGTGTCTGAGTTCCTTCGCCGCCCTGGCCGTTGTAAGTCTGATGATTGCCGTTGTTCTAGTGGCGGGCGGACCGTTTCTAAAGGCCTGCGATAAAGGCACGGCGGTGCCAGATCCGGGGAATAATCCAGGTCTGGTAGCAGACTGTAGGGCTCTGTTGGCAATCCGCGATGAGTTGGCCGGCAACGAGTCATTGAATTGGGATGCCGGATTGGCCGTCACCGATTGGCAAGGCGTCACAGTCTCGGGATCTCCGGGCCGGGTTACGATAGTAGACATTTCGGGTCGCGGGTTGTCGGGTGAGGTTCCGGCGGGGTTGGAACATGTGACTCGGTTACGGGAGTTGCACCTCTGCTGTAACCGGCTGAGGGGTGAGATCCCGGCCGAGTTGAGTAAGCTTTCCCAACTCCGGAGAGTGGTTCTTGAACGGAACAAGCTGGAGGGAGGAATCCCAGCCCAGTTGGGCCGATTATCCCATTTGGAGCGATTGGACCTCGGTCACAACCGATTGACGGGCGAGATCCCTGCGGAATTGGGCCGACTGTCTCAATTGGAGCGGTTAGAACTGAATGCGAACCAACTAACCGGGGAGATCCCCAAGGAATTGGGCCAATTGGTCCGATTGGGCAGCTTGCACCTCGATCACAATCAACTGACAGGTGAAATCCCATCCCAACTAGGTAATTTGCCCCGGTTGTGGAGAATGAATCTCGGTGGCAACCAGCTCACGGGCCGAATACCAAGCGAGTTTGGCCGAATGCGCAATTTGGGGCATTTGACCTTAAGCGACAACGACCTGACGGGCGAGATTCCATCGGCGTTGGGGCGAATGTCCGACCTGCGGGATTTGTTTCTTCATGGCAATCAATTGACGGGCGGGATCCCATCGCAATTGGGTCAAATGTCCAGCTTGAAACGATTGTCCCTATACGGAAACGAACTGACAGGCAAGATTCCGTCGACGCTTGGCCAACTGTCCAACTTGGAGGAACTGTCTCTGGACGGAAACGAACTCACGGGTGAGATTCCGTCGGAACTCGGCCGGCTGTCCCGACTGAATTTTTTGTATCTCGACGACAACCAGTTGACGGGTGAGATTCCGTCGGAATTGAGCCGCTTGTCCCAGTTGAAGGATTTATTCCTTGGTTACAATCGGCTGACGGGCCGAATCCCATCTGTACTTGGCCGACTGTCTCGCCTGCAGTGGTTGTACGCGCCCGGCAATCACCTGACCGGCGAAGTCCCCTCCGAACTGGGCCAGTTAACCGACCTGAAGGAGTTGTCCGTTAGTGGTAACGAACTGACCGGACCGATTCCGGCGGAGTTGGAACATCTGTCCCATCTGCAGGGGTTGTATTTGAACGGGAATCGGTTGACGGGTGAGATCCCATCGGAACTGGGACGATTGTCTCAACTGGACTGGCTGTCCCTCGACCACAATCAACTGGCGGGTGAGATGCCGCCAGAACTGTCTCGACTGTCCGAACTGCGGTGGTTATCCCTCGACCACAACGAGTTGACGGGCGAGATCCCCTCCGAACTGGGCCACTTGTCCCAGTTGCAATGGTTGTCCCTTGACGGGAACGAATTGACGGGCAAGATCTCGCCGGAACTGGGCCAAATGTCCCAATTGTGGGCGTTGCACCTGCAGCACAACCAGTTAAGGGGAAGGATTCCAATAGAATTGGGCCAGTTGTTGAACCTGGAGCAGTTCAGCCACCGAGGCAATCGGTTAACGGGACCCGTTCCATTGGAATTGAGTGATCTGCCTGAGGTCTACGTATTGAATTTGACGGCGGATCGCACGGCCCCGAGCCGGATAACGTTGACTTGGGATGACCCGGTCGACCCTACCGTGATCTACGAGTATCGGCTTCGGGATGGGGCTGGAGCCTGGAACGAATGGCTCGAGATCGAAGATCCGCAGCCGATGCCGAAGGTGGGAGACATGGTGACGATAGAATGGACGTTGAAGGGTTTGGCCACGGATGTCGTCTATACGTATGTCAGCGTTAGAGGACGAAATGGAAACGGAATCGGTCCAGCGACATCTGCCTTCGTGACGTCCAGCGGAAACCATCGGTAGTGAGGTGTCCTGCACGTGTTGTAAGGCGTGCGCCAGAGGGATTCAGGCCACAGCGAAAGGCATCATCCGCCGAAACGTCGCTTGAGTGCCTCTGGGATGGACAAGACGCCGATCCCGGCGGCAGGGATGCCGCCGCTCCATGTCGCCGCTCCATGTCGCCGCGCCCGGCGCCCGGAAGGACGCCGGTCCCAGTCGGCGCCGAGGACGACGCCGCTCCGGACGCCGTTCCCAGTCGGCGACTAGAAAGTCGCCGCTCCATGTCGCCGCTCCTCCGGCGATTGGAAATCGACGCTCCTACCAGGCGGAGCTTTCGTCGCGGACCGCGTGGTTCTTGCGCAGGCGCTCGATCTGTGCCGGTTTCGGTTTCACGTTCGCGCCCTCGTCCAGCGGGGGCTTGCCTTCCTTCACTCTGCGGGCTCCCACGCTGTCGAGGCGGTCGAGTCGGGGCGCCCCCTCCAACGCCTCGAGGTCGGTGTCGAAGTACTCGAACCAGGGGAGGCCGGCCTCGGTGTAGTCGCCAGCGGTGGGAGGCTCATACGGCGGCGCGAATCCGGTCACCGTCCGGTATTGCCCGCTGTTGAGCAGGTGGACGAAGCAACGCGAGCGGACGTCCCGCTCCCAGGCGGAATATCCATGATCGTCGGGATAGACCTCCTGGCGCATCATTCCGCCGGGTGCCAGACCCATTGCGCTTGGCTCCGGCGGCGAACAACAGATGGCATCCATGTCGTAGTGGGCAAAGATCCGCTCGGCCATCAGTTTCTCGTACCGCGACGCCTTCATCGGATAGGCGACGATCTGCAGGCCGCCATGTTCCGCGGCTCCCGTCAACTGCTCCTCGGCCGTATAGCCTTGGCCCAGGGGCATGGCGACGAACTGCCGGATCAGTCCCTTCCGCACGCAAAAACCGTCGAGCCAGGGCTGGTCCGGGATCACGACGTAGTCCTGGGGCCGCCGGCGCAGCTCATTGCGAAACGGTTTTCCCGTGACGGCGTCGATCTTCCCGGCGGACACCTTGACGGCCATGGGGTACTGGCCATCGAATGAAATCCAGAGGGCCTCCGCCTGGTACATGGGCATGAAGACGCCGCCGTGGTCGCTCCACCCCTGCGGCACGCGATCGGCGTAGTCGTCCACGTGGTGCAGCGGAAACGGTCCCAGGCCCGGGGGCAGGGGATATTCATGGTCGTCGTCCGGAATCCGCAGAGTCCGCATGAAGGAGATCGAGCACCGGGCATCCCGATGGACCTCGGGAAAGCTGAAAGCCAACCTGTCGTTCCGTAATTCAATCATTGTTCTCTCCTCTCTTTTTGCGCCAGGGTTTCGCAGCCTGTCTTTCACCAATCTCCGTCCCGAATCTCTCTCGCCACCCGCAACACCGCGTGATCCGGCGCCTCCCGGAGCTGACGCAGCAGATCGGCGAAGAGCTTGGGACGGAGCATCACGATCTCCTGAAGGTCCTGGGAAACCTTTCCCGCCATCGCCAACAGTACGTCCGCATCCTCGTCCAGCTCCGACGCGAGCCGGCGAATGGTCCGCTCCGACGGAGGCGGGGTCTGGCCCCGCTCGATCTTGCTCAGGTACGCCGGCTCGATTCCGACGCGGCCGGCCACCTGCCGCAACGAGAAAGAGCGGTCGCCGCGGCGCCGCAGCTCGCGAACCTCCCGAATGTAGCCGCCAAACGCCATATCGACTCCAGGACGAGCCGGAACGTCCCTCGTTCTAGTGTGTAGTATATAGTACACACTACATATGACAGGAGGGGGGACTTTCCGGTCCCCCCTTCTTTTTTGAAACTTCCAATCCCCGATGACCGTAGGGGCACCCCTTGTGGGTGCCCCCCGGGGTCGCGTCGCTCCCCGGCTGAGTCGCCGCTCCACGTCGCCATTCCCGGCGCCCGGAAGGACGCCGGTCCCAGTCGGCGCCTGAAAGACGCCGGACGCCGATCCCAGTCGGCGACTAGAAAGTCGCCGCTCCACCCCCCCGGTTCGGTATTGCCCAGGCAAAGGCGGGCGGACGGTGGCGCCGTACGGGGGAGGGCGACCACAAGGGTCGCCCCTACGGGTCGTTGGACAGCGGCAACGCGGTGGGCGGCGCTGATGGACAATCCCCGCCCAGTTTCTGGCGGGATCATGCAGGGAGGCCGGCGGTGGGGGACTTCTTTGAAAACATGGGGCGCCCTCGGAGGGGGGACTTTCCTGTCCCCCCGTGGGAGTGGGGGTAGGAAAACCCCCACTCCTTGTCTCGCAGGATTTCGCCGGACCGGGGCCGGTGGGGGAGCTCCTACTGGACATAAATGAAATTCTTCAAGTTGAAGAGGGCATGGGCGAGGTCGGTCCAGATCCGGCGGTCGGTGAGGACCAGGTGCTTCCGGGTCTTCCGCTCGGCGATCAGCGTAAAGAGATACTCCTCGGCCCGGGCCGCCTCGAGAGCGGAGGGTTCCCGGCCGAAGGCTTTGAGGAACATGTGGCGGATACGGGAGGTGGCCGTGCTGCCCTCCCCGGCGGCCAGGTGTTTGCCCCACGCCTCGGCCTGATGCCAGGCGAACGGGCTGTTGAGAAGGGTCAGGGATTGAGCCGGGACGTTGGTTTGGTCCCGTTGCCCCAGAGTGCTGGCAGGCTTGGGCAGGCCGAACGCCTCCAGAAAGGGGTTGTAGGCATTGCGCCTGATCTCCTGGTAGATGCTGCGTCTCCCGGCGCCATCCAAGGGCCCGGACGGTCCGAGCCCTTTGCTCTTGAGCTTCCCGATCTCGTGGTAGACGGGAATGGAGGGTCCGAACGGTTTCGGGTCCAGGCTCCCGGAGACGCGC
>JAJDTT010000064.1 GCA_022827025.1 Acidobacteriota bacterium
CACGCGGCCGTACTCGGCCGAGTAGTTGTTCGTGATCACCTTGAACTCCTGCACCGTCTCAGGAGTCGGCTGCACCGTGGGCCGCTGCGTGATGTAGCCCATGTTGTTGGAGCCGTCCAACTGGATCTGGTTGGAGTGCGAATACATGCCGTTGAAGGTGGGATAGCCGCCGCCGTAGGCGTAGAGGGCAGTGTAGCCGATCTCCTGCCGCTCCTGCGTGCCGCCCGTGGTCAGGTAGGCCAGTTTCACCATGTCGCGGCCCGCCAGAGGAAGATCCAGGATCTTCTTCTCTTCGATGACCGCCGCCACCTCGGCATTGTCGGTGTCGATGATGGTGGACTGTCCCGTGACCGTCACCTGCTCGGAGATGTCACCGGGCTCCATGGTGAGGTCGACGCGGGAAACGGTCTGGACCTCCAACCGGACGCCCAGGGAGCGAGCCACCTTGAAGCCGGGCAGCTCAGCCGAGATGTCATAGAAACCGGGGATCAACTTGTCGATGACGTAGTCACCGCGGTCGTTGGTCACCGCCATGTTCGGGATGTTGGTCGCCGTGGCCGTGGCCGTGACCTCCACCCCCGGCACCACTGCTCCGGTCTGGTCCCTGATGGTCCCCAACAACCGGGAAAAGGTGGCGGCCTGTCCATAGGCCAGCGGCGCTGCAAGCGCATGCACGACGAGCACGAGGCACGCCGTCGCCAGCCACAGAGTCTTGCTCCTGTAGCCCATGAAATGTTTCCTCCTAGAAGCGCGAACTTTTACGAATTTCCAGCCAATTCAACCGTTCGTAGTGAAAAAGACGTTTGGTGAGCGTCGTTGTTGAGATCTTTTTACAGGACCCGGCCGGGAGAGTCAAACAGTTCAGAAGAAAAAACTTAGGACTGAGTCAGATCGGCTCGGCAGGCCTCGAAACGACGATTTCCCGCCACCCCGAGCCTTTCTCTTTCCAGAGACGATGCGGGATGTGCGGAGGGCGAAAGGGGGCACCCACAAGGGGTGCCCCTACTTACCTTCGACGTAGGCGCGGCGCTGGAGGTAGAGGTCCAGACGTTCCTGCAGCAACCGTCCCAGAGGGTTCCAGGGATGGGTGGCGGCCAAAGGGGCCATGAGAGTCACCGCAACGGGGGAAAGTAAGGTCGCGGAGGGAGTTTCAACTTCGGTGGGACCCGCAACAAGAGCGGCGTTTTCCCATCCGGTCCCTTTGGAGGGTTTTCCTTCCGGCATAAGTGTGTCCGTCTATTGGAGCTTGATTAGAGTCCTCTATGGACCATGCCTCCGCCGGGGACTCCGGCCGGGGCGGGACCATTCGGAAATAACTCGAAGCCCGGAAATGCTTTCAAAATGCCTGGCGTTGTGTGTTACCAGTGGAACAGCGTGTCGTAGAGCGCAGGCTGAAATCCAGGCATCGTTAGGAGCAATTGCCATACCGGTTCGCTGACTTTCCGCCATGACTCGGCCATAGTCACGCGCGATCTCGTGGTCGTAGGGGACAACGACAAATTTACGCAGGGCCGCTTCAAGCCGTTTCCGCTTTATCTCGCCCCAGTTCCTCTTCTCCGCGCCGTAGTAGAGCTCGCCGACTGTGATGAAGCTGATTGCGAGCGATCGATTCCGCACATGTGGTTCGTACATGCTCGCTTCTCGGCCACCTCTCATGAGGTACGAAACGATATTCGTATCGAGAATAATCCAACTACCGTTCATGAGCGTACGTCCTGCTTCGAATCAGGATGTCGCAACTCGTCGATTGCCGCCTCAAAGCCGTCATCTTCCTCGCCGGGCCATGCACCGAAAAGAGACCGGACATCCGGTACCGGTTGCACATTCTGCGAGTGCGCCAAATCTTCCAGCGACGGTGATTCCCAAAACGATTGTAATTTTGCCGTTTCTCGGGACGGCAGGTAGACAGCGTCTCCTTGGCGATCCTCAATGCGACCAATCGCACGAGTCGTGATGTTTGGCCCTCCTCGAGATTCAGGATAGCCGAGCAACGCCGTCGTCTGTTGCGGCTGCTCGATTCGCCTCCGTATCCGAGCGAGACCGTTCCGTGTGAACGATGTTCGAACTGTCTTTTCGCGATGATTCAAGGTCAAGTCGATCTTGGTGATTCCCCGGCTGAAGAGCTTTCCCGCATCGCTCCATACGTTCAATACGCCAGGGTCATATCCCGTAGGCAAGGTCCCGTCAGTGTAGTCCCTTTGAACCAATTCCAATCCGCGAATCGTTTTCTCCAGGATCTCCAGGCTGAATTGCGTTTCAGCCAAAGATCGGTCCTTCTGCACTCGGTCAAAACCCAAGACCGCCGATGGGCTTCCGTGTGTGAGCGACACCAAGGAAAGCTCCACGGCTTTTCGTATCATGCGTGGCGGTTGTCCCGGGCGCACGCTGTTGGCGTCACCCTGCAACAAGCGAGCGGTCCGCCTAAGAGCTTTGTTCAAACATGTCAAGAAGATAAGCAGGTGCGAGACTCGGATCTCTCCCGGCTCGACAGCATTGCCATCGAACCGAATCTTCAGTGAAGGATTGAGCTTACTCATTAGCAATATCCTGCCTTCCGCCAAGCCAAACTATTGGTTCCGCTCGAATTCAACTAACGGAAGTTCTTGGGTCGCCGCGCTCCTCGGGCCATGACCAATACTGTGCGACATTTCACCGAGTTGCAGCAGCAGGCTTGGTGTTAGATGGAATCTTACCAAGGATCGTCAGCGTTCGACGTAGGCGCGGCGCTGGAGGTAGAGGTCCAGACGTTCCTGGAGCAACCGTCCCAGCGGGTTCCCGGGACGGGTGGCGGCCAACCGGATCGCCTTGCGGACCGTGGCGACGGCTTGCTCGAAATCCCCCGCGGCGGCATGGGCGGCCGCCAGGACGTCCAGCATTCGCGGATCCTGCTCCCGTGTCATCCGCACCAATCTGCGGCCGATACGCACCGCGTCCTGCGGACGGCGCCGGGCAGGATCGGGGTGAGTGGCCAGGATCCAGGCCAGGGCGGCCTGGGGAGCGGGCCAGCCGGGCTGGCGGCGGGCCGCCTCCTCCAGGTAGCGGCCGGCCTCGTCGAAACGTCCGGTCATCCGGAGGGCCAGGCCCAGGTTGCCCACCGCCTCCACCGAATCACGCTTCAACTCCACCGCCTTACGGAAATGCGCCAGGGCCTCCTCCATGCGTCCGCCCGCCGCCAGCAGATTCCCCAGGTTGTTGTGGGCGTCGAAGCTGTTCGGGTCGAGCCGCAGGGCGCTCCGAAACTGTTCGACCGCCTCCGGCATCCGGTTCCGCGCCGCCAGAGCGCGCCCCAGGCCGGTGTGGACTTCCACCGACGGGGGACCGGTTTCCAGAGCCCGGCGAAAGTGGGTCGCCGCCTCCCTGAAATTCCCCGCTTCCGAGAGGGCGGCGGCCAGGTTCCGGTGCGACTCCATGGAATCGGGGTCGATCCGGAGCGCCTGACGGAAATGCCGGATCGCCTCCGGCCGCCGGCCCGTGGACTCGAGGGCCACCGCCAGGTTGTTGTGGGCCCGGGCCTGCCGCGGCTTCAGCTCCAGCGTCTTCCGGTACCAGGACACGGCTTCGGCAGGCCGTTTCATCCGGTCCAGGGCGTGGCCCAGGTTGAAATAGTAGCCCCAGAACCGGGGACTCAGGCGGATGGCCTCCTTCCACTCGGCGATGGCCTTGGACAACTCGCCCAGCCGGATGTAGCGATGGGCCAGCGTGTCGCGAAAATGGGGATCTTCGGGATGGTCCCGAACCAACTTCTCGTAGCCCTCCACGTCGGCCAGCAGCTCCCGGTGGGCGTGGTCCCGGACCAGTCGTTGCAGACCCTTCCCGTCGGACGCCAGGACCTGAAGCCAGAGGTCCCCCATCTCGTCCGAGGACTGGGGCCCGTAGACGACTCTCCGGGGGGGACTGTGCGGATTGCGAAGGTTGTCGGCCGAGTTGTCGTAGGTGTACTCCATCTCCAGGATGGTGCCCGCCGGCAAGGAGATGGGGGCAGAGTAGCGGTACTCGTCCTGCCAGTTGAAATCCCAGTCCCGGATATGGACCAGCCACCGGAGACGTCCGTCAGGCAGCCGGGCCGTTCCCTTCATATCCCGGGCCAGGTAGTGGGCGTGGGGATAGACGCTCAGGAGCCGGGCATCCACGGGGAGGCGATAGGTGTCGCGGATCTTGTAGTCGGTGTCCCCGGCCTCGATGTCGATCACCTTGGAGCCCAGACGGAGCATGTACGGTGTCTTGGTCGGCGGTTTCCGGGCGAAGTAGAGTCCCAGGGAAGACTGGATCGGTTCCGGTTTTCCCGTGGGCAGCATGTGGAGTTGGAACACCACGTCGGTGCCGGGGTCGAGGCGCCACGCCATGTCGGCGGGCCGCAGAAAGGGGCTCTTGCCCGGCGTCCAACCCTCGAAGTGGCCGCCGGGACTGGTGGCCTGATTGTAGAGCATGCCGTCGTAGCCCGGCTCCGGGTCCTTGGCCTCGTGGGCGCGGGAGGTCCCGGTGGAGTCCACCAGGATCACCACGTGGTGGACGATGGGGGCGTTGCCGGGCCGGAACTCTACGCCTCGCACGTAGCGGGTGCGGTCGACGGGGCTGGGGATCACGAAGTTGCGGACCACGTCGGGACCGTCGGCCGGGAGGGTGTAGGCCTGCGGCATCCGGATGACCAGGTCGGGCTCGCCCAACTGCCAGCCCTGGGGCCACTCGGGGGGAGCGGGAAGGTCCGACGGGTCTCCTTGGGTCAAGTCTCCCTGGAGCCATTCCTGGAGCAGGTCCAGCTCCCGGACGGTGAGCCGGCGGGTCCCGACGAAGCGGCCCTTTCCCGTCTCGGGCAGCCAGGGCGGCATGTAGCGGTTGCGGGTGACCACCTCGATCTGTGTCGCCCGCGCCTGGACGTCCTCGTAGGTCAGGAGGCTGAAGGGGGCCACCTGCCCCGGACGGTGGCAGGGAGCGCAGCGCTTGTAGACGATGGGGGCGATGTCCCGGTTGAAGGTGACGGGGCCGGCGGGCCTTTGAGCGGCTTCCGGGGGATTGCAGGCTCCGGAGAGCGCCGTCAGAACGAAACCGATCACCAAGGCGGGGAGACGGGTGGGTTGGAGGAATCTGTCAGCACGGGGGGGCCGCATGATCACGGGTCAGTTTACTATCAGGTTGCGGTGGGATTCAGGAGCGCTACCTGGCGCCTCTTTCT
The DNA here is from genome assembly GCA_022827025.1 of Acidobacteriota bacterium. Taxonomy (GTDB): domain Bacteria; phylum Acidobacteriota; class UBA6911; order RPQK01; family JAJDTT01; genus JAJDTT01. The sequence continues at coordinate 5,171 of JAJDTT010000064.1, forward strand.
TTCAGGTGCAGCCAGACCATGGAGATCAGGCCCAGGACGCCCAGGATCGACGAGATGCCGAAGACCCAGGAGCCGAGGCCCACCTGGCTGAACAGCCAGGCACCGACGAGAGGAGCCGCCAGGCCCCGGAAGCCGGTCAGGGCCACGTGGACGGTGTTGTAGAGCACCACCTGCCGGGGACGGGCGAAGTAGAGCGATCCGGTGGTCCAGACGATCTGGTTGCCGCTGTTGGTCAGGCCCTGGACCAGGCTTCCCGCCAGGAAGGGCCAGACCAGCAAATGGAGGCCGCCGAAACAGTAGAGGGCGTTGACGGCAGCCATGAAGAAACTGAAGACGGCGCGTCCCTGCATGGGATTCACTCGATCCAGGAACCGGCCCCAGAGGGGTGAGGAGATGGGCTGGAGCACCTGCGGCAGGATCGCCACGGCCAGTCCCATGGCCCACACCGGCGCGTCGAGGGACTCCCTCATCACCTCGGCCACCAGAATCATGGACATGAAGTTGCCCCAACCCGTGGAAAAGAAGGCTGCCTGGTACAGAAGGAAGCTCCGGTCGGCAAGGAGGGCCTTGAGTCCTTCCCTCAGTGCGGCGGAGTAGCGGATGGAACCGTCGGACAGAGACTCCACGCGGGCCGGGATCCGGATCTTTCCGTAACACCAGGCGGAGCCGATCAGGAGCACGCCCACCACGACGTAAATGATCCCGTAGAGCGCGTCTCCGGCATCGATGAGCCAGGTTCCGGCCACGGTGGCCAACGCGCCCATGACGAACGCGATGCCCTTGAGCCAACCCACGGCCAGGGACCGGTGGGAATCCGGATAGAAGATCCGATAGAGGCTCATCTCCGTGAGGCGGGTGGGAACGGCCGTCAGGTAGGCCAGGCTGACCAGCAGGACGAATGCCGTGGCGCCGGACACCAGGGCGACGCCGGCCAGGGCCAGGCCGGCGGCCACGTTGGGCCAGACCACCAGGCGCTGGAGACCGGCCACGCGGCCCAGATAGGCCCATCCGGGAGCCAGCAGTCCCGACATGCCCCAGATGCACCCCAACACCGTCAACTGCCAGAGCTCTCCGTCCAGAACGGTCTTGAGGACCACCCAGCTCAATGGCAGCAGGGCGACGAAGGCCCCGCGGCCGATGCTGTAGAGGCTCTCGTAGTAGAGGGCGGGACGGCTGCGGTAGGGGACCGTCCGGAGATAGCGCCGCAGCATGACGGGCAGAATACAGGACTGCTCCTCGGAAATGGGGACTTTTCGGGGAGATTCTCAGCAGTCCGTAGCAATAGTCCTCACGGCATTCGACCGTCCCTGCATCCCGGCGGACGGCGTTGCTATCGGCTCACATACTCCCGGTATGCTCTTGTCCGGCGGGCGCAGGAACGGTCTCGGTGCTAGCCCGCATTTCTCACCAGGTCGCTATGCGTATGATGAAAAATATCTGTTTTTGAGCATTTACGCGGATTTGGCCAAGGTTTTTCCGGGACAGACTGCGCTGGGCGCGCGCTCGCTGGTCTTTTCGCCCTCAGCGCGCACATGCTCCCTCAAACGTAGTCACCACTACGCTTTCGGTCACGAGCACGCGCTGAGGGCGAAAATCCTGCGCGATCGTCACGCCCCCTGGTGAGAATTGCGGGCTCGCGGGACTTTCGCCACGGACTGCTTGCCGATAGGATTACGCGGCATGAGACGAGGTCTTTCCATCGCGTGTTCAGTTTCGATCTTGACGGTTTCGTTGGCCCTGCCGGCCGAACGGCACAAGGTCGTGGCTCCTCCGGGGACGGGGATGGGGCTGCCCTTCAGTCCGGCCGTCGAGGCGGACGGATTTCTCTACCTGTCCGGCGCCTTGGGCAACACGCCGGGGACCCGGGAGGTCAAAGGGGATATCCGGGTCCAGACTCGCCAGACCCTGGAGAATCTGCGAACCGTCCTGAAGGCGGCGGGAATGGGGTTTGCCGACGTGGTGAGCGCCAACGTCTTCCTCTCGGACACCCGCCTCTTCCGGCCGTTCAACGAAGTCTACCGGGAGTATTTTCCGGAGAATCCGCCGGCGCGGGCCACGGTGGAAGGGGCCATCGTCTTTCCCAAGGCGGTGGTGGAGATCGCCCTGGTGGCCGCACGGCCCGAACGGGGGAAGACCATCATCACGCCGACCGGATGGAAGCGTCCCGGCTCCCCGTCCAGTTGGGGGGTGCTGGCCGGCGACACGCTGTTCGCCTCGGGCATCATCAGCAGCGATCCCGTCACCGGGGACTCCAAGCCCGGCGATACCGCGGCCCAGACCCGCACGGTGCTGGAGAACGTCGGGGCCATCCTCCGGGAGGCGGGCATGGACTACGGGGACGTGGTCTCCTCCAAGGTCTTCCTGGCCGATTCCCGCGATTTTGCCGAAATGAACCGCGCCTACCGTGCCTTTTTCCCCAACGATCCTCCGGCCCGGGCCACCAGCCAGACCCGGCTCATGCATCAGGACTGGAAGGTGGAGATCCAGTGCGTCGCCGTTCGTGGAGGTTCCCGGCAGGTGGTGGCCCCGGCGGGCGAACCCCTTCCGGCCAGTCCCTACTCCCCGGGAATCCGTGCCGCGGGCCGGCTCTACCTGGCGGGCATGGTGGGCCGGGGAAAGAGCGGGTGGGCCGGCGGAATCGAGGCCCAGACCCGGCAGACCCTGGAGAATCTGCGCGCGGTCCTGACCCGGGCGGGACTGGAGTTCGGACACGTGGTGGAAGCCAAAGTCTATCTGTCCGACATCCGCTACTACGGCCAGATGAACCAGGTCTACAAGACGGTCTTCCCCGGAGCGCCTCCGGCCCGGGCCACCTTCGGTTCGGTGCTCATGTCTCCCGACGCCCTGGTGGAGATCATGATGACGGCCCACGAGGCTCCGTAACGAACCTCGGGGGAGGACTTCGGAGCGGAATTCACATTTCGCGAGGTGGCAGGTGAAAGCGACGATCCTTCCCTTTCCCGGCAAGCAGGAACTGCTGGAGGGTCTGGTCGACGCCGGGGCCATCCTGGTGGGAGCGGAAGTCCGGCGCCGTTACGGCCTGCGGACTCCCGTCTTCATCGATCTCCGGACCGCCGTCTACACCGATCTGGCGCTGTTCTCGCTGCTGGGGTCCAGTTTCGCCCGGATTCTGGAGAGATGGTCGACCCCGGGGACGCCCCAACAGGTGATCGGAGTCCCGGACACCGGCATCCCGATGGCCGCGGCGACATCCCTGGCCAGCCTTCGGAAAGGGCGGGAACCCTTCGTCACCCTCTCGGTGTTGCGGAAGGAGGCGCGAGTCTATCCCGGCGAGATCGTCTCCGAATTCGTGGGCAGGCCGGACCCGAGCCGGGAAGCCAATCTGATCGACGACGTCGTGGCGTCGGGGGGCAGCCTCCGGCGGGCGGTGACACGCCTGAAGGAATTGGAGATCCCGATCGGACGCATCGTGGTCTGCGTCGACCGGGAACAGGGGGGCGTCGACGCTCTGGCCGACCTGGGGATTCCCATCTACGCGCTGTTCAGCCTGGCGGAAATCGGGGATTTTTGCAGGGAGCGGAAGTTGATCTGAAGAATCTTTTTTCGGCCCGCGGCGCAGGAGTCAGTGGTTGACGCTTCAACACGGGGGGACAGGAACGTCCCCTCCTATAGGAGCCTGCGCGGCAGACTCATAGGGGAGACGATCACTGGTCCTGGATCGGTCTATTACCCGAGTCGGTCGACGATTTCTGTTCCCTCTGCAGTCGCAGGTAGGCTTCCGTGCAATACCCGCCTACCGAGACTGCCAACAGGGCTCCGAACCACGCAATTCCGATCAAGATGTCGTTGATCATCTCTTGTCTCCCAGGCGTTTCATCATTCTCCAAACGATGAAAATCAACAATACCACGAAAGGGCTGAGGACACTCTTGGCCTCCTCGTTCTGACCGGTGAACAGGAAGTGGACCAGCGTCACCAGGACCAATAGGAATATCCCCGCGATCACAAAAAGAATGACGAACAGTATCGAATGTTTGTCCTTCACCTGATCAGTCCATGGTTCAGCCCAGCTTGCCGGCGCGTGACGGGAACAGCCGCGCTCTACCAAATACAACGAACTCATTCCGAAATCCGTTGAAGGCGCTCCCAGTCGGCGGGGGTGTTGACGTTGAGGAAACCCTCGTCCGGCAGGTTCCATTCGGCTGCCGAGAGGACGTGAACCCGCAGGTTCTCCGCTTTCAACACCGAGTCGACCCGGCGGGCGCCGGCTTCCAGGAGTCTTCGGACCGGTTCCACGGCGGTGCGGGAATAGTAGGCGCACAGGGGATGGAGACCGCCTGCGGCGTCGCGGGGAACCACCACGTCGAAATCGCGGCCGGCCCGGGACAGAACCCGGTAGAGCCGGGGGGGAACCAAGGGCGTGTCGCAGGGAATGAAGTAGTTGTCCCGGGAACGGGAGGCGGCCAACGCGGTGAACACCGCTCCCAGGGGACCCGCCCCGGAAACCCGGTCCACCAACACGGGCGGGCTCAAGGCCAGAAACCGCTCTCGGGAGTCGGCCACGATGGTGACGGGCAGGCCCAACGACTCCAGACAGCGCCGGGCGACCTCGATGAGGGGGGATCCGCCGTAGCGCAGGAATGCCTTGTCGCGCCCCAGCCGTCCGCTCTTTCCCCCGGCCAGGATGAATCCCTCGCCATCCAAAGGGACCTCAGGCAGGCTCGGACCGGCGGTCGCGGCGCTCATCCTTGAGTCGCCGGACATTTCACGAAATGTCGACCTGTCATCGCTACTCTCGGCGCAGCGCGGAACTATCACCACCGGCTGTTAGGATATTGCACTGATCCATGCGCCGATACTCCCGCTGCCGTAACGTTTTCCTGTTTCTCGCCCTGACCGGCTTGCCACTGAACACCGCTTCCGGCGAGCTCCTTTTGAGGCCGGTCGATCCCCGGGAAGTGGGAGTCTCCCCGCAACGGCTCGAGAAGCTGGACGCGATCACGCTGGAGCACATCGAAAGGAAGCAGTTTCCGGGCGCCGTCATTCTCGTGGCCCGAAAAGGGGGCATCGTCTACCGGAAGGCCTTCGGCAACCGGACCGTCTCCCCCGGCCGCTCCCCCATGGAAGTGGACACCATCTTCGACATGGCCTCCCTGACCAAGATCATGCCCACGGCCGTCGCCATCATGATCCTGGTGGAGGAGGGGCGCCTCGCGCTTTCCGACCCGGTCTCCAAGCATCTGAACCGATTTTCCCAGTACGGCAAGCACCGGGTCACCGTGCGGCAGCTCCTGACCCACTACTCGGGACTGCGGCCCAGCCTGAGCCTGAAGGGCCAGTGGAGGGGCTACGAGACGGCCGTCGCCCGGGCCTGCCGGGAGCAATTGGCGGCCCGGCCCGGAGCGCGCTTCCGATACAGCGACATCAATTACGTGGTGCTCGGCGAGCTGGTGCGGGTCATCACGGGAGACCACCTGGACGCGTTCTCGCGGAAACGGGTCTTCGAGCCGCTGGGCATGAAGGACACCTCCTTCAATCCAAGGGAGCGGATGAAGCCCAGGATCGCCCCCACGGAACCGCACGGAGGAACCATGCTTCACGGGAGGGTTCATGACCCCACCGCGGCGCGAATGGGAGGACGCGCCGGACACGCCGGGGTCTTTTCCACCGCCGACGACGTGGCCCGGTACGGGCAGATGATCCTCAACGGCGGCGTCTACGACGGCAGGAGAATCCTTTCGCCGCTCGCGGTCCTGCAAATGACCACGCCCCAGTCTCCGACCGGAAAGCCGGTGCTTCGGGGCCTTGGATTCGACATCCACAGCCGATACCACGCCCCGCGCGGCGACCTCTTCCCCGTGGGGTCCTTCGGCCACAGCGGCTTCACGGGGACCTCCCTCTGGATCGACCCCTACACGGAGACTCTGGTGGTGATCCTGACCAGCCGGCTCCATCCCGGGGGCCGCGGCGACGCGGTGCCTTTCCGCAAGCGGGTGGCTTCTGTGGTGGCCGCTTCGATCGTCGACCGGGTCCCGATTCGGGCGATCCGGTCAACCCTCTGGAGCGGGCCCACCACCTCGGAACCGGTCAAGCGAACTCGTTGAAACCGCGGGGGATCCGCACGTCAATCAAGGTGGTCCGGTCGGCTTCGACGGCTTCCTCCAGAACCGGCAACAGTTCCGAAAGAGAATCGACCCGGGCCCCGGCGATGCCGTACCCTTCGGCCAGCTTCACGAAATCGGGGTTGGTCAGATCGGATCCCAGGTACCGGCCTCCGAAACTGTTTTTCTGCATCCATTTCAGGACGCCCCAGGCCTCGTCGTTGAAAAGAACGACCGTCACGTTCAAACCGTATTGAACGGAGGTGGCCAACTCGGACATGCAGTACTGGAAGCCGCCGTCCCCCGAAAAACAGACCACGGGAGTTTCAGGAGTGGCCGCCTTGGCGCCCAGCGCCGCCGGGAAGGAGAAACCGATTCCGACCCAGCCGTAAGGGTTGAGGAAAGTCCTGGGCGTATAGACTTGAAAGGCGCGGCTGGCGCGGCTGGCGGGGACGGTCGTGTCCCACGTGGTGATGGTCTCCCGGGGCAGCACGCTTCGGATGCCCTCCATCGCCCTGGTCGCCAGCGGCCATTGACGTTGGAGCTCCGTGCGGATCAGCCGCTTCAGGTTCCGGATCTCGTCTCGATACACCGGGCTGGTCGAGAGGTCCAGGCCCTGGACCCGCTCCAGGATCTGACTTGCCACCGCCCCGCAGTCGGCCAGGATGCCCAGACTGACCGGGTAGTTCCGCCCCAGGTAATCCGGGTCCGCGACCACCTGAATCAACTGTTCCGGAAGCCGGATTCCGAGCTGCACCGTGCTGCGATGGATGAACCCGCACCCCAACGCCAGCACCAGGTCGCACCCCGGGGTGAAATCGTGGACCGGATTGTCGGCCCAGATCCGTTGACCCAGGCAGGTGCCCAGGGAGAGAGGATGGTCCTCGGGGAAGGCGTCTTTGGCGCCGTCTCCGGTGACCACGGGGACTCCCAGAGTCTCGGCCAGACGGATCAAGGTCCCATGGGCGCTGCTGTAGGCCAGTTCCTCACCGGCCCAGATCAGGGGCCGTTCGGCTCGCCGCAGAGCGGACACGATCTGCTCCAACTCATCCTCGCTCGCTCCCGGCGGTTCGGTGAGAGGCGAAAGACTGCCGCCCGGGCCACAGGGGGTCCCCAGAAGATCGTTGGGAAACTGGAGGACGGCGGGACGCCGCCGGCCGGTGGACAACGCGGTGAACGCTTCGTCCACGGCCGGAGCCAGGTCCGCCGGGTCCTCCACCCGGCGGGCATGTCCGGTCACCGACCGGAGCATCCGAAACTGTTTCTTGGGTTCGTGGATCAGGCCCAGGCCCTGCTCCCGCTCGCCTCTCGCCACGGTGGTGGTCAGATGCAGCAGGGGAGAACTGGAATGATAGGCCTCGCCCACCGCGTGCATGGAGTTGGCCGCACCGGGCCCGGTGCTGCTGACCAGGACGCCGGGACGGGCGCTGGAACGAGCGTAGCCGTCGGCCATGAATCCGCAACCCAGTTCCGATCGTCCACCGATATGGCGCACCCGGTCCTGGTGGCGGTAGAGGGCGTCGAAGATATCCAGGTTGTGGATGGAGATGATGCCGAAAAGGATGTCGACGCCGTGGAGCGACAAACGCTCCACCAGTGCCTCGCCGACGGTCGTGTTGGCCATTTCAGATGTATGGGGATACGAAGGGGGCGGCCACAAGGGCCGTCCCTGCGCTAGTCCTCGGACTGGCGTTCCGGGCGAAGCTCGCGGACCACCTTGCCGATCTGCCACATCTCCGACTCCTCGACCTCTTTCAGCTCCCGGGTGAGAGCCTCCCGGTAGTCGGCGGCCCGGTTGGCAGCCAGGACCCGGCGGGTCTCCTCGCCGCGCGCCACCTTGTCGTAGAGCTCTTCGAAGATGGGGACGTTGGCGTCCCGGAAGCGCTTGAACCAGTCCAGGGCGCCGCGTTGCGCCGTCGTGGAGCAGTTGGCGTACATCCAATCCATTCCGTTCTCGGCGATGAGAGGGTAGAGGCTCTGGGTGGCCTCTTCCACGGTTTCGTTGAAGGCCTCCTGGGGACTGTGGCCCCGGGCCCGAAGCACCTCGTACTGCGCCAGCCAGAGTCCGTAGATGGCTCCCATCAGGACCCCCCGCTCACCGGTCAGGTCGCTGTAGACCTCCTTTTTGAAGTCGGTCTCGAAAAGAAACCCGGACCCGATGGCGATTCCCAGGGCCAGGCAGCGCTCCCGGGCGCGTCCCGTGTAGTCCTGCTCCACCGCGTAGCTGGAATTGATCCCCCGACCCTCGAGGAAGAGCCGCCTCACGGTCGTCCCGGAGCCCTTGGGCGCCACCAGGATCACGTCGATGTCGGGCGGCGGAACCACTCCGGTCTGGTCGTTGTAGGTGAGGGCGAAGCCGTGGGAAAAGCAGATGGCGTCGCCCGGCTTGAAGTGGGGCTTGATATTGGGCCACTGCGCCCCCTGGCCGGCGTCGCTCAACAGGTACATGACCAGCGTGGACCGCTCCACGACCTCCGTGATGTCCTCGATCAGGTTGACGCCCGGGACCCAGCCGTCCTCGACCGCCTTCTTCCAGCCGTTTCCGCCGCGGCGCTGCCCGACGACCACGTCGATCCCGTTGTCCCGGCAGTTCAGCGACTGGCCGTGTCCCTGAGGACCGTATCCAATGACGCCGATGCGCTCGCGACCCAGGATCTCCCGGACCTTGTCCATGGGGTAGTCGCTACGCTCGATCACGTCCTCGACATAGTCGCCGATCTGGATTCTTCTCATAATTCCCTCTCTTTGGAAGATTCGATATCCTTCGCTTGTCCAGCAGGATGACGGAGCGAGTTTATACCAAATCCTGCGAAGGCGACTCAACAACTCCGGGACGCAGTTCCCCGGACGAACAAGGAGCATTCATGCAGATCAAACAGGTTTGGGACCTGACCCGGTTTCGCCCCGAGAAAATGCAGAAGGTGAATCTTTTCCAGACCCCCCGCATGTTCTGCGACATCTACTGCCTCGAACCAGGGCAGGAGCAGAGGATTCACACCCACCGGGGGAACGACAAGATCTACCACGTGCTGAAGGGGCGCGGCCGCTTCACCGTGGGCGAGGAGACCCACACCCTGGAAGCGGGAGAGACCACCTGGGCCCCGCCGGGCGAGCCCCACGGCGTCCTCAACCATTCCGGGGAGCGTCTGATCTGCCTGGTCTTCATGGCGCCCCATCCCCAGCCGGACCGATTCGCGCCGGCAGGTGAAGATTGAAACCATGTATTGCCGGTCCCTGCCCCTTTCCTCAGACCCGGCGGCGCTGTACGCCCGGCTGAGCCGGTCCGGCAGCCCCTGGGCGGTCCTGGACAGCGGTTGGGATCCCGCAGGGACACGCGTCGGACCCCTTTCCCGGTTCTGCGTCTGCGCCGTCGACCCGTTCGCCCTCCTCACGGCCCGGGGGGACCGGGCGGTCCTGACCTGGAAGGACGGGCGTTGCGAGCGGGGATCGACCCTGTCGCTGCTCCGGGACGTGCTGCAACGCTTCCGGCTCCCGGACTCGAAATGGCCCACTCCCTTTCCGGCGGGGGCCATGGGATATTTCGGTTACGAGCTCGGGGCGCTGATGGACCCGGCGATCGGTGCGCCCCCGAGATCGGACGAGGAGACCGGCCTCCCCGACCTCTGGCTGGGTCTGTTCGATTCCGCGGTGACCATCGACCAGGCGCGGGAACGGGTCCTGCTCACCGCCACCGGCCAGCCCCATACGGGCGACCGGGCCCGCCGACGGGCCCAATCGCGCATTCGGGAGCTGACCGCCGCAGTCGAATCCGCGGCAGCCGGCCCGATCCGCGATCCCATACCGGCGCCATCGCCATCCGTTGCCGGAGACGGCTTCGAGTCCAATTTCACTCCCGCCGGATTCGCCCGAGCGGTCCACCGGATCAAGGAATTCATCTCCGCCGGCGACATCTACCAGGCCAATCTCTCCCAGCGCTTCCGGACGCGCTACGAAGGGGATCCCTTCCGGCTTTTCCTGGGACTGCGCCAAACGGCGCCGGCCCCTTTCTCCGCCTTTCTGGACGGGGGAGGATTCACCGTGGTCAGCATGTCCCCGGAACGCTTCCTGCACCTGGACCCGGAGACGCGCCGGATCGAAACCCGTCCCATCAAGGGCACGCGTCCGCGCGGGCGGACCGCCGCGGAGGACCGTCACCTGGCCCGGGAGCTCGTCTACAGCGGGAAGGACCGGGCCGAGCACGTCATGATCGTGGACCTGGAGCGGAACGACCTGGGCCGGGTGGCCCGGGTGGGCACAGTCCAGGTGCGGGAGTTGTCGCTGCTGGAGACCTTCCCCACGCTGTTTCACCTGACCTCGACGGTGGAGGGGACCCTGGCCCCCGGCCGCGACCGCGTGGATCTCCTCAAGGCCACCTTCCCCGGAGGCTCCATCACCGGAGCGCCCAAGATCCGCGCCATGCAGGTGATCGACGAGCTGGAGACGGTCCGGCGGGGGATCTACACCGGGTCCCTCGGGTACCTGAGCTTCACCGGCGGGATGGACCTGAACGTGGCCATTCGCACCATCGTCGTCCGGGACGGGCGGGCGGAGTTTCACGTGGGCGCCGGCATCGTCGCCGACAGCGACCCGGAAGGGGAATACCAGGAGACGCTGCTCAAGGGCCGGTCGCTAAGAGAGGCGTTGGAGGCTGCCGACACACCGGAGCCGGCTCCGCGGCGACAATCCGCGGCAAGGTTGCTGGCGGATCGGATTTTCTAATAGAATAGCGGTCCTTCCGCCCGGGGACCTCAGGCTTGGGCGTGACGTTTCGAATATGTGGTGGGCGTAGCTCAGTCAGGTAGAGCACAGGGTTGTGGCCCCTGTGGCCGTGGGTTCAAGTCCCATCGCCCACCCCATTTCCCGGACATTCCATACTTCAAATTTCGAACGGAAGCCCGGATTTGTCGGGGGACTGTGGAGTTCAGTTCTGTCTCGGGGGATCTTCAGAGTTGTACGGGCAATGTTCACCCTCTTCAGTCCATTCCGTCCGTGCAACAGCAGAATCGGATCACTCCGGGAAGGAATTCCGAATGGTTTTCAATTCCTCTCTCTGAGTGTGCCTTCCGTAGATGAATACTCCAACCAGAGCAACCAAATCGGCCAAGACCAGACCAAATCCCTCCAGACTCTTGTTGTGGTAAATCAAGAATCCGCCGAAGCCAATGGTCAGCAGGCTCAAGACAAAGGCGAGAATCATTCCCAGGATCTGATTTCGAGATCCGCCCTTGACAACATTTTCCTCAAGCTTCTGACGATGCCTCGATTGATCCTCCGCCATCGCCAATATGCGGTCTGCCGAGCCCCTGAGAACACTTTCGTAAGCTTCAAGAAACTCGGGTGGAGGGATGGGCCCAAGGAACGAGATTTCAGTCGTCTGTTGCGCCGTAACGTGGAGGCTGGCGCCCCTTTCGGGCTCGGCAAGTGGGGTCCGTTTCGACCGACGCTTTCTCGGTTTATTCGTTTGCGCCATGCCTCACCTCAGCATTTTTCTGTTGAAAGGCAATGCTGAGTCTTTGAGGCGTGAGCTTGTCACGGTGGGCCGTACGGTAATTCTCCATCGCCCATTGAAGATCCTGGCCGACCATCCTGAAGTCACTGTAGATTGCCCGAACATCGGCTGCATTGCCGTCTCGATTCTCGTTGTAGATGTCGTAGACGCCGCCGATGTCGAGCAGGCGGGCACAACCCGAAATGAAACTCGGGATTGAAGAAAGAAAGAGAGTCCTCATAGCACCGCAGCCTCCTGAAACAAATCCAGCTCGGACACGACCCGTATCCGCGACCGGCACCGATCAACTCATCACCGACCACACCCTCAAGACAAATCCTAACGACACTCGTTGGTGAAATTCAATCCAAGCCGAATTCTTTGCCGGGATCGCCCTAGAAATGCTCGCTGCACCAGGGGGGCGTTTCGACGCGGAACATGGCGTCGGCTTCGGCGATCTTCTTGGGGTCGCGGGCCCGGATGCGGGATGCCTGGACCAGGGTGAGGAAACTCACGCCGCCGAGGTAGACGGCGCCCAGCTCGTTGGCCGTGAGCTCCAGGTCCGGCTGCCGGGTGGTGGGACGGCAGTCGGCGCCGTCGGGACCGCCCTCCAACTCGAAACGGCCCCGGTTCCAGGGGCAGCTCGCATCCTCCAATTCCAGAATCAGCCTGCCTGATGAAGCGTACCGCCGGGCCGAGAGCGCCGCCGGCGCGTCCACGAGGCGAAGCCAGAGAGAATCGCAGGGAGTCCGTTTCAGATGGCGCGGGTCGGCCAGCATCCAGAGCAGTGGGTCCTGCAGGGGGCGGTGGCCGGCCCGGATGCGAGTCATCAGGTCCACTCCGAAGCAGAACTGCCAAAGCGCTCTCCGGGAGCGCGCGTTGATGCCGCAGAGTTCCTCCACGACGACGGTGTGGTCCCGGGGGCGGATCCGGTAGAGAGCATAGCCTTCGACGCTGGACCCCTCCCGGTACACGGCACGGATCAACCGCGTCCGGTTCCGGCGGTCCCGGTCCTTGGGATCGCCCAGCGCCAGCTCCCAACGCGCGGTTCGGCGATGGATGGCCCCGGCTCGCCCATAACAGGCTTGCTCGCGAACCTCCGGCAACAGCTCCAGCGCCTCGGACCGGGAAACGTATTCCACCCCCCCGGCGCCCGAGTCGCCCGGGATCATCTGCGTCCGCAGCCGGTCGATGGACCAGGACTCGTGGAAGGTGGCGATCCCGTACCCGAACCGGCCGTAGATGATGCTCTCGGAGGCGTAGAGACCGGTGGCGGGCTCTCCCCGGTCATGCATGTCCCGGAGCTGGCGGTTCATCATCCGGGTCATGAGACCGCGCCGCCGGTGGGTGGGCTGGACCGTCACGCCGGCCACTCCGGCCATGGGGAGCCAGCCTCCCGGGACCCGCATCCGGAAGGTGTGGACGTTGATGGTGCCCACGATCCGGCCCGAGTCGTACGCGGCCAGCGACCGGTCCAGTTCCACCGGAGTGTTCAGTAGCTGCGATTCCGGGATGCCGTATCCGAAACCGCTGAACTTGGCCCGGATCCAGGCCGGATAGTCTTCGGAGGGGAGGGCCCGCAACTCGATGCTCATTCGTCCTCCGGCAGGAGCTCGACTTCGACCCTGAACTGCCGGAATCGATTCTGATCTCCCTCCAGCTCGAAGCTCAGGATGTTCTCGGGACGAGACCCGCAGACCTGGACCCGTGTCCAGTCCCGGGCTCGAACGGTAATTCGATAATCCCGTTCCGGCAGGACGTTGTAAAGGCAGAGGCCGTGGCGGCGAATCAGCTTGAGATCCAGGGTGACCGTCGAGCCGGCGCCGTCGTAGACCGCGTTCAAGATCCGGAGGCCCTTGGAGTTGGCGTTCAGAAGCAGCGGGCAGCCGGGGGGCGGCGGCCCCAACTGGAGGGTCACCTGCTCTCCGGGGTCCAGGGGAGGCGCCGTGAAATAGCGTCCGTCCACGATGTGAATGTAGTTCACTCCGTCCGCCGAGACCCCTTCCACCGGAACGTCGCTCTCCACCATGAACCCTTCCAGGCGCCGGTCCGCGGGGTTCGCCACGGTCACGCTCCCGGGAGAGTTCGCGCGGAAGCGGAGGGACTCATAGTCGGTCATCGTCTCGTACAGCATCTTCTCGCTGGCCAACCAGAAGCCGAGGCGTTCGGCACGGGTGATGGCGTAGATCAGGTAGTCCAGGGTCCCCCGTCCGTGGTTGACGCTGGCGTCGGCGCTGAAGAGGGGATGGTATTGGAGCGTGTAGACTCCGTTGTCCAACCAGTATGGGTCCTCGTCCCCCGCTCCGGCCCCCAACTCGAACTCCCAAGGCGGCTTGCGGGTGGAGGCTTGCTGCGCCGGCGACGGGGCCTTCCCGTGCCGGCCCGAGTAGATCAGGTCCACCAGGCGGTAGTCGCAGTCGTACTCGTGGGTCCGGTCCCAACCCCGCAGGGCCTCGTGCTTCTCCACGCGGGTGATGACCGGGTGATAGGGGAACCAGAAACCGCTGCTGGCCACGGTGTAGCTGCCGTCGGTCTCGTAGGCGTGCTCGCCGTATTCCCACATGTCGTAGAAGCAGAAGGTGCAGGTTCCCAACAGGTACGGCACCTGCTCGTACGCGTATTCCATGGCGTCCAGGGTCTCGGGGTGGGCGTGGGCGCCGCCGTGCCGGCCGCAGGTGTAGACCCGGATCCCCAGGCGCTCCTCGGTGATCCGGATGTGGTCGTAGAGCCCCTTTCCCACCAGGTAGGTGGGCGGGGCGCCGGCCAGGCTGTCGTTGTGGAGTCCCGCCTCCAGGAACTCGTACTTGCCGACCTCGCGAACCCAGAGCCGGGACTGCTCCTCGGTGGCGGAATCGGCCGCGATGTCCGGATCCAGGATGTCCCAACTGGCCGGCACCAGGTTCGCCGCTTCGTACTCCAACATGGCCAGGTCGGCGGACTGGTCCACGTCGTGCCGCAGGGAGAGGACGCCCCGGTAGCTGCCGAACGCGCGCAGCCGCGAGGTGGGCAGTGACCGGTTCCGCTCCTTGAGGAGACGGGCCAGGAAGTAGACCAGCGTGTCTCCCCAGTGGACCGGGTTGTTCCAGTTCCGGATCTCGTCCACGTAGAGGTGGGCCTGCAGCACGCCGCCCAGGAACTCGAAGATCTGGTTGGCCACGTAGAGGGTGTTGCCGGTGAGGACGACCCCGGCGCCGAGCCGGCTCCGGGTGGCCGTCGAGGCGTTCCGGAGGTCTCCCGTAATCTCGTAGAGGACGGCTGCGACCTCTGCGCCGGCGGCGGCTTCCACCTGGTGGACGGCCGCGCCGCGGGCGCCCGTGACGTAGAGATCGTCCCAGATGGACGTGTCGCCGAACGGGGAGCCGGCGGTCCATCCCCATCCGCTGTAGCCCTGTGGCCGTTCCGGCCGGGACCGCTCCAGACCCAGGAGAGAGTCGGGGAGATTGGTCCTGCCCGTGACCACAAGAAAGAAATCCGGGTCCCGGAGGCGGTCTTCGATCCGGGTAACCGTGGCCTCTTCGAGCTGGGCGGCGTTGGGGATCACGAGAGTCTGGTATTCCCGGATCGATTCCCGCAATTCCTCCTCACTGACGGTGTCGTGCTTCAGGTTCAGCCGGTTGAGGAAGGCGGAGGCGGCGTTGGGGGCCAGATAGGCGTACTCCCCCTTGAGCCAGCGGGCCGGCTCGCCCCGGGCGTCGGTGAACTCGTAGATCCGGTCTTCTGCCTGGGCCTCCTTGACGTAGAGTCGCCGCGAGTTCTCGCTCTTGAGCAGGGCGACGTTCTGGCGCAGGGTCGATGGCATTTCGGTCACTCCTCATGGAATCTCCAGGCTAGGAGCCTGCGCGGCAGAAATTAATCTACTGCGAAAGCGTAGAATCGGTCCATATTTCCCCGATTCCTCGGCGAATA
>JAJDTT010000121.1 GCA_022827025.1 Acidobacteriota bacterium
TCACCTGTTCGTTTCCGGTCCGGGGCTTCCTGGAGTCGCAGAGCCACCACCTGAAGAATCTGGCCCGATTGAGCGAGATCGAGTTCCTGGACGGACTGAGCAGCGAAGGACTGCGCATCACCGGCGTGGCCGACACGACCCAGTTCGCCCTGCGGCTGGACGAAGCCATCGACCTGGCCGCGGAGAAAGACCGGCTGCAACGCCAGATCGGACGGCTCGAGGAAGACCGGATCCGGCTCGACCGCAAACTGGACAACGTGAACTTCGTCCGCAGGGCTCCGGCCCACATCGTGGACGGCGCGAGACGGCGCCGCCAGGAGGTCGGGACAAAACTGAAACGGCTTCAGGACATGCTCAATGGACTACCTGAGCCTTGACCCCCTGCTTCGCCAGGCCCTCCAAGAGGACCTGGGACGAGGAGACGTGACGACCGAGGCCATACTGCGGTCCAACCCTCATGCCGATGCGGTCCGGACGGCTCAGGTCCTGGCCCGCCAGCGAATGATCCTGGCCGGGTGGCCGGTCTTCATCCGGGTTTTTCAGCTCCTGGGACCGGTCAGCGGCCAGGCTCGATACGGCGAAGGGGACCGGGTCGAGCCGGGCTGCCTGGGAACCCTGGAGGGGCCGGTTTCCACTCTCCTGAAAGCCGAGAGAGTCGCCTTGAATTTCCTCCAGCGGCTCTGCGGAATCGCCACCCGGACCCGCGGCTGCGTGGACCGGGTCGGCTCCAGCCATGTCCGCGTCCTGGACACCCGGAAGACGACGCCGCTCTGGCGCAGCCTGGAGAAATACGCGGTCAGAGCAGGGGGCGGACAGAACCACCGGATGGGGCTGGATGACGGCGTACTCATCAAGGAGAACCACATCGCCGCCGCCGGAGGCGTCCGAGCGGCCGTCGAGGCGTGCCGGGAGCGCTCCGGCCATCTGCAGCAGATCCGGGTGGAGGTCACCAACCAGGAAGAACTCGCAGTGGCCCTGGACGCGGGAGCGGACGTCGTCCTGCTGGACAACATGACGGTGGAGGAGGTCCGGCGGTCGGTCGCCACCTGCGCCGGCCGGTGCCTGGTGGAGGCCTCGGGGGGCATTACGCCCCGGAACCTTCAAGCCTACGCCGAGACGGGAGTCGACTTCGTTTCCATGGGTTCCCTGACCCACTCCGTCGCCTCCAGCGACATCAGCCTGATGTTGGATCCGGATTGAACGGACTCTGAGTTCGAAGATGCGCTTCAGGCAGTTGGACTACGTGGCCAGAGTCGAATCGACCAGCGACTACCTGAAGGCGTTCATCGAATCGGGGAAGGCCCGCATGGCCGTCGCCGAAGAGCAGACCGGAGGACGCGGACGCTTCGGACGATCCTGGCATTCCCCCGCGGGCATGGGACTCTACGCATCCTATCTCTGCTTTCCCGCCTCCGAGGTCGGCCGGGCGGAGGACCTGACCCGGGCCGCGGCCCTGGGTGTCGTTCGAGCCATCGGCGCCTGGAGCGAAACCGGGGCGCCCCTGCGCATCAAGCTGCCCAACGACGTCCTGATCAGGGACAAGAAGTGCGCCGGCATTCTCATCGAGATGGGGACCCAGTCGGATCGAATCCAGTGGGCCATCATCGGCATCGGAGTCAACCTCTTTCATCGGTCGTTCCCCGATGAGTTGGCCTCCACGGCCACCTCCCTGTCTCTGGAGGGAATCCGCGTCCCGAATCTGATGACATTCTGCCGGGAACTGACGCGCCAACTGGAGCGGACCCTGTCGAGCCTGGAACAGGGTCAACGGCGCCAACTCACGGTGGACTTCCAGGAATACGTCCTGGCCGGCGGCGGTAACAAGAGATGAATCCCTCAAAGCCGAAAGAACGGCCCGGCTATTTCGGACGCTTGAAGAGAGCGCTTCAGTCGACCCGCCGGGAACTGAGCCGCAGGATGAACGAATTGCTGGGTCCCCGGGAGAGCCCCATCTCACCGGAACAACTGGAGGAGCTGGAGTACCTTCTCATCGGTGCCGACCTGGGAGTCGAGACCAGCGAGAGCCTGGTGGCGAAGATCCGTCAGGGTGGCCGGGGAAAACGGCCCATCAGTTCCGGGCAGGCGCGCAAGCTCCTGGCTTCCGAGCTCCTCGAACTGTTCGAAGCTCCGGGATGGCGGGAAGAATGGGTCGCGAAACCACACGTCGTCCTGGTGGTGGGAGTCAACGGCGTGGGCAAGACCACGACCATCGGCAAACTGGCCCATCGTTACGCCCGGGCCGGCAAGAGCGCCATCGTCTCGGCGTCGGACACGTTTCGCGCCGCCGCGGTGGAACAGTTGAGCGTCTGGTGCCGCCGCAGCCGGGCCGAATTGATCATGCAGCGGGGCGGGACCGATCCCGCGGCGGTCTTGCACGACGCCTTGCAGGCGGCGAAGGCCCGCAACAAGGATGTCCTCCTCGCCGACACGGCCGGCCGGCTGCACACCAAGCGGAATCTCATGGAAGAGGTCAAGAAAATGGCCCGCGTCGCCGGCAGGCTGGTCCCCGGCGCGCCTCACGACGTCTACCTGGTGCTGGACGCGACAACGGGACAAAACGGACTCATCCAGGCCCGGGAGTTCCTGACCACCCTTGGCGTCACCGGAATCGTCGTCACCAAGCTGGACGGCACCGCCAAAGGGGGGATCGTCGCGGCCATCGCCAGTCAACTGAAGATCCCCATCCGTTTCGTCGGCACGGGAGAAGGGCTGGATGACCTGGCGCCCTTCGATCGTCAGACCTTCGTCGACTCTATCCTGGGCTGAACACAGGCGTCACGGATTCCTTCATAGCCGCCTTGATGCCGGCCCCCAGGTCGACCGGCGCGCCCAGTTCCAGAAGACAGATCTCGATGGCCGAAATCACCGCGAAGACATCGACCAAATCGAAGTAGCCCAGGTGTCCGATACGGATGATCTTCCCCTTCAGTTCGCCCTGGCCGCCCGCCACGACGATTCCGAAGCGCTCCTGAAGATTCCGGATCAGCCTGGCCGCGTCGATCCCCGGAGGGGGAAAGCAGGCGGTCAAGGCGTCGGCCGGAGCGGAGGAGAGCTGCCTGAAACCGAGGGCTTCCAATCCTCGCCGCGTGCAGCGCGCCCGGACCTCCACCTGCTCCAGGATCCGGTCCAGACCCTGCTCGACCATTTCCCGGCTGGTCCGGTTCAGGGCCTGCACCAGGGCCACGGCAGGCGTCAGCCCGGTTTGCCCCCGGCGTTGCCCCTTCACTTCCTTGAGCAGGTCGAAGTAGAAGCGAGGTCCGGGACAAGCCCGGATCGCGGCCAGCGCCCGGGAACTCAGAGACAGGAAGGACAGGCCGGGCGGGATCGCAAACGCCTTCTGGGCACCGCCGATGACCACGTCCAGGCCCCAGGCGTCCGTCTCCACCGGCTGGCTCCCCAGCGCCGTAATCGCGTCCACCACCACCAGGACATGGGGGAAACGGCTGCGGACCGTCCGGGCGATCGACTCCAGGTCGTGGATCGTGGCCGTGGAACTCTCGCAACCCTGGATCAACAGGGCACGGATGTCCGGGTTGGCTTCCAGAGCGCGTCGGATCTCCCGGGCCGAGGCCGCTTCACCGTACGGTTTCTCCAGAACGTCGCACGGAACGTCGAAGGCCCGGCAGATCTGGACCCAGCGGTCACCGAACTTCCCGGCCGAGACGGCCAGGGCCCGGGACTCGGTGGAGAGGAGGTTGCTCACCGAAGCTTCCATGGCTCCGGTTCCGGACGCAGTGAGGATGACGACGTCGTTCTTGGTCCTGAAGAGAGCCTGGAGGTGGGTTCGGGTCTCGAGGAGCAATTCCCGGAATTCGTCCTTGCGATGGTGGACCAGGGGGCTGGCCATGGCCAATTGCGCGGAGGGCGCCACCGGAGTCGGTCCGGGCGTGAATATCCGGGTTCGCCTCATGCGGCGAATGATATCACGGGGCCGAACCCGGACCCGCGGGTCGAAGCAGGCGGACATGGGACTTGGATTCCCGTCCAACCGGGGAAAATCCCGGCGTAGACGTGGCGGAAATCCACCGTGTGAACTAGGTCGCCAGAAGGCGTCCGCTCCTCGCGAGACAGGCCCGGATGGCGCCCGTGCAGCCCTGGGACCGCACCCTTGCCGATGATGAACATGGGATTGGCAGTTCCGTGGTCGGTGCCGAAGGTCCCGTTCTCCGCCAGACGGCGGCCGAACTCGCTGAAGATCACGACGAGGACATGCTCTTCCCGACCTCGACGGGTCAGGTCGCGCAAGAAAGCAGTGACCGCGGCGGAAAGCGCTGAAAGGAGGCGGGCATGGATGCCCCGGGCCGGATTCTCCGGCACAACCTGGAAGGCATGGGTGTCGAAACCACCCATGGACGTGTGAAACACCCGGACTCCCTTCCGGGCCGCGATGATGCGGGCGATGGCCGCCAGATTTTCGGCGAGAGCTCCATCCGTCAACCGCATTCCAAGTTCCGGCAGGCGCTTGCGGTCCGGAAACCCTCCTTCGGCCGAAGCTTCCGGCCGGGCCGTATGCCAGATCTTCCTGGACCGAAAATGGGAGCGATTCGGATCGGGATACCCCACTCCCTGAACCAGAGCCATCTTTCCGGCGTCGAACAACCGCCTGAATCCTTCCAGCGAGGGATGAAATCCGACGGCGTGGTCCAGCTTCACGACGTCCCCGGGAGGAATGGCCAGATTCGGACGCTGCCGGTAGTAGTCATCCAGGCCATGCGGGACCACCATGTTGAGGCCATCGCAGCCTCCGGCCAACTCGATGAATACTACTGTCCGCCGCGGGTCATCCGGCCCCACCGACGAGGCCCGGGACGGTTCCAGATCTGGCGAAAGAAAGGCCGTTGCCAAAGAGGTTCCGGAAAACAGGCACGACTTGCGGAGAAACTCCCGGCGCTTCACCCGGCCCTCCAGTTTTTTCCAGTCTTCGCAACTCCCTGCATCCCGTGGAGACTTTCGGCTCAGATTTCTATACTACAGCACAAGCATTTGGCGATTCGGCCGAAGCGGTGACGGGAGTGGCGTCTTGCGACTGAAACATGCGATCTGCAGTGAGATTTTTGGAGACCAGGACCTGGCCCGGACCTGCCGGACCGTCCGCGCACTGGGCTACCGGGGCCTGGAGGTGGCCCCCTTCATCCTGGCCGACTCGGTGGATGAGATCCCGCTCCGGCGGCGGCGGGAGATTCGCGAGACCATCGAAGGAGAGGGAATGGTCTGCTCGGGGATCCACTGGCTCCTGGTCAAACCCGAAGGGCTGCATCTGACGACCCGGGACCGGACCCTGCGGGAGAAAAGTTGGTCCTATCTCTCACGGCTCATCGACTTCTGCGGGGACCTGGGGGGCCATCTCATGATCCTCGGCTCGCCCCAACAGCGGAGCACCCGGGACGGAATGACGCCCCAAGAAGCGTTGGGCCGGCTTGCCGAGGGTCTGGCCGAGCTGGCCCCCTCGGCGCGGGACCGGGACGTGACGCTCCTGATGGAGGCCGTTTCGAGCGAGGAGACGGATGTGGTCTCCACTCTGGCGGAGGCGGTCGAAGTGGTGGACCGGGTCTCCCACAGTCACGTCCGGACCATGTTCGACTGCCACAACGCCGCCGACGAGGGGGGCGACTTCCTCCACCTGGCCGAGCGTTACTGGTCCCGAATTCGCCACGTTCACGTGAACGAGATCGACGGCCGCCATCCCGGCACCGGAGGCGTGGACTTCGAACGCCTCCTTAAATTCCTTCGGGATCGGAACTACGGGGGCTGGGTCTCCTTGGAGGTCTTCGATTTCCAGGCCGGCGGCGAGCGAATCGCGCGGGAAAGCATCTCCTACCTCCGGGACATTGAATCCCGGCTGGATTCGGCCTCGAACCATTGACACCATTATGTTCCCATTGGACCGCCGTGACTTCCTGATCGCCACGGCGGGCATCGGATCGTCGGCCGGCACCCTTTTTGCGTCCACACCGAGGCCACCGGAGCCTCCCAGGCGGAGAAGAACAGGACCCATGAAAATCACCGGATTGAAGACCTACATGTTCAACGTTCCGACCGGAAGCCCTCCCCCCGGGAAGAGGGGCCGCAGGAGCATCGCCAGCACCTTCAAGACCTGGCTGTTCCTCAAGGTCGAGACCGATACCGAGCTCTCGGGCTGGGGCGAAGGGAGCATCGAATGGCTCTCGCCGGTGGTCAAGACGACGCTGGAGGGCTGGCGGGAACTCCTGGTGGGGCAGGATCCTCTCAACGTGGTCGCCCTGTGCGACGACATCTCGGACCGGCTCCCCTGGAAGGGCGGACCGGTCCTGGGTTCGGCGCTGGCGGCGGTGAACATGGCCCTCTACGACATCGCCGGCAAAGCCTGGGGAGTCCCCATCTACCAGATCCTCGGCGGCCGGAAGCGGGACCGCATCCGCGTCTACCATGGCGGCATCAGCTTCGAATCGGTCCAGGAAGCCGTGGCCCGGGCCCGGGCCGCCGTCGCCTCCGGCGTTCGAGGTCTCAAGGGGAACCCACTGGAGATGCGAACCTGGCCCATGGACCGGGCCGCCTTGGACGAGTGCGTCCGGATCGTGGCGGCGGTTCGAGAGGAGGTGGGGCCGGAGATCGACCTGATGCTGGACACCCACGGCAGTCCCAATCCGGCCCTGGCCATCGCCTTCGCCGACGCCGTGGCGCCCTACAAGCCTCTCTTCCTGGAGGAGCCTTGCAAAGTGGGATCCATCGCGGCGCTCAAGGAGATCTCGGCGCGCAGCCCGGTTCCCATCGCCACCGGTGAGAAACTCTTCTCCTACCGGGAGTTCAAGGAAGTCATCGACGCCCGCGCCTGCGCCTTTCTCCAGCCCGACCTGAGCCACAGCTTCGGCATCACCCAGTTCCTGGCGGTCTCGCGCCTGGCCGAAGACGCCCAGATCCTCATGGCGCCCCACAACGCGTCAGGCCCCATCCATTTGGCCGCTCTTTTTCAGGCGGACGCCGTCATCTCCAACTTCCTGGTCCAGGAAGCCTGGGGCCTGGAGCGGATGGACCGGTACGTGGAGCATGACCTCTCCCTGGTCGATGGCCACGTCCGCCTGAGCGACCGGCCCGGCCTCGGGATCCGCGTCAAGGAATCCGACATCGCCAAGCTCCGCTACGACGACTCCATGTCCTACCGCCAATACCGCCACGCCGACGGCAGTTGGAAAGGCTGGTAAAGGCGAAACCCGCAGGAGCGGCGACTTTCTAGTCGCCGACTGGGATCGGCGTCCTTCCGGGCGCCGGGAATGGCGCCGAGGAGCGGCGGCGTGGAGCGACGACATCCCTGCCGCCGGGGGCGGCGACATCCTTGTCGCCGCAGGAGCGGCGGCATCCTTGCCGCCGACCAGGGGGGTAGGGGGGACGGTAGTCCCCACTCTACGCTTTCCGGCCGCCGAATCGTATGGCAAGAAAGAAGAAGACCGGGCGGCTGGAAACCGCCCTTCCCGTCGGGCGATTAGGAAATCGCCCCTCCGCACGTCAATCGTCGTCCGCCAACTCCGCGAACTCAACCACGATAGGCCAATGATCGGAGAGCTCCCGGCGGAAGCGCCTCTCCTCGCCCGCCGGCGGCGCAACAATCCGAACCTGGGTGACGCCGGCGAACTCGTTCTCCCGTTGCGCCCTCGGTATGTAACACCGGTCGAAGGGTAGTTCGGCGATGTGGGTCGATCGATCGGTATAGTTCAGATCGAACAGCCCGCCCTTCTTCCGATAAACGCGGCCCGCCGGTTCGCTGCGCCGAAGCATGTTGAAGTCGCCGATGAGAATGATGTCCTGATCCTGAAAATGCTCTTGGATCTCCGACAATTCCCGGACCAGCGCCTCCGCCTCACTCCGTCTCTGCTTCACCGCCGCGTCATTCCGTCCTGCCTTCATGTGTATGGGAATCACGACGAAGTCGGTTCGTCCTCTTCCCCGGGTGAACTTCATGGCATGGGGATGCCGGTCCCACTCGAAGAACCGGCGCGAGGTGACGTCGACGACCGGTATCCGGAAACGCTTGCCCACGGCTCGAATTCGCAGCCGGTTCCAGGCCAGACCCGTGTGTTGGGAGCTGTAGCGGCGTATCCGCTTGGGGAACAGCCGATAGGTCCAGTCGTTGCCGGAGCGGCGATTCAGGATCCGAAAAGCCTCATCCAGAACCCGGTTCGTCGCCGGGCCTTCACCTGCATCGGTGTCGTCGATCTCGGAAAGGGCCAGGACGTCGAGCCGCAGAGCCTGGATCAGATCCGCCAGCTCCGCCGGCTTTCGAGGCACACCGTAACCGTTGGAGGGAGACTTTCGCAGATAGTCCCGGCTGTCTGGCGATCCCAGGGTCTCGATGTTCCAGGCCCCGACCCGGATTCGGTCCTGACCCAGGACCGGGAAAGCCGAAACGGCCAGCAAGCCGGCCAATACCCACAGTTTCATGGGGGAATCCTACTCCGCACCTGTGGCGCAAGCCGTGCGGAAGTCCGGCAGCGGGTCCGTTCCCCGGATCCCCGCATTGCGCAGACTCCTATTCGGGAATCCGGGTCTCCGGGTGCTCCGCCATGTACCGGCCCTGGCGAACCCCGAAGTTCTCCTGAAGCTGAATGGAGAGTCCACCGTCGATGACCAGGGCGTGGCCGGTAATGAAGGAGGCTTCCTCCGAGCAGAGGAAGACCGTGCCATGGGCGATGTCCTCCGGGGTGCCCAGGCGACGGACGGGATATTGATCCTGGAAGTAGGCGTGCCCGGAGGGATTCTCGTCCCACATGGGCTGGAGGCGCTCCGTCACCATGTGACCGGGCAGAATCGAGTTGACGCGAATCCCGTCGGGGCCATACTCACAGGCCATCTGCCGGGTCATGCCGATGACCGCGGCTTTGGCCGTCTCGTACACCAGAAACCCGGGAGCCATCAGCAATCCGTGGACCGAAGAGATGTTGACGATGCTCCCGGCGCCGCTCTTGATCATCTCGGGCACCGCAAGCTTGACCGCCCGGTAGATGGCCTTGACCATGACGTTCATTCCGGCGTCCCAGTCCTCTTCAGAGACCTGAACGGCCCCTCCGGTCCCGGCGGTGGACACGTCAAAGGCGTTGTTGACCAGGATGTCCAGCCTTCCCCATTCCCGCACCGCCCGCTCCACGGCGGCCTCCAAGTCCTCCCTCCGGCTGACGTCGGTCCTCAGCGCCAGCGCGGAATTGCCGGCCGCCTGAATCTGCTCGACATTCCTGCGAGCCTCTTCCAGGTCGATGTCGGCGACCAGCACCGAGGCTCCCTGCGCCGCCATGCCGCGGGCGATGGCGCCGCCCAGACCCTGGGCGCCTCCCGTCACGATGGCCACCTGGCCCTGAAGTCTTCCCATTTCAGTTCCTCGTTTTCCGCTTCCAGCGGCTCAGGTGTCGATCCTGATTCCCGTGGCGCGGCGGTAACAGAAGTCGAAGAGGAGTTCCCATTCCAGACGCTGGATCCGCCGGCAGAGCGCCTCGCTGTCCGAGCGGCCTGAGACACAGTCCCGGCACAGATCTACGAAGGCGTAGGGGTCCCAGCACTCTCCGGAGGTCAGCCGTTCGGCATCGGCCCCGCCACCGGCCGTCAGCCGGCCGGCGTTCCGGGCCAGGTCCGGAAACACCGGATGCGCCCCGGTGCGGCGAAACCAGTACTTGGCGTTGGGGTAGTCCCCCTCCCGCCGATGCATGATCCCATGCCAGAAGCTTCCGGTGGCCGAGTGAATTGTCTGACTGACGGCGTGAGAGCGGTCCAGGTGGTCATGGTGCAGCCAGAGACCGGCCAGACAGGCACGGGCCATCTCCCGGTCCGCGAGACTCGTATGGACAAAAGCTCCATCCGGCGTCACGGCATCCAGGAGACCCTGAATCTTGGGATCGGACCGGCCCGGCCCCAACTCCGGAAGACGTCCCGGATCCAGGAACGGGGCCAGAATCGGTCCGTAGTCGGCAGGGTGGAAGGTCATGAGATTCAGGTCAATCCCGGCCAGTCCTCGCCGGAACGGGACCGGGCGGAGAGAAAGGCCCGGCGAATTTTTCGGACCACCGGATCGGGCAGCGGACCCTGGCCGGCAGCCCGGATATTGGCCCTGGCGTTGTGAATGCTGGTGGTGCCCGCGATGGCGCAATGAACTCCCGGCTGAGACAGCGTGAAGCGCAACGCTATGCTGGGCCAGACCCGAGCCGGATCGCCCTCGAATCCCAGGTCGTCCAGCGTGAGGCCCATAGACTGCAAGCGCGCCATATAGGACCTGGAGTAATGCTGGTAAATGCCTCGCTGGTCCGACACGTTTTTCCACGCGGCGTTGGCCAGCGGCCGTTTGGCCAACACTCCCTGTCCCTCTTCCCGGGTGCGGGGAAGCACCGAATCGATATTGGACTGGTCGCAGATGTTCACGGAGGTCTGGATCACCGCCACATCGGGCAGACCGGCAGCATAGGCGGCGGCCTCATTGTCTCCCGAATAGCCCACGAAGCGGATCTTTCCCTGGTCCCGGGCCCGCACCAGGGCCGCCAGCGCGTCTCCTTTTTGAAGCACCGACAGGGAACAGGAGTGGAGCAGCATCACGTCGATGGTGTCCGTGCGGAGGCGCCTCAGAGCCCGGTCCACCGTGTTGGTCACGAGCCGGGGCGACCACTCACGGCCGGCGGCCCCGTTCACTTCGTGGCCGCACTTCGTGACCAGGATATATTCGCCGCGCCGATGGCTCACCGCCGAGCCGACGAGTTTCTCCGATCCAGGGTAGGTGGCAGCCGTATCGATCAGGTTCACCCCTTCGTCCAACAGCGTGTTGAGGAGCCGGGAGACGTCCTCGAGGTGCTCTCCCAAGTAGCCGACCGGAGCCCCTCCGAAACCCAGAGGGGAAACCATAAAGCCAGTGTTTCCAAAGGGATGGAGTTGCATGGACGCGCTCCTTCGCCGCCGGCCCGGAACCCCGGAAACCTTGGGGTTTCAACCGGCGAACGGACTGATTCTATATGGCGCGCCGCGAGGAAGGCAATTGACGCGCCGGGGCAACCCTGGTGGTTGCCCGTGTTCAATCGACGCAGTTGGAAGAGGAACCCCATCGCCTTCCGGAATGCAGCGCCGGTCCATGGCTGCAATGGCATTCGCCACGGGTGGCTGCTTTTCCGGACTCCGGTCTACTACAATGCGATGGAATCGCTCAGGAAACATCGGACCCATGCAAGTCTACCTGGATCTGCTCCGCCACATTCTGGAAGACGGTGTCGAGAAGGGCGACCGCACCGGGACCGGAACCCGGAGCGTCTTCGGGTACCAGATGCGCGTCGACCTGGCCGACGGCTTTCCGCTGCTCACCACCAAGAAACTGCATCTCCGGTCGGTGATCCATGAACTCCTCTGGTTTCTGGCGGGCGACACCAACATCGCCTACCTGAACGAAAACGGGGTGAGCATCTGGGACGAGTGGGCCGACCGGGACGGGGATCTGGGCCCCATCTACGGCTACCAGTGGCGCTCCTGGCCGACTCCCGGCGGCCGCCGGATCGATCAGATCACCGGCGTCATCGAGGCCATCCGCACGAATCCCGATTCGCGCCGGCATATCGTGAGCGCGTGGAACGTGGCCGACCTGGACCGGATGAAGCTTCCTCCCTGCCACACGCTGTTCCAGTTCTACGTAGCCGAGGGGCGCCTCTCCTGCCAGCTCTACCAGCGGAGCGCCGACGTCTTTCTGGGCGTCCCGTTCAACCTGGCCAGCTACGCCCTCCTGACCCGGATGATGGCCCAGGTCTGCGGACTGGAGCCGGGCGAGTTCGTCCATACCTTCGGGGATGCGCACCTTTATCTGAATCACCTGGAGCAGGCCCGCCTGCAGCTCTCCCGCCGGCCCCGGCCACTGCCCCGCATTCTCCTGAATCCCCGGATCACGTCGATTTTCGACTTCCGGTACGAAGACTTCGTGCTGGAAGCCTACGATCCCCACCCCCACATCAGGGCCCCCATATCGGTATGAGGCTGTCCATCATCGCGGCCCTGGCCCGGAACCGCGTCATCGGCCGCGACAACAGGTTGCCCTGGCGGCTCCCGGCCGATTGGCGGCGGTTCAAGCAGTTGACCATGGGCCACCATCTGATCATGGGGAGAAGGACCTTCGAGTCCATCGGCAGGCCGTTGCCGGGCCGGATCTCCATCGTTCTCACCGGACGGCGTTCCTATGCGCCTGCGGGAGTCCAGGTGGCGTCCTCCCTGGAAAAGGCCCTTCGCCTGGCCCGGGGCGACGACGAGGTCTTCGTCGGAGGCGGCGCCGGAGTCTACCGCCAGACCTTGGCACTGGCCGACCGCATGTACCTGACCCTGCTTCCCGGCGATTTCGATGGGGACACCTACTTCCCCCGCTATGACGAGTCACGCTGGGAGGTCCGCCGGACGGAAGTCCATGAACCGGAGAAGACGGACCCCGAACGCTATACCTTCCTCACCTTGGACAGGA
Source organism: Acidobacteriota bacterium (assembly GCA_022827025.1). Lineage (GTDB taxonomy): Bacteria > Acidobacteriota > UBA6911 > RPQK01 > JAJDTT01 > JAJDTT01. Next base: position 12,434 of record JAJDTT010000121.1, read on the forward strand.
TCCGAGACCGGAGCTTTCGAAGAACATGAAGCGAGTCCCCGAGCCGGAGTTGATGGAGGGGCAGGAACAGTCCCGGGCCTACGCCCACGCCGACTTCGAGGAACCGCACAGCCGCTTTCTGAGTCTCATGCAGGACACGTTCCCGGTCCGGGAGGCCGGACCCTGGGTGGCGGACCTTGGCTGTGGCGCCGCCGACATCTGCATTCGCGTGGCCAGGGCCTATCCACACTGCCGGATCCACGGAGTGGACGCCTCCCGGGCCATGCTCGACTACGGCCGGCAGGCCATTCGGGAGGCTGGACTGGAGGACCGGGTACAGCTCCATTCGGGATATCTGCCGGGAGTCACCCTGCCCCGACGTTCCTACGACACCATCGTCAGCAACAGCCTGCTCCACCATCTGCCCGACCCGATGATCCTGTGGCGGGAAGTCCGGCGGCTGTCCCGCCCCGGCAGCGGCGTCTTCGTCATGGACCTTCTCCGGCCCGGCGACCGCCGCCGCGCGCGAGAGCTGGTGCGAACCTACTGCGGCGACGAACCGGAGATCCTCCGGCGGGACTTCTACCATTCGCTGTTGGCAGCCTATCGCCCGAACGAAGTTTCGGATCAACTGCGGAAAGCGGACCTGGCGCACCTGGAGGTGCGGATCGTGAGCGACCGGCACTTGCTGGTCTGCGGCCGCATCCCGTGACTGGAACCTGTTGCGGCTTGAAATGGCAGACAGCGCAACTTCGCCGTCAAAAGGCTATTTTCCAAGATGTGATCTGAATGCACGTCACGTCGTTGTTCTCGTCCCTTCCGTAGTAGGCGGTCAGGAGGGTGCCGTCATCCAACTGTATGGTGGTCGGATATCCCAGATCCCGGTTCTTGAGGTCATCCCGGAGCACGATCTCACTCTCGATATTCCAGCTCTTGCCGCCATCTGAGCTCAGACAGGCTCGGATCCCAAAGGGCTTTCGCCGGTGGCCGTAGGTGGCCAGAAGCCTCCCATCCTGGAGCTGACAGAGATGGGCCGGATAGCCCCACATGGGAGTCTTGGCCGGTGTGCTCCAGGTTTGCCCCAGATCGTTCGAATCGCTCTGGTAGAGCCATCCGGCCGGCCCGGTCCTGAGAAGAGCGATCGTCCGGCCGCTGGACAGGTGAATCAGAGCCGGCTCGTTGTAGCCGATGCCATGAACCCCCTGTTCCCCAATCACGGACGGCTCACCCCAACTCCTCCCCCGATCGCGGGATCGGAGGACATAGGCCGTCCAGGTCATCGCCGGCTCCGAAGTCGACGGCCGATGGAACTCCTCGTAGCAAGGCAGAAGCAGAGTCCCATCCGGCAGTTCGACGATCGCCCGGAGTTGACATCCTGATTTGAAGGGGGAGACGTCCACGTGGACCGGCTCCAACCAGGTGCGGGCATTGTCCAAGGAGTGGAAAACATAGGTCATGTCGTCACTGTAGCCCGTAGCCCACTGGTAAGGCTCCAACCGAGCCAGGCGCACATCCGTTCTTCTGTCCACCGAGGCCGCCGGGGCAAAGGAACGGCGGAAGGCGTTGACCAGGATCCTTCCGTCGGACAGTTGCGTGATGCCCGGATCATCCATTCCGTAGTACTCATAGCCGCCGATGACTTCGGGATGCTCGGACCAGGTTTCCCCCTGATCGCCGGAGCGAATGATCATGCCGTACAACGAGGGATCCGCGTGGGTCAATCGGGCGTTCCGGCGCATGGCTTCACAGAACGCAATCAGCATTTCTCCATCCCGGCACTTCAAGATGGTCGGCCATGCCGAGTATCCGTAAGGGTCCCAAAAGACGACCCTGTGCCTGAGGATCCCCGGGTAGGACTTGACTTCAGGAGGAGCGGGAGGCTTCAAAGGAGCCGCTTCCGACGCTGCCGACAGGGGACGGACGCTCAATGGCAGCGCTCCAAGGATGGTCAAGCGTTTCGCGAATTGCCGACGGGAAAAATTCTTCCAGGTCATGGGGGCCCTCCGTGTTCGATCGAATCTCAGGCTGGAACTTCAACGCCCAAGATACAGGATTGCCCGGATACTTCCGGAAGACGTAGTAGCATTCCTTCGGGTGTCCGCAGATGATGAGACGCATGGGTTGATTGCGATTCGACGCGAGATTCGAACAGAGGAGCGAATATGCCAAGAACAAGCCTGGTGATTTCAGGGTTGGCTTGCCTGGTGCTCACCCTGGCGGTGGCAGCGCAAGGGGCACGCCCGGCACAAGAAAGCGAAGCGTGGCAGCGGCAGGCTCGAGACTATTTGAAAAGTATTCTGTACCCGCGGGAGCAGGTGGAGGACTGGATCCTGGGCCGGGCAACGCTGGGGGAATCCTACGACGGCCAGTTGGGGTGGCTGTTCGCCGACCGGCGGGTCAAACACGGGGTCGACGGATCGATATCGACCTATCGGTATGCGGGCGCCCGCCGAACCATCATGTACGGCGACAACCCGTGCCGGATCAACACCTACGGAAACAGCTTCACTCACTGTGACCAGGTCAGTGACGGCGAGACCTGGCAGGAAGTGCTGGCCGCCCACCTGTGCGAACCTCTGCGCAACTTCGGAATCGGGGGGTACTCCGTCTACCAGGCCTACCTGAGGATGGTGCGGGAGGAGACCCGCACCCCCGCCCGCTACATCATCTTCAACATCTACGACGACGATCACTATCGAAACCTGCATGGCTGGCGCAACATTCGACTGGGCTATACGACCGGGATGTGGCCGGCCGTGCTCGGCTCCACCATGCCTTATGTCGTTGCGAATCCTGCGACCAGGCAATTCACCGAATTCAAGAATCCCTGTCCGACTCCCGAATCGGTTCGCAACCTCAGCGACTTCGACTGGGTGTTCGAGCGATTCAAGGACGACTTCGTGCTGAAGATCGTCCTGGCCCAACGGGACCCGGGGGCGAGTTCCCCCCAGCCGACCTACGACGTGATCGAGGAGCTGGCTCGCGAACACGGCCTCCAGGTCAGCATCGAGACTCCGGAAGAGCTGAAACGAACCGCAGCGGAGCTTTACACCAGAGCCGCGCTGTTCGCCACCATGAGGATCGTCGAGAAGATCGAGCACTACGCATCGGCTCAAGGGAAACAAGTCCTCTTCGTGCTCTCCTATGGGCAAAGGAACGCAGCAAAAGTGCTGAAGACAGGGGAGCGTTTCGACCAGAGCCTGCTTGATTTTCTAAATCAGAAGAGGCTGCCCTATGTCGATCTGATGGAGGCGCACGGGAGGGACTATGCCCAGTTCAACCTGACTGTGGGCGAGTACATCAGGCGTTATTGGATCGGCCACTACAATCCCCTGGGCAACTTTTTTCAGGCCTTTGCCATCAAGGACAAGTTGGTCGAGCTGCTCGACCCGAAGCCCGTCAGCTACTCCACCGATCCATCGAAATACATCGAGATGAAGCCCAACCGGCCCCAAGGTTCCAGGCCGCGCCGGCCCTAGCAGCCCGTGGCAAAAAGGGGACAGTGCCGTTCTCGGGTCACGCTGTTCACCACCCAAACTAGAAATGGGGTATCAGTATGTGATACTTCTCAAAGATGAGGCCTCCGCCGCGCGATCCAAGCCTGGATATGCTTTTGGATCTGGACGGCGAGGTTCTCGTGATCGATCCGGCTGGGGAGCACTGGGTGCGCTTTCGTGTCAAGCGTGTCCCTCCAACCCCGGAGAAGCCGCAAGGGTTCTATTACGCGCTGACGCTGCATGGACCCGGAGGCACGCGACTGGTCGGATTCGATAACGCTCATCCGGTCCGTTCGGTGGCAGGACCGGCGGGCCGCCGGACGTTGGCCCATGATCACCGACACCGTCATCGGACGATCCGGCCCTATGAGTATCGCGATGCGGCCCAGTTGCTTGCGGATTTCTGGACGGAAGTCGAGGCGGTGTTGGAAGAGAGGGGGGTGACGCTGTGAAGACATTACGAGTCGGCATTGCCAGTTATGGAGAAATGAAGGCCCGCACCTTGGCCATTGCGCGCGGCGAGCATCGGCCGGGACGAGGCGAGCCCAAAGTGTGGTTTCCTTCTCTCGAAAGCTTTGCCAAGATCCTGTCCGATCGCAACCGCGCGCTGCTAAGGATGATTACGGAGGAGAGGCCGGCCTCGATTGCTGAACTGTCCGAGCGTTCAGGGCGCGCCCGGTCCAATCTGTCCCGAACGCTGCACACGATGGAGCGTTACGGTCTGGTGCGTCTGGAAAAGGGAGACCGGGGCCGGGTGGTCCCGCGTGTACCGTATTCGGAGATTCTTCTGGACGTCCCCATCAAGTCTCTCGGTGAGAAAGATCGCGACGCTCGAATTCCCGCTTGATTGCACCCCTTGTGCGAAAACCCGGGGGATCTTATCCCCTCCGGAAACGCCCTCCGGAACTTACCGCCGACGCGGTGCATTGCTTGAAACGCGACGGCGGGCCACGTTCATGACGGTCACCGTAATCTAGCGCAGCGGCAAGAATCCCCGGCTCGACGGCGGGTTCAGGCGGTGACCGGAAGCGGAAAGGCGCGGGCGTGCCATGCTTCCCGGTAGGGAAGTTCGAAACGGCCGGCTCTCAACTGCCCCAGGTTCTGAATCAAGGTATCGAACACCCGGGTGTCGGGCTGGAGCCGTCCCGACTCGGCCACGTCACGGAACTCCAAATGGTCGATGGACCGGATCCGGCCGTTTTCATCACGGAAGTAGATGAGATTCCCGGCGGGAGGCGCGGCACCGACAGCCGCATACAATTCCCGCATATTCCTCATCATGCTGTCGATGGAGCAACCGGACACAGACCCCGGAGTACACGCGGCGATCACCAGAAAGCGATCGTGGACGATCTCGAAAGCGGACTCGACCGGGACTTGGTGTGACGCCCAGCCGGCTGAGAAACGCTCCATTCCAGCTCGGACCGTCTCCTGCTCGGCCGGATCGAGCGGCCGGTCGAAACCACTGATCCAGACCCGGGATTCGTCGGGAAGGCGGCGGAAGGTGTCGCAATTCATAGTGTCAGCCTCGATGTCGGAGTCCCCTGCTCTGTTCGATGCCGGAATTATACATTAGAGTTTAGGCATCGGAGCGAAGCCCGGCCCAGGAGTCTTGGACAATGAAAATGAACAGGCGCAAGTTCGTCGTATCGGCAGCAGCAGTCGCGGGGGCTCCCGCCCTCCATACCGGGAAGGGAGGTCCTCTCGGGGCCAATGACCGGGTGATTTGCGGCTTCGTCGGAACCGGCGGAATGGGCCGCAGCAATCTCAGGGACTTCCTCCGGTCGGAGCAGGTCCGGGCAGCGGCCGTCTGTGACGTCTGGGACCACAACCGGGACCTGACCCTGCAGATGACTGCCGACCAGGAGGGAGGGAAGGCGGCGGGCTACAAGGACTTCCGCCAGGTTTTGGACCTCAAGGAGGTGGACGTGGTCGTCGTCTCCACGCCCGACCACTGGCATGCACTGCCCACCGTCATGGCCTGCGATGCCGGAAAGGATGTCTACGTCGAGAAGCCCCTCTCCCTGACCATTTACGAAGGACGAAAAATGGTGGAGGCGGCCCGGCGCAACGGACGCATCGTCCAGATGGGGACGCAGCAGCGCTCAGGCGAGCACTTCCAGGAAGCCGTCAAGCTGGTCCGGGACGGCGCCATCGGCAAGGTGAGCCGGGTCCACACCTGGAATGTCGGCAATGAGAGTCCGGCCGGGATGGGACGGCCCCGGGACACGGAACCTCCGCCGGGTCTGGACTGGGATCTCTGGCTGGGTCCGGCGCCCAAGGCCCCCTTCAACGGCAACCGCTTCATCCACACGTTCCGGTGGTTCTGGGACTATTCGGGAGGGATGCTCACCGATTGGGGAACCCATCATCTGGACATCGTCCAGTGGGCCATGCAGGTCGACGCCCCCCTGGCCGCAACCGCCGTCGGGGGCAACTTCTGCATCGATGACAACCGGGAGACCCCCGACACGCTGGAGGTCCTCTACGAGTATCCCGAATTCATCGCTTCCTTCTCCCACCGGGTCGGGAATGCCCACGGCCCGGCGGGACGAGGCTACGGCATCGAGTTCTTCGGCACCGACGGAACCCTCTATCTCAACCGCGGCGGCTTCGAGGTCCGGCCCGAGACCGGGGGGACAGCAGTCGCCCGGCGGCCCCGCTACCTGAGGATCCTGGATCAGAAAACGCCCGATCGGCGCCGGCGAGAGTGGAGTTCCCGAGAGGGACGATCCAAGTTCGTGACGGCGCCCGGCTCCGATCAGCACTTTGTCCACGTCCTGAACTTCCTGGATTGCGTACGGAGCCGAAAGAAGCCCATCTCGGACGTGGAGATCGGCCACCGTTCCACCTCGACTCCGCATCTGGGGAACATCGCGCTTCGCCTGGGAAGGCGGATCCGGTGGGACGCAAAAAAGGAACAGGTGCCGGGAGACGAAGAGGCGAACCGGCTCGTGCGCGGGCAGTATCGAAAGCCGTGGGTGCTATGAGGGGTCTGTCGGAATCGGGCTGACGTCGAAGCAGGCCATCTGGGTCTGGTTCCTCACCAGGAGCCGGCCCCCGACGATGACGGGATAGTTCCAGGTCTTTCCGGTCAGCGCCGAAAACCGCACCAGCTCGCGGTGCTCCTCCGCATTGGCCTCGACCAGAACCAGGTCGCCCCGCTCGGTCAGCACCACGAGATGGCCCGAGGCCAGAAGGATCTGGCCGTAACCGTAACGGCCCCCCTTCCACGTCCTCTCTCCCGTGGCCGCGTCGACGCAGGCCAGGATGCCCTCATCCAGTCCGTAGACATGGCCCTCATGAAGGACCGAGCCGTTGAACTTGTTCTTCATCTCCTTGTTTTTCCAGACGGTCTTCACGGTGTAGCCGTCCTCGCTCCGTCCGATCTCCAGCACCGCCGCCCCGTGGCCGTAACCGGAGGAGATGAAGAGCCGATCGTTTCCCAGCAGCAGAGGTTCCACCGAATTGACGTCGTAGGAGGTGACCCATGGATACTCCCAGAAGAGTTCCCCGCCCTTCGGGTCCAGTCCCACGACTCGCTCGGCCGTCACCACCAGCAACTGCTCCCGTCCGGCCAGTTCGGCCTGCACCGGCGCGGCATAGGCCTGTTTGTCGCTGAGCGCTCCCCAGAGGAACTTTCCGGTGAGCCGATGATAGGCGACGACGGACCGGTCCGAAGGACCGCCCGGGAGGAGAATGACCTGGTCGCCCGTGATCAGGGGTGAGGCGGACATCCCCCATTTCAGGTTCCGGGCTCCGCTCTCCGTGAGGATGTTCAGGCCCCAATGGACTTTTCCGCTGGCGGCGTCGAAGCAGCGGAACTCGCCCGTGGCCCCCAGGACATACAGCCGTCCATCGTGCCACAAGGGAGTCGCCCTGGGCCCGTCACCCCCCATGACCTCCCGGAACTCGGCGTCCCAGCCATGTTTCCAGACTTCGGCGCCCGTGTCCGGATCGTAGGCGGCGACGACCTCCTCGGGTCCCCGTTGTTCGATGGTGAAGAGGAGCCCCGATCCGGCGACAATGGAAGCGTATCCGCCTCCCACCGAACGCCGCCAGAGCAACGGCGGTCCGTCGCCGGGCCAATCGGTTCGGATCTCCCCCTCCAGGTAACGGCTGTCCCGCTCCGGCCCCCGAAACCCGTTCCAGCCTCGGACTGCCGGCGAAGGTGAAGGGTGAGCCGCGATGGAAGCGGACGCCCCCTCGACCGTCGCGTACCGGGACCAGACCGGCGTGATGGATACCAGCGGCCTCCAACCGGTGCCGTCCCGTTCGATGCTCAAGCCCAGTCCGTGAAACACGTAGACCCACGTCAACGCCAGAAGCGCGAGGCTTGCCAGCAGCCGGTTCCGTGTCTTCCAGCCGGACCCCGCCCAGACCAGTATCAGGCCCACGGGAGGCAACAGCAGGGAAAGAGCAATACGAATCCAGGAGGTCGGAGCGCGTCCCTTGGACATGGGGGAGGCTTACTTGTACCGGTAGGTGAGACGGCCCCGGGTCAGGTCATAGGGCGAAAGCTCGACCATGACACGGTCGCCGCGGAGGATCCGGATGAAATGACGGCGCATCTTCCCGGAAATGTGGGCCAGAACCACGTGCCCGTTCTCCAACTCGACCCGAAACATGGCGTTGGGAAGCGGCTCCGTTACGGTTCCGGTGACCTCGATGGCGTCCGACTTCTTTTCCTTGGGCTCGTCCCGTCTCTGGGGAGGCTTCTTCTTCCGCCTCCGCGGTCTACGTCGAAAAGGTCTTGGTCGAAGCCTAGCCATCTCCCTCCAATGGTCGGCGGATCATAGTTGCGATACCGCAACCGAGAGTGGAGGCTAGCACAGCCGCAAATCGGAAAGCAAACAGACTGCTTTTTGATTACCCTCCAATTGAACAGGACGCACGATGGTTAGACGGAAACTCCTGCCAGCTTTGCTTCTTACCATCCTGCTGGTGGCGGTCGTGTCAATCCACACGGCCAGCCTGAAGCTGGACGCATGGGTCGAGGCCTGGATCGTGGAGCGGCTCGAACGACAATTCAGCGTGCTGGTCGAAGTCGGCCAAACGAGGGTCCATCTCCTGGAGACCCGGCTGGAAATTCACGATCTCCGACTGTTCAATCGAGCCCGGCCCGTCACCGAACCGGCATTCGAAAGTGATCTCATCCTGCTGGACTTCTCGTTCACGCATTTCTTTCTGCCCGAAATATCACTGGACCACGTGCTTCTTGATTCACCCAGGGTTCGCCTTCTCACGGATCCCAACCAGCAGTCGAATCTTTCGAACCTGTTGCGAATGAATGGATCTGATCCGACTCCTCCGCTTTCGCCGGCCCGGTTGGGAATCAAACACCTCACCATCCATCAGGGGCTGTTCCTGGTCGAACAAAATCCTGTGTCCATACAGTCTTCGGAGGGAGCAGTGACGGCTGAGCTGAGGTATTTTCCCGAGTCGGGAGAATACCGTGGCCGGACCAGGTTCAATTCACTCGATCTGTCGATCAACGGCGTGACCGTCGAGGATATGGGTGTCCTCTTGGACTTCGAATGGGCCGGCGACAGCTTTCGGGTCGTCTCCTTCAAGGTGGATTCGGAAGCATTCGGGCTGCAGGCCCATGGCGACGTCACTTTGAAGGGCGCCGTAACCTATGGTCTTGAGGGCAGGGCCTCCCTCAACCTGGAAGAACTGGGCGAAGCGGGCTTCCCCGATCTCCTGCGAAAGGGAATTTTGTCCCTCGATGGGAACCTGTCCGGCCGAGGGAAGGATTTTTCCTTTCGGGGAGAAGCCCGTTCCGACGAGATTGTGCTCTCCGATTTCTACTTTCGGCAACTCAGAGCAGCCTTGCGGCTGGACGCCGATTCGGTGAGCTTCGAAAACCTTGAGACCGGATTCGAAGGCGGCCGGCTGAAAGGGAGCGGGACCCTGAGTTGGAATCCGAAGCGACGCTCGGAGTTTCAGGTGACCGGATCCCGCATCCGTTTTCAGCGCCTGGCGACGCTGCTCGGGCCGAAGAATGTGCCGGCCCGAGGCACTTTCGACCTGAGCGCCCGGATCCAATGGCCGGCCCTACAGTGGAGACGGATGAATGGGACCGGAAATCTTGCGTATAGAGGAGACTTTCCAGCAGAGGGTCGACCCGAGCTTCCTGCCGTGACCTTTGAAGGACATTCACGGGTTGCTTTCAAAGAAGGGACCGCAAAATTCTCCCGGGGGGTTCTCCGCACGTCCGAGAGTCACACCACTTACCGTGGGTACGTTGGTCTCCGAAGCGGCTATCGGTTTGATCTGGACATCCGGTCCGAGCAAAGTAATGACTTGCTCAGGTTGGCCGCGCTCCCGGCCCTGCCGGACCGATTCCTGAACCGGGATTTCATCGATATCCAGGGCTCCACCCGAGCCAGCGTCAGATTGCAGTCCGCCCAACCCCGGCTCGCAGGCTCCTTGCGCATCCAGGATGTTCACATCCGCCAGGAACTTCCGGGTGATCTTCGGACAGACGTGGAATACGACGGGGAAGTGCTGGAACTCACGGATGTCCGGTTGGCCGGGCCGGGATTCCGCCTCCGGAGCGGATTGAGCGTCACACCTTCCACTGGAGAGATCGGTTGGTTGGAGCCTGTGGAACTCCGGTTGGACGACGTCCCCATCGAACGGTTCCTCTCTTTGACGGACCGCGAGATCCCGCTGCGGGGCCGCGCCACCGGCCGTTTGCAGCTTGCACAGGCGGATTCCCAGGGACTCACGGGGAGTGGAGACCTCACACTCACTGGGGTGGAGGCTTACGGGGAGCACGTTGACCGTCTGAGCAGCGAGATTCGGCTCGACGGCCGGAGGCTTTTTTTGAACGGGTTTCGGGCGACGCTCGGAAGGGGAAACCTGTCCGGCCAGATCGAGGTGGACCTCGAAAACCAGACCGGAACAGCTTCACTGGCCGGTTCCCGGCTCTCGCTCCACCAGGTTGAAAGGATACGGCAGGCACTTCCCCTGCGGGGGGAGGTCGATTTCGACCTTCACGCCCAGGGACACTTGATGAGCCCCGATTTTCAGTTGAATCTGACGGGGGACAGAGTCGTCATTGCGGACCGGGTCCTGGAAAACGTTCGGCTCCACGCAGAGAGCGACCAGGAAGTGGTCCGATTTCATTTCACCCACGCGTTCCTCGAAAATCTTTTTCGCGTGGAAGGTCGACTTGATCGCCGGGAGCCCTACACCTTGCAGGCCGGGGCCGGCCTGAAAGACGTGCCTCTGAAACCTTATCTGGACCTGCTGGCGCTGGAGGTTCCGTCCGACGTGGAAGGCATCCTGACGGGTCGACTGACGGTGGCCGGTCCTCTCTTCGATCCTGGCCGTCTGGAGGTGCGGGCCGAGCTGTCTGACCTGACACTTTCCCTGTCCGGCTATGAACTCAGGAATCGGAGTCCCTTGCAGCTCGTCTACAGCCACCCCGGCTTACAGGTTTCACCGTTTCGTCTCGGAGGCGAACAGACGGAACTGCAAATCGGTGGACGATGGGATCCGGGTGAAAGCAAGAATCCCGGCATTGAAATCAGTGGCCTGGTGAATCTGACGGCATTCAACACTATTTTGCCGGCTGGAGCCATGGCAGGCCAGCTACGCCTGCAGGCACTGGTCGCCGGTTCCCTTGGCAATCCGCAGATTCTCGGCTCTGCCCAATTGGAGGAGGGACTTCTGAACCACCCCGATCTGCCCACCGCTCTGTTCGATGTGGCGGGACAGCTCCGCTTCACGGCCAATCAGGTTGCTCTGGACAATTTCTCGGCTCAAACCGCCTACGGACCCGTCAGCTTGGAAGGGGGGATCTTCCTGGAAGGCTTTTTGCCCGCCCGTTGGCAGGTCCATCTGCTCGCCGAAGGACTCCGCGTAGACTACCCTCCGCAGACCGTTTCGATCCTGGACGTCGATGCGGACCTGGTCCGAAGCGAGTTTCAGGATCTGGTTTCGGGCAAGATCCGGGTTGTCTCAGCCGACTACACCGAAAATGTCTCGGTCGGCCAGATCCTGTCGCTGTATGCCCGCCGTGAAACCGAAGCGTCCCCACCCGCAGGAGGGCGCGATGTCAAACTGGCGGTAACGGTTGAAGGACAGCAGAGCTTGCGCGCCCGGAACAATCTGATCGACGCGGTGGGAAGCATCCATCTGAACGTTCGTGGCACGCTACGGGACCCGGTCATGCTGGGCACCATCACGGTTGACGAAGGGCGGCTTTATATCGAGCAGAATGAGTACGAAATCACCCGGGGCATGGTTCACTTCAACAATCCCCGACGCACCCAACCCACCTGGAATGTGGAGGCACTGACCCAGGCGAGAGATTTTTCGGTCACTGCCCGAATTCAGGGCTCGTTCGACCAGTTGCGTCTCTCTCTCAGTTCCGACCCTCCTCTGCCCTCCCCATTGATCCTATCCCTCCTGGCCGTGGGGCAGACGCCGGAAGAGATCCTGGGAACCTCCGGGCAACCGCACCCGCAAATCGGACACCTGGCGGCTATCGGAGCGGGCACTGTCTTGAGCAAGAGCCTGACGGCCCCCCTGGCATCGCGAACCAGCCGCTTCCTTGGACTCGACCAATTCTCCGTGGACCCCTTCTTATATGGAAGTGAGCGTGATCCCGGGGCCCGAGTCACGCTGGGCAAGCAATTGGGCAGGGGGCTGTCCTTGAACTACAGCATGGATCTGGGCAACACCAGCCAGGGCCAGATCGTCGTTTTCGAGTATCGAGTCACGGATTGGCTCACGGCCCTCGGAACCCGTGAACAGGACGGCTCCGTCGCTGTTGACTTCAAGCTCAAGAAACGATTTTAACTGGTTCTCCTCCGGAAGGTCCGGTTTTGGGGATTGGATCGAGTGGGACGAGGTATCGGAACCGGAATCGGACCGGGGCCGGGAGATGCCCGGTTGCTCCTTTTTTACCAATAACTCACACCTTTCCGGGTGAGAGCCGGACAAGGACGTTCGTACGGCAGTGGATCGCTTCCCCATTCGTTGCGGCAAACTAGGAGCCTGCGCGGCAGAAATCAATCTACTGCGAAAGCGTAGAATCGGTCCATATTTCCCCGATTTCTCGGCGAATAGAACAACTATGCACCTCCCAATCGGGAAAATCTGGCCTCGATTCTCCACTTTCTCGCTACGATCATTTCTACCGCGCAGACTCCTAGCAGCCATGATCGGCCTGCCTCTCCTGCTGTTCCTGCCGGTTGAGGTGCGGGCCGATTTGCAATTCGAAGGAAAGATGGTCCGTCGCTTGGAAATTCGAGCGGATGGCCGGCTGACCAGAATTTCCGAAGCGGACTTGTTCAAGTTGGCCGCAATTCGTGAAGGGGAACCCTATACCAGTTCCCGGGCTCAAGCCACGCTGCGTCGACTCTACTCCACAGGGATCTTTCACGATGTTCAGATCCACGTTCGGGAATCGGCGAACGACGCGGTGTCGGTCACGGTGTTGCTGGTACGAAGATTTCTCATGGATCAGATCCGATTCACCGGCCAGGCCGAAATCGACAGGAGACGACTCCGCCGACAGTTGGTCTTGAAATCCGGCGAACCGTACTCTGATGCCCGCCTCGAGGAGACCCTCGCCAGGTTGAGGAGATTCTACCGGAGGAACGGATTCCACCAGGCGGTCGTCGAGCCCCGATTCGAGATCGATCATGACGAGGCCAGTGTCACGTTGACATTCCGGATCATCGCCGGCCAGTTGGCACGGATGAAGGAAATCGAGATCGAAGCCCCCGGAGACGTGGACCTGGCGAGCGTACAAGGTTCGCTGGTGATCGCGAGAGGTTCGGGTTTCTCCAGGAGTCAACTTGACGAAGACATGCGCCGGGTGGAAAGGAACCTGGCCCGGCAGGGTTTCGCGGCAGCAAGCGTCCACGAGAACCTGCAATACGACCGGACCGACAATACGGTATCGCTGCGGCTGCGGATTCGACCGGGCAACCGAAACGTGATCGAATTCGAGGGTATCGACCTGGATCAGGAAACGCTCGCCGCTCTTCCCATCTTCAGCCGGAAGGGACTACTGGAGAACCTCCTGGAAGCCACTACGGCGGAAATTCGGGAAATCCATCAACGCCGCGGCGACTTCCTGGCCCGAGTTGCGCTGGAGCGGCGAGACGGCGCCGAGTCGAACGCAATCGTGTTCAGGATCGAGAGAGGTGCGCGATTCAGGATCCGCAGCGTTCTTTTCGAAGGCAATGAATTTGTGGAAGACGGATCCCTGCTCGGAATCGTCCGCGTCAGGAAAAGCGGGATGTTTCGCAGAGGGCGGTTTACCGACCGGATGGCCCAGGATGACGTGCGTGCTATTGAAGCCTACTACCGGCAAAGAGGATTCAGGGATGTAGAGGTCAGCTACGAACTGGTGGCAGCGAATCCACCCGGCAACAACCTGATGCTGACCTATAAGATCCGGGAGGGCGTAAGGTATTTCATCCGGGACGTTCGGTTTGTCGGCAACGAGGAGCTGAACCGGACGGTTCTGGAGAACCAGCTCGAAGGCCGGCCGGGGACCCCGTTTGCTTTTGAAGATCTGACCCGGGATCGAGCCAATCTGTTGGCTGCGTACGAAGATCTGGGTTACCGGCAGGTGAATTGCCGCTTTCAGACCTCGTTTCCGGAGGTTGGCGCGGCCCACATCGTCTATTTCATCGAAGAAGGCCCCCGGCACTCCACTGATGTGGTCGTGCTCTCCGGGAATCTGAGCACGAAAGAGAGTGTGGTTCGAAAGGAAGTCTCCATTACGCCCGGAGATCCGGCATCACTCACTCAGATTCTGGCCACCGAAAGCGATCTGTACGACCTGTCCGTGTTCAGCCGCGTGGAGATTCGGGAGGTTCCGTCCTTCGTCGACCCGCTTCGCCGCAACATGGTGATCCAGGTGGAGGAGGCCAGGAAATATACGCTCTCCTACGGCGGCGGCTATGCCTCGTCCGAGGGACCGCGCGGCACGCTCGGCATCCGTAACGGCAACTTCCTGGGAAGAGCCGAGACTCTGGCTCTTGGTTTGCGGGCCGGCTCCAAACGGCAACGCGCCAACTTGTCGTACAGCGCGTCCCGGTTCTTCGGACGCAAGCTCCCGACGGTCACCTCCCTGGCAGCGAACAACGAAAGAGCCCTGACCACGTACACCGAAGGGGACATCCGGGCTCCCCGGGGGAAACCCTTCGACGAATTTCGTGTCATTTTCTCGACCCAAACGGAACGGCCGTTGAGCCGGCGCGAGTCCATGTTCTTTCGCTACAACTTCGAATCCGTGCAGATCACGCTTCCCGAGGATCTGGACATCCCCCTGCAGTTCTTCCGCGAGCAGGACCGGCTGCGGCTGTCCAGCTTCGCGCTGTCTTATCTGAACGAGTCGCGGGACGACCCGACCAACGCCACGCAGGGCTTCTTTCTGACCGGAGACACCAAACTCTCTCTCCAGGCAATCGGTTCGGACGCGAACTTTTTCCGCGCTCTGGTTCAGGGCCAGTACTACCAGCCGCTCCTTCCCGATCTGATTCTGGCTTCCTCCCTCCGGCTGGGTTGGATTGGTTCATACGGACTCGCCGGCGCAGATGAAATGTCCAACCCAGTCCCCTTGAGCGAGCGATTCTTCTCCGGTGGATCGACCACGCTGCGGGGTCTGCCACGGGATCTCGCCGGGCCGCTTCTTCGCCATCCCGAGACGGACGAGATCGTGCTCGTGAACCATCGTGGAGAGCCGGATCCGGCGGGCCGGCCCGTGCCGCTGGGCGGCAACGCTCTCTTGATTGGAAACCTGGAGCTCAGGTTTCCACTGATGGCCTTCTTCACGGGCGCGCTGTTCTACGACGGCGGCAATGTTGTCCGTACTTTCGGAGATCTTCCGTCCACCCTGACACATGCTGTAGGCCTGGGAATTCAGGCCAACACGCCTTTGGGACCGATCCGCTTCGATGCGGGATACAATCCCCGGCCACCGGAGGTGGCGGGATTCAAGCACTGGAACTTTCACTTCATGCTGGGACCGTCGTTTTAACCCGCGTTTCTCAGATCGCCATGCGTCACCGGAGCCGGCATCCAATTCTGACCGTGGCCGGGATGGCTCTCTTTTGCTCCATCGCCGGACTGAATCCCGCTCATGCGGAGATCACGGACCGAGTGGCTGCTCTGGTGGGTGGCGAGGTCATCACCCTCTCCGACGTACGCTGGCTGATTCAGTTCCGGGGACAAACCCTGCCGCCGGACCCCGCCCGGAGAAAGCCGGCCTATTCTGCGGCGTTGAACCAGTTGATCGAGGAAACCCTGATTGCCAGGGAAGCACAGAACACCCCCGGCGCTGAGATTCTGCAAGCAGAGATTGAAGCTCGCGTGGAGGTCTACAGGCAGCGTTTCCGGTCCGAGGGACTGTTTCAGGAGAAACTCCGGTCCATGGGGATGAGCGCAGCGAGTCTGCACGCCATGATCCGGCGGCAACTGGCCGTTCAGAAGTTCGTTCGAGTTCGCATCCAGCCGTTCGCCATCGTTCTGCCCCGGGATATCGAAACCTACTACCGGGAGACATTCCTTCCGACGGTCAGGGGAGGCCCGGCTCCGCCCCTGGAACTGTTGCAGAATCAGATTCAGGAGATCGTGGGGCTCCGAAAAACCAACCAGGAACTGGAGCGGTGGGTGACTCGCGCCCGGCAGCGAACCGCGGTCGAGGTCCTGCTGTTCAGGGAACCCCCTCAGTCGTCCAACCTTCCCAAGAGTTTGTGGAGTCCGCCCCACACCGAGCCGCTCCCGCAACGGTAACCCGTATCAGCGCAGGTTTTCGTTATTGCGGCGCTCCTTTGTCTCGTACGCCGTGGAAGGTCGTTTTCCCGCAGCCTGAACGTTCCGGCGGCGGACGGCACCCGGGATCCTCAGACGACGGAGGCGAGGACCTCCTCAATGACGTCGAAGGCCCGGTGGGCCTCCCCATCCTCGATGACGTAAGGGGGCAGGAAATAGAGGACGTTCCCCAGAGGACGCAGCAGAAGTCCCTTCTCCAGAAAGGCTTGAATCAATCGGGGAGATCGAGAATCGAGGTAGCCTCCCTCCCGCTCGGGGTGCAGTTCCATCACCGCCAGCGCTCCGATGCCTCGAACCTCCGCCACAGCCGGCATCCCGGCAATACGCGCCAAGCGTTCCGTGAAGAGTTCCTCCAACCGCGCCACCCGCTCCAGTCGGCGCTCCTGATCGAACAGGGCCAGGCTTTCCAAGGCGACGGCGCACCCCAGGGGGTTCGCGGTATAGGAGTGTCCGTGCAGGAACCCCCGCCCCCGGTCCTCGCTGAGGAACGCCTGATAGAGGGGTTCGGTCACCAAGGTGGCGGCGAGGGGAAGATATCCACCGGTGAGCGCCTTGGAGAGGCACATGAGGTCGGGCGTCACCGGTCCATGCTCGCAGGCGAACATCTTTCCGGTCCGCCCGAAGCCGGTGAAAACCTCGTCGGCGATGAGCAGCGTCCCGTGACGGCGGGTCAGTTCCCGGACCAGGTTCAGGAACTCCACCGGCCAGATGATCATTCCTCCGGCGCCCTGAACCATGGGCTCCACGATGACCGCCGCCACCCGGTGACCCGATTCCCGCAGGAGGTCCTCGAGTCGGCCGCTACACTCGATGCGGCACGTGGCGCGGGTCTGTCCCACCGGACAGGTCCGGCAGGTGGGAGAGTGAGTCTGGAGCTGCTGTACCAGGAGGTCCGCGAACTGGGCGTGGAAGGCATCCACTCCCCCCACCCCCATGGCCCCCAGGGTGTCGCCATGGTAGGCATGTTTCAGAGAGATGAAGAGGTCCCGGGTCTCGCCACGGTTCTTCCAGTACTGGTAGGACATCTTCAGAGCCACCTCCACCGAGGTGGATCCGTTGTCGGAGAAGAAGACGCGGGACAGCCCCGCCGGCGCCCGCCGGACCAGCTCGGAGGCCAACCGTGCCGCCGGTTCGTGAGTGCATCCGGCGAACAGCACGTGCCCCAGCCGCGAAGCCTGTTCCTCCAACGCGCGGTTGAGACGGGGATGGTTGTGTCCGTGGATGTTGACCCACCAGGAGGAGATGCCGTCGAGCAGGCGCCGGCCGTCATGCGTGTGGAGATAGATCCCCCGGGCCCGCTCGATGGGGACCGGAGGCGGCGCCGTCTGCATCTGGGTGAACGGATGCCAGACGTGTTTTCGATCCTGGGACACCCAGCCGCCGAAATCTCCCATTGCCGACTACTCTAACCTACCCCATCCCGGCGTCCGGCCGGGACTCCAGGAGATGGCGCTCCAGCACCCCGTCCCGGTCGAATTCGGATGCCGCACGCGCGACGGTCTCCCGGGAGAGGGGATCGAGGAGTTCCAACTCCGCCACGACACGGGTCCGGCCGAACCGCTCGATGGCCCGCCGGTTCTCCAGGTTGGAGGGACCGTTCAGGACCACTCCCGCCAGACTCAGGCCCCTGGAACGGAGCGCTTCGAGGGTCAGGAGAGTGTGGTTGATGGTCCCGAGTTGACTGGACGCCACCACCAGGCAGGGCAGGTCAAGGGCCTTCAGCAGATCGGCCAGGAGATACCCGCGATCGGTCAGGGGCACCAGGAGGCCCCCGATCCCCTCCACCACCAGAAGACCGCCGCCCGCGGACTCCCGATGCCGCCGGCAGGCGGAGAGGATGCGTTCCGGTTCGATCTCGACTCCGGCCATGCGGGCCGCCAGGTGAGGCGAGAGGGGCGGCGCAAACCGGTAACACTCCTTCAGAACCCGAACCTCCGGCCCCGCCAGGGAAGCCACTTCCAGGCTGTCGCTTCCCTCCTCCGCCCCGGTGGCAACCGGTTTCCAGTAGGTCACGCCCACCCGGCCGGCCCAACGGGCCAGGAGAACGGCGGAAACGACCGTCTTGCCGATCTCGGTCCCCGTTCCAGTGACCACCACCTCCATCACACGGCCTCCAGAGCCTCAGCCAGAACCCGGCACAGCCGGTCCAACTGCTCGTCGGTATGGTTGGCGTGAACCGAGATCCGGAGCCGCGCGGTCCCGGACGGCACCGTGGGGGGACGGAGCGCCCTCACGTCCATTCCCTGCTCCCGAAGCCGTCGGGCGACGGCGAGAGCACGGCGGTTTTCCCCCAGGATGACCGGCACGATGGGACCCGCGCTGTCCAACGTGTCAAGGCCCTGAGCTCTCAGTTGCCGGCGCAGGCGCCGGGAGAGTTCCAGGAGCCGTTCCCGGCGTTCCGCACCGCTTCGGATGATCTCCAACGCCGCCTCCAACGCATAGAGCAGAAGCGGCGGCGTGGAGGTGGTGAAGATGAAGCTCCGGCAAACGTTCACCAGGTAGTCGATGACGGTTCGGGGGCCGGCCACGAAAGCGCCGGCCACGCCCAGGCCCTTGCCGCACCCCGAGACGATGGCCGCGGCCCGCTTCTCGATTCCGAAATGCTCCGTCAGGCCCGACCCCCGACTGTCGCCGAAGAGCCCGGTGGCATGGGAGTCATCCACGATCAGGTCCGCCCCCCACTCCTCCGCCAGGTCCGCGTACCGGTCCAAGGGGGCGATGTCTCCGTCCATGCTGAAGAGGGACTCGGTGACCAGGAAGGTCCGGCCGCGGGGATGGGGAGTCGCGAGAGCGGTTCGCACCGCCTCCGGATCCCGGTGAGGATGGATGATCTTCCGCGCCCCGCTCAAGCGAATCCCGTCGATGATGCTGGCATGGTTGAGCCGGTCCGACACCACCCGGTCCCGGGGGCCCATGAGGGCGGAAAGGAGACCCAAATTGGCCTGGTAGCCGCTGGGGAAGACCAGGGCGGCTTCGGTCCCCTTGAATCGGGCCAGCTTCCCTTCCAGCAGCCGGTGGTGCGGCGTGTTTCCCCGCAGCAGCCGGGAGGAAGGGGCGGAGACGGGACGGACTGCCGCTTCCTCTTCCAGGCGTTCGATCAGGAACGCCCGCAGCCGAGGATCGCGGGACAGGTCCAGGTAGTCGTTGGAGCAGAAGTCCACGGCCTCGGGGGACGCGTCCTCAAGGGACCGGTAGAGCCCGGAAGAGCGGATTCGCTCGAGACGGCGCTCTAATTCCCGCCCGAGAGTTCTCATGGAATCCCCGCCAGCATGAGCTGCAAGCTATTGGAAATGCCGCAACCGGTCAAGAATTGCTTCGGGACACCACAATTCATTCATTTGAGTTCCAATTACGGCGTTTTCTATAATGGGCGGAAACGGTGGCGGCGTACCCAAGTGGCTAAGGGAGAGGTCTGCAAAACCTCCATTCACCGGTTCGAATCCGGTCGCCGCCTCCAACTCTTCTGAAGCACCGCCCGGAGACGAGACATGGGCAAGGTCCTTCGACTCCTCCTGCTTCCACTGGCGCTGATCCTGATCTTCCTGCTCCTTCGTGACGGAGGTCCGGGTCCGGAGCCCGTGTCGACTCCCGACTCCCGTTCCCCGGTCCAGGCGCCGCGAGATGAGGACGGGGCGCAACGAAAGCCGCCGGACGGCGGCAGCGAAAACCGACTCAAGGGGTTTCGTCCTGGCGGGACCGCGAAAAGAGCAGGCCGGTGGACCGATGCCCCAACTCGTCTCGAGATTCTGGTGGTCGACGAAGAAACTCAGGCCCCCTTGCCGGACGCCGCGGTTCAGGTCACGCAAGTGTGGTCGCGAACCGAGGAATCGTCAGGGCAGACGGGAGCCGATGGCAAGGCCTCTTTGGAGTTGGACCGCGGTCAATACTGGCTCTGGGCAAACCATCCCGAATACGTTCCCAACAGCGTCGGTTTTGCAGCCGAGGGATGGGAGGCACAACGTACGATTGGCCTGATGCCCGGAGATCCGCCGGGGTCCCTCGTGACCGGATCGGTCCGAGACAAAGCGGGACGGGGAATTCCGGAAGCTCTTGTTTCCTTGCACATTCCAATCGAGATGAGAAATCGTCCTCGCATGGATCCCCTCCAGCCCGCAATTGCCCCTGTCCAGGTCCAGAACTGGTACATGAAAAGAATGGGGATGCCCGGCTATGTCCAGACGGATGAGACCGGCGCCTTCTCGCTGGAAGT
>JAJDTT010000316.1 GCA_022827025.1 Acidobacteriota bacterium
CGGCGAAAACCTGGAATCGGAGTGGCAGAAGATCTGCGAGACCATCCGGGTCCGGCCCACCGCCAGGAACCTCTTCTGGGCCATCGAACGGATGGACCGGGTGTTCCGGGCCCACAGCGGTTCCCTGGCCCAGGTTCAGGACGCCCTGGCGGGGGAAGCCCAGGAGATGCACCGGGAGGACATCGAGATCAACCGGCGCATCGGCCGGCACGGACAGCAGTTGCTCTCGCAGGGCTCGACGGTCCTGACCCACTGCAACGCCGGCGCCCTGGCCACGGCCGGTTACGGCACGGCCCTGGGGGTCGTCCGGGCGGCAGTGGAAGCCGGCAAGGGCATCCAGGTCTTCGCCGACGAGACCCGGCCCTTTCTGCAGGGGGCGCGGCTCACCTCCTGGGAAATGGTCCGGGAGAACATTCCCTGCACCCTCATCGCCGACAACATGGCGGGTTACTTCATGCAGGCCGGACGCATCCAGGCCGTGGTGGTGGGCGCCGACCGGATCGCCGCCAACGGCGATATCGCCAACAAGATCGGCACCTACGGCGTCGCCGTGCTGGCCAAGGAGCACGGGATCCCCTTCTACGTGGCGGCTCCCCTCTCCACCATCGACATGGGAACGCCCACCGGCGCCCAGATACCCATCGAGCAGCGGGACATCGCCGAGATCACCCGGATGGCGGGCCAGGACCTGGCCCCCGAGACCGTCCAGGTGGCCAATCCCGCCTTCGACATCACGCCCAACCGCCTGGTCGCCGGCATCATCACCGAGGAGGGCGTCGCCCGGGCACCCTACGTCGAGTCGTTGGCCGGCCACTACCGGATCGCCAGTGAACGTTCTGGGCATTGAGACCAGTTGCGACGAGACCGCGGCGGCGCTGGTCGAAGACGGACGGCGGATCCTCTCCAACGTGGTGGCCTCCCAAGTGGATGTCCACGCCGTCTACGGCGGCGTGGTTCCGGAGCTGGCCAGCCGGGAACACGCGTCCAACATCAACCATGTCGTCGACCTCTGCCTGGCACAGGCCTGGAAGGGCGGGTCGACGTGGGATCGCGTGGACGGCATCGCGGTGACCCGGGGCCCGGGCCTGGTGGGGGCTCTGCTGGTGGGAATGGCCTACGCCAAGGCTCTGGCCTTCGCGCTGGAGATCCCCATGGTGGGAGTCAACCACCTGGAAGGGCACATTCGTTCCGTCCCCCTGGAGCATCCGGAGGCGGAGCTTCCGGCCCTGGCGCTGGTGGTGTCGGGTGGGCACACGAGCCTGTTCCATCTGGAGGACGGGAACTCCTGCCGGGAACTCTCGCGGACCCGCGACGACGCCGCCGGAGAAGCCCTGGACAAGCTCTCCAAGGCGCTGGGCCTGGGATATCCCGGGGGTCCCGTCATTGATCGGCTGGCTCCGCTGGGGAACCCGAAAGCGGTGCGGTTCTCGCTTCCCAGGACCAAGGGCGCCGAACTGGACTTCAGTTTCAGCGGGATCAAGACGGCAGCTCTTCGCCATTGCCGGTTGGAGGGGATCCAACCGGTCGAGCCCGGATTCGCGAAGTCTCCGGAACGGATTCCGAAGGCGATGCTGGACCTGGTGGCCAGCTACCAGAAGTGCGTCGTGGACCAACTTCTGGACCGGATCGAGAAAGCCTGGAAACGGCGCGACGCGCGTTCCATCCAGATCTCGGGCGGCGTCTCCGCCAACAGCGAACTCCGCCGCCGGGCGGCAGACCATTTCCGGGACCGCGCTCCCGTATATTTTCCTTCCCTCCTTCTTTCCACCGACAACGCGGCCATGATCGCCGCTACCGGACACCGGCGCCTTGCCGCGGGAGAGAGGGACTCATGGGACCTGACCGCCGAACCCAACCTGCCCCTCTGACCTCTCCCGGCCGCGCATCCTGCGGAGCATTTTCGTGTTTTCGCTCCCGTTGTCGTTTGATTGACTGATGCATTTCTCCCAACGGGAAATCATCGGCTTCGCCTCTAAATAGGCACGGACGATGCCGCATGACCGGAAAAAGCTATGAACCAGGAATATCGCAACTTCGTTGAGCAGTTGACAGAAACCCGGCGCCATTTCGACGTGGTGGGCGAAGCCTTACGGGACGAGATCCAACTCGTGGCCGAAGGAGAGATGAACCTGGAAAAGGGCCTCGGGGGGATCCGTCAGGAAATGACGGTGGAACTCTCCCAGGTCAAGGCCATGCTGCGGCTGTCCCACGCCGATCTGAAGCACCGGATCTCCTGCCTGGAAAGGACCGTGGAGGCTTTGATCCGGGACTCGAACTCCTGACGGGTCCGAAGCGGCATTCCTCTGGAAGACCGGCGCGCTCGAACCTGCCGATCGGCGACGGGCGGGGGCGGTTGTCGTACGGGACAGGAGAGTGATGTCCACGGCGTACAACGGGACGCCGCGAGGGACTCTGAACTGCTTCGAGGGTGGCTGCCCACGGCGCGCGAACCGGGGTGTGTGCGGGCGGGATGGAGGCACTGTGCGCACGGTTTTACGCGGACCGGATCGGGCGACCGAGTCGGCGCCCCGGACGATACTTCCGGATTGTTGGTGGGGTACTTCGAAGGGCTGAACCCGGAACGGGCCATCGCCTGGCGCGTGGCGGATTCGATGAGCCTGCGCGCTTTTCCGGACCCGGATCCGGAGGAGACGCCCCCGAATCACTCGACCTTGTTGCGCACCCGGCGACGGATCGACGTGGAGACGCATGGAGACGTGTTCCGCCGGGTGCTGACGCAGTTGGCCCGAACGGGACTGGTGCGGGGGAAGACGATCGGGATCGACGCGACGACGTTGGAGGCGAACGCGGCAATGCGCAGCCTGGTGCGCCGGGACACGGGGGAGGACTACGAGACTTCGGCTCTGGGATCCCTTCTGGGCGTCAATCCGGCTCGATTTGAGGTTTTGGGCTTCCCGGACACATCAATAAACCATCTCAACGTCAGATTGCAAAAAGAACGATAGTCGGAGAAATCAGGACTCTTGCCACGGGCTGCCATGCCAGAGATGATGCCGGTCCGGTCCATCATCTCCCGTTGTGCCAAAGCCCCCGTATCGGCGGTGAGCCGTTCGGGTCGGGTCTGGATTCTGAGGGATCGGTTGAATGAGGGCCGGATCTGGGGTAATATCTCAGATATGACTCGTTCCTTCTTTTGTGGTTGTTTTGCTCACACTCAAACGATACCACGAAAGACGGACATGCCATCTCTTTCATCATGCCTCGGAGAGGGAGGAAACCTTGAAAATAATTGGGTTTCGGACCTCTTGGACCCGGCGATCAAAACGCTGCCGAAAACAACGATAGCGTTTCACCCGATCAGGGTCTCGGATTATTTATGCAGGTGTGGGGCAATCCCTTTATCCTGCTCGACATGATGGGGACTCCTGTCTCTTTTATGTTTGAATCGTGAATAATCCGAAGTATAGGAACGTAAGGAGGAATGATGAAAGTTCTTCTGATTATGATCTTGCGATCAATCTGGACAAATGAAACCAGAATATTGTTGGTGGTGATGACTGCGGTGATGTTTGGAGGAGGGTACGTCGAAGGACAGTCCTGTCCGAAATCAGGGACTCCCCGATGTGTAGTAGTAACATATCATGGAGCGGCAGGAGAAAGGACGTGTGACGAGGAAACGGGAGCAGTCGCAGTTCCGGTACGAGTAGTTAGTTCTGTGGGACATACCGAGGTCTCCTGGTCAGACCAAGGATGTGGAGTTGGCGGACAACCGACAGGAAAAGGAGATGGCAAGGGATTCGGTAGGATACGGGTAACTTTTGGACCGGATGAATCGACAATATGGTTTTGGGGGAATGCTGTCCCTCCGAACACAAATGGAAACAGATGTGTCACAATTCGGAATCCCCTGCCTGACTGTTCTGCTCCTATGCCAGACTCGGACCCAGACCCAGGCCCGGACTCGGACCCCGACCCAGGCCCGGACCCGGAACCCGACCCAGGCCCGGACCCGGAACCCGAGCCGGACCCGGAACCTACTCCGAAGCCGCCAGGGAATCAGAATCCTCCTCCAAGACCACCATCAGGTGGTGGACCAGCGAATGATGATGACGAGGATGACGACGATGAATCCACTGACAGTGGCGTAGTCAGAAGCACGGGATGCGCGGAGCCGGAAGCGGGGACACGGATCTGGCGGTGGATCAAAGACGAAGAGGAGTCGTCCATCCTCCAGCTGGAGGCGAATACTCGGGGGAAGGATACGGAGCAGGAGATCTACGACGTACTGACCCTGTTCACTCCGGAGAGGATTGACGAGAAACCCGCAATCGTAGTGGAACGGTGGAACCAGTCTCGTGGATGGGATCAGCAGGTGGAGCAGGTCGGAGACAGAAATCGACGGAGACTCATAGGGGAGGATCTGTTCTACGTCAATCACTTCCGGGTAGCCCCGTCGCATGCAGACTATGGGATCGTTCGTGCGAGGAACAACATCCTCGTGGATGAGAGACGGTTCGAACTGCAACGACGAGTGTCGCACTCCATCTTGACCGGGTGTGGGATCTACTACCTGGAGAAGAAGGAATGTGTTCCGGAAGCAGGCTCACGTCTCTGGCGGTGGGTCAACGACAGTGAGGATCAGGCAATCCTCCAGTTGGAGGCGACCACACTGGGTAAGGACGGGGATCAGGAGATCTCTCCCGTGGTGACGATCTTTACTCCGCAGGAGATTCCGGAGGACCATGTACCAGCGATCCGTGCGGGGTTCCGGTACGTCAAAGTCAAGCGTGTGGGTGAGATGAACCGGACTCTGGAGATTGACGAGAAGGATTACTTCGTCAACGATCTGGAGGCATCTGCGTTGGGAGGTCATGAACTGTCGAAGGCAGGGTGGAATATCCAGGTGGATGAATGGAGATTCCGTCTTCAGAGGCCGATTCTGAATTCGATCATCACCGGGTGTCGGTGACGGGAGAAGAGAGCAGAAAAGGCTATGGTAGCGGGAAAGGAAAGAGATGAGGAGATTGCTGTGGGTGACTGCTTGCCCCGGAGAGCGGAACCAGTCCTACTCGGTTCCGATGGCGGCCAGGATGCCCTCCAGCGCCTGGTTCACCCTGTTCTTGCTGTGGGCCTCCGGGGAATCGTCGTAGTCGGTGAGCCGGGCCAGCACCAGATCGCGGGAAGGAATCACCACCGTGCTCTGTCCGCCGGCGCCCGCCGCGTAGTAGGCATCCTCGGGCGCCGCCCAGTTTCCCTTGGTGTTGACCCACCACATGCCGCCGTACCGGGCCACGCTCTCGCCCCGGTTCTCCTCGTTCTTCCAGGCCGGGGCCGGAGTTCGCACGAAGTCGACGAAATCCTCTGAGAGGAGCCGCGTCCCCTGCCACATTCCTCTCTGCAGGTAGAGGAGGCCGATGCGGGCCCAGTCCCGGGGTGTGCCGTGCTCGTAGCCGGACAACACGAAGTTGCCGTACGGGTCGGTATCCAGGACCATGCGACGGATCCCGATTTTGTCGAAGAGCTCCCGTTGAGGGTAGGTCAGATACTCCTGGCCCTGTTCCTGGACGATCCGCTTGACGATATATCCCAGGGTCAGGGGATCGCAGTTGCGGTAGCGGCCCACCGTGTTGGGCGGGAATTGGAGGGGGCGGCTCACCACGTAACGGAAGACGTCGATGGCGCCCACGTAGGGGTAGTAGTGATCCGGGTATTGGGGACCCACCTCCAAGCGCCCGTCCGGACTCTTCACCAACCGCTCGTAGAGCGTGAACTCGAGTCCGCTGGACATCCGCATCAGGTCGGCGATGGTGATCTTGGACCGTTCGTCGCCGGGACCCTGCCACTCGGGGACCGGAGCCGGGTCCTCCAGATTCAGCAGGCCCTCCTGCTCAAGGCGCCCGATGAGCGTCCCGGTCAGGCTCTTGCCCTGGGACCAGCTCTCCATCAGCGTGTCCTTGGTGATGCCCTCGGCGTAGCGTTCGGCCACCAGCCGGCCCTTGTAGACCACCACCAGGCCGGCGGTTCGGGACGGCGGCTCGAAGGCCACCTCCACCGCCGCCTTCAGCTTCTCCTCGTCCACTTCGGGGGGCAGCGGATCGTCGGACAGGAGGTCGCCCATGGGCCAGGGCAGGGTTTTTGCATCGGGAAGAGTGGTTCGAACGGGAACCGGATCAAAATAGATGCCGTCGTGGTCCTCGGGATGGATGATGCATCCCTGATCGCCGTATAGCCTGGCCGTCCGCGTGAGGGCGCCGCGCAAGGTGGCCCGAACCAGGCGGTTCTCATGGTCGATGGACTCGGTGACCTGGGCCATGTCCTCGGCCGGGAGGCGCACCAACGCTCGTGTGACTCTCCGGCTGTGTTCGATGGCCACGGCGTCTTCCATTTCCGAGACGAAGACTGACGAGCAGAGCAGCTTGGCGTAACCGGCCACGCCCAGGCTGCCGATATCCTGGTCCTTGGCTTCCGGAATGGGTTTGGCCCCGGGGTCCCCGCCGGCGGTGCAGGAGGCGCCGGGAACCAGGCCGGCCGCCAGCACCAAAAGGACCGAACTCAGAGAGACCAGGGAACGGCAAGCGGAATAGGGATACTGCCCAGACATGCGGCGAAGTCTACTACGGCCCTGACGCGGAAGTCCCGCTCAGTTGCCGGGTCACAGGCCGTCGGACGATTGCAGATTCCGCGCGACGGGTCGAAACGAGAACCAGCGGGCGACGGAATCCGCCGGCACCCGGCGGGAAGCCTGAACCCACTCCTGTTTCCGGCGGAACCGGTCCCTGAGCCTCCACACTTGCCGATAGGCCCCCAGCGAAGACCGCTCCCGCAGGAGGACGTACCCGACGATCCCCAGATCCCGAATCCACATGTAGGGGAAACACTTGCGCCGCACCGCCGGGTCCAGGTTCTTGATCCGCATCAGGTAACGGTTCTTGAGCGAGTGGTAGTTGATGTGGGAGGCCAGACGGGCGCGGCGGGAGGGGAGCACCCGGCGCACGTGCAGGCCTTGGGCAGCCGGCTCGTAGAGTGCCCGCCAGCCCCGAAGCTGGGCCCTCCATGCCAGGTCCGCGTCCTCCCGGTAGGCGAAGAAATCCTCATCCAGGTATTCGTCCCCGTAGCGGAGGTCCTCCAGCATTTCTCGGGTGCACATGAGGGCGGCGCCGCTGATTCCGAACACGAGTTGGCGGCGGTCGTACTGGCCCCGGTCCGGTTGCTGGCTGCCCCGGTCGAAGTGGCGCTGAGCAGGAGTGAAATAGATGCCGGTGGTGTCCAGCACCGGTTGTCCATCCGCATGAACGGCCCGGCCTTCGTCGTCCATGCGAAACAACTTCCCCCCCGCCATTCCCACCCGCTTCACGCCGGCCATGGATGCCATGAGGGTCTTCAGGTAGCCCTTGGACAGAATGACGTCGGGATTCAGGATGAGGACGTGATCGAAGCCGCCCTGGCGAAGGTGAAAATTGTGACCGTAGCTGAATCCCCGGTTCTTATTGGAGCGGTGCAGCCGCGCCCCATGGCTCAGAGCCACCCGGCAGCTCTCATCTTGGGAAGCGTTGTCGTAGACGCGAATCCGCACCGGCACGTCCTGCTCCCGCACCGAGCGCAGACAGGCGTCCAAGTGCGCCTCGCTGTCGTAGGTGACGATGCTGACCAGGACGGGAGAATTTGTCATTATGCCGGGACAATTGCGCAAGACCCTTTACGATTGCCCCAACCCACCGCCAAAAATGCGGTGCACGCTCCTCTCCAGACCCCGTTTTTTCCTATGAGCATATCCGCGGTTCGTAATCCAAATCTGGAAACCGGGACGAGATACGCCGAGCATCGGCAAACACGGGAGATGAGGGAGACCACTCGATCCGTTGAGTGACATTCTTCAAATCAGGTGCCGAAAAGACGAAACGTTCATCATATTGCCGAAACAATGCGCCAAAGAAATTCTCGAGTCGTAGTGGGCTGTTTCTACGCGGAAATTCCTCCAGCAAATCCCCGGGCTGTCCCTGGTTGGACTCGACCAGACCTAGAGCCACGGCTTCGTAACGACTGACGTCGTTGCGAATTCCGCCACGTTCCGTCAATTCCCTAAGCGCCCCATGAAATCGAACAATCGACGCAACAGGGTGGCCGTCAGGACCGATAGCTATATCGTTGGGCTTGAGAACGCGTCCCGACATCGATTCTGAGTCCTCCAATCCGACCGATTCACGATTTCCCCTGTTGGCACGCATGACGAACATGTAGCCGAAAACCATCGCCGGATAGGTGATGTGCAGATTCGTGCAATCACCGACGGCCTCTTCCATACGGTTGGTAAGGTTTCGATAGGCACCAATCGCACCTTTGCACGAAACCGCCATCACCGGACCAATCCCGTTCTTGGTGACAACGACATCCACGTTCTTGGTCTTGAGCCCACCCAGTATCGTACGCTCGCCGCCTGTCCCTGCGTCACGGTTATGGGCTAACTCGAACACTCCTTTCGTTTTGCGTATTTCGAACGGTGGTCGTGGTGTAATCTCGTCTGGTCTGAAGCCACCCTCCAGCACAAGGCGGCAGGCGACATACCAGTGCAATGGCTTGATATGCTGTTGCGACTGGGTCTTACCGCTAAAGGTCGCAAAATGCCTTAGGGCGTCCTGGCGTGAAATCCACGTACAGGTGTTACCGAATGCCGCGCCAGCCCGCCGGTTATCTGCCACGGCTGTAGTGTCTCCAGGAACGCATCGTCGCGAGGGCATCATTCACGATCTGTTCATCCAGGCGCGCCAAGCGAGACGGGACAGGTAGGACAACGCGCGCGGCTTCCCCAGGTTCCAACTTCAACATTCCGCCTCCGAGCGGGTGCCCTTCAAGTTCGCAACTCAGTTGGACAAACGAACTATTCCACCGCGTCTCAATCTGATGACCCGCCACTACGGATTTCAACTGAATGCCGTGAACGGAATTTGAGCAGGTGCAACGCGCATCATTGCGAACCAAACTCGGTTGGACTCCCGACATGTAGCTGAGAAAGAAATCAGGAATCCGCACGCCCGGCACAACGTACCAGGGGTCACGGATCCGACATTTGTATGATTGGCGAGCGGCTTTACCGGCAGAACTGTCCAGGTAACGCCGGATCGTATCCGGCAACGTCATGTCCCTCGACAAACGGAGCAACCACATGGGGGCGTCTGCGCGCCGCCATTGCTCGACCATCGCCGCATCCACACGGCGGGACCTCAACGCACGGCCGTTGCGAACAGTTGGACGAAGTAAAGCATCCGGAATACCCGATCTTTCGGCTTCGGAGGGACGGAGATGGAAGAAGTCATTGGCACCGGTGACATACCCGATTCCAATCCGACCCAAGTCTCCCAGCCTCGTTGAATCTCGATCTGCTGCAACCTCACGGTAAAGATCTCGCGCTGGATGAGACATGACGAATGGCCGCAACCGGCACCCCCAACTCGTGCGCCAATCCTTGACGGACACGGCCTCATATTCGCGTGGTGGGGTTCGCATCGGCCTGAAGTGGTCAAGCGCTGTGAAGCGAATTTCGGCACTTTGTCCACCACAGCCACCAGCGTAAAGAAGCCAGCAATCTTCAGACAGAGTCGGGAAGAGCTTTGACCGCACCGCGACGATATGGACCACGGAAAATCGCTCGACGAGATACTTGATCACGGGAGCGCCATAGGGCGCGTGACCAATCTCAGCGGGAACAACGAAAGCCATCCGGCCGCCACGCGCCACAAGTGAAGCCGCGGCGACAAGAAAAGGGGCCCAGGACGAGGTTAGGCCGGTGAAATCGGCCCCCAGTTCCCTGCACAAGTGAAGGGCTCGCGTGCGAGTCTTACCCTTGAACATCTGATAACGGATAAATGGTGGGTTGCCTGCCGCACAATCGAACCGTTCTGATGTTTGGGCGGCCCAAGTGAAAAAGTCTCCGTCGTGGATAAGGGCACACGGCGCCCGGAGCCTTGCGGCCTCGACCGACGCC
The DNA here is from genome assembly GCA_022827025.1 of Acidobacteriota bacterium. Taxonomy (GTDB): domain Bacteria; phylum Acidobacteriota; class UBA6911; order RPQK01; family JAJDTT01; genus JAJDTT01. Next base: position 9,941 of record JAJDTT010000316.1, read on the forward strand.
GAATCCCATTCGATTCCCACACTATTTGGATGACTAGCGATAAATCGCCCATCGCCACAAGACGGATCCAGCAATCGATCCTCCTTGCGTCGTATTACCCAGTTGAGCAGTGCCTGAACGACCGATTCGGGCGTATAGTAGGCGCCGTTCTGCTTCTGAGTTCTTGGCATTTTTGTCTGGAACTTCTCATCGCCAGCGAAGAGTGGTTGGCAATAGCTTCTGCCCGTTCGTTTCATGGCAACCTCCCGGTTAACGACTCGGGCCGGACTGATCTTCCCCCTTGTGCCCACTTGGTCGAAATCATCACTGGAAGCTCCCCGGTATCGCCCGGTAACAGGTCGGGGATTGTAACCGTCAAATTCCACCAAGCCTTTCTGCCGGCTGACAGTCTTGTTTTCCCGCTACATTCTCACGTTATCTCCACAGTTAACCCCATGCACACGCGCCCACCCCATTCTCCCCACTACGTGGGGATTTCATCAGGACCTGATGGACCCCAATCAGGAGACACTCTTGCACCCATTTGCAAAATGCTTGAGCGAATCATGATCTCACACGAGCCTGATATCCCAGGACCGCCTTTGCGGTTATCGGCGAACTTTCGATTGGTGCCGATTTGGGGCATTCACCCAACTGGCAACTGGAGCTTTCACTGACTGAGGGTTTTGTCGGCTCAGATTGAACGCCTAACGCCATCGGCCGATCACGCCGCGGCGTGCCAGGGCGCCCAGGCGAATCAGGGGCCGGACGAACGGATAGGCCAACTTGTGGTGCTTGGCCAGGTACCGGAGCATGTTGCTGTAGTAGATCTCCACGAAAGCAGCGTATCCCAGCCGGTCCAGGGAAGAGCCGCCCAGGTGGGTCCCGACCTGGAGACGGGGAAAATGGAGGATCTCCCAGCCGGCGGCCAGCAGCCTGCGGCAGAAGTCCACATCTTCGAACCAGGCCGGATGGAACCGGCCATCGAAACCGCCGATGGCCTCCCACGCCCGGCGCCTCAGCATCCAGAAGGCGGCTGCGGGCTGCTCCACTTCCACGGCTCGCAAGGAGGAATCATTCACCGCCGGCTCGTCCTCTTCCGGAACTCCCCTGCGGTCCAAACCGGCCGCCGCCAGCAGCTCGTCCAGGAAGACGGCGTCCCGGAGCAAGCTCCACGGGCCCGGAAGAGGGCGAATCTGGGGAGTTCTCCCGGAGGCGGAGAGAAGAGTCCCGGTGGCGATCCCGCAGCGCGGCCTCTCATCGACCTCGCGACGGAGGGTTTCCACCGCCTCGGCGCGAAGGGTGATGTCCGGATTCAGAAGCAGGACCCAGGGCGCCGCGACCCGGGCGATTCCCCGGTTGGCCGCGCCGGCGAAGCCCAGGTTTTCTCCGGCCTCCACCAGTTCGACCCCGTCCCTTCCCCGGGCCGGACGGGCGCTTCCGTCCCGCGACCCGTTGTCGACGACCACCACCCGGGCCCATTTCTTCCCCACCGGCTCCATCGACTCAAGAAGACGGGCCAGGCAGGAACCGCTGTTCCAGTTGACGATGACGGCGCTCAGGCCCGATGCGGCGTCCATGGGCACTCATCAGCCCTGCGGGCTGTCGCCATCCCGGAAGCGGCGGAAACGGGGCGTGACCTCCCAGCGCATCATCCCGTAGACCAGGTCCGGACTGGTCAGATCCAGAATGTACGCGTTGTCGATCCAGTCCTCGATGGTGTGTTCCCAGATGTTCCCCCGGGCGACGGCGATGGAAATGGAATAGCTGCCCGGCCGCAACTCGGGGATCCGGAACCGGAAGCCCACCGTCAGCACGTCTCCGGTTCGCGCCGGCGGCAGGTCCAATCCGGCGTAGGAAGTGTTGGACGAGGTGATCTCGACCCCCATGCGGTCCCGGACCGTGAAGCCGACGATGGGATTCTCCAGGTCCTTCCGGGTCCGGACCGAGATCAGCAGGTGGACCTCCTCTCCGATCTGCGCCTGATTCAGGACCCGTCCGTCGGAAGAGTGGAGCAGCACACCCATGATGCGGGCGCCTCCGTCGCCGTAGCGGTTGTGCACATGAGGCACGGTGCGGACGATCCGGAGCCGGTCATCCTCCCCGGCGCCGCTCCATTGGAGCCTTGCCCCCTCCCTTCCCGCTTGTCTCGCCGCCACCAGGGCCTGGTACCGCTGGACCACCCGTTCCGGCGAGCCCTCCTCCAGCATTCTCCCCCGCTCCAACAGGATCGCCCGGTCGCAGAACTGGGTGACCGCCTGCAGATCGTGGCTGACGAAGAGAATCGTCTTGCCCCGGCTGCGAAGGTGACGGATCCGCTGGATGCACCGGTGCTGAAAAATGAGGTCCCCCACCGCCAGAGCCTCATCCACCAGCAGGATGTCCGGGTCCACGTGGACGGCTACGGAGAAGGCCAGCCGCATGAACATCCCGGTGGAATAGACCTTGACCGGCTGGTCCACGAATTCGCCGATCCGGGCGAACTCCAGAATGTCGTCCTGGCGCTCCTCCATCTGCCGCTTGGTGAACCCCATGACGGCGCCGGCCATGAGCATGTTCTCCCGTCCCGTGAACTCGGGATTGAACCCGGAACCCAGCTCCAGCAGGGCCGAGACGGTCCCTCGGACCCACAAGTCGCCCACGGTCTGCCGATGGATTCCGGCCACGAGCTGCAGCAGGGTGCTCTTGCCCGATCCGTTCCGTCCCACGATGCCCAGCGTCGTCCCGGCGGCCACTTCCAGGTCGATCTCCCTCAAGGCCCAGAATTCCCGGTGCAGGCGCCTCCTCTGCCCCAGAAACAGCTCCAGG
>JAJDTT010000090.1 GCA_022827025.1 Acidobacteriota bacterium
CCCAGTCGCGGCGAACGGCCGAACTCTCCCACCGTGACCACCAGGGTCTCATCCAGCAATCCCCGGTCGTCCATGTCCTCCAGGAGCGCCGAGAGCGCCTGATCCAGGACCGGACAATGCAGGTTCTTCAGGGGACCGAAGTTGGCGGCGTGAGTGTCCCAGGCCGTGGTCTCCGGGTTGCCGTTGGCCACCGAAGGCCAATTGAGCTGCACGAAGCGGGTTCCGGCCTCCACCAGACGCCGGGCCATCAGGGCTCCCTGGCCGAAGGTGGTCCGCCCGTAACGCTCGCGCACCGCCATCGGCTCCTGCTCCAGGTCGAAGGCGGCCCGGGCCTTGCCCGAGAGGACCAGGTCGTAGGCCCGCTCGTAGTACTCGTCGAGTGCGTACTGGCCCACGGCCTTCTCCAGGTCGGGCATGGACTTGTTGATCCCCTTCAACAGGGTGAAGCGGTCCTTCAACCGCTGGGGCGGGACCTCCTGGCGCAGGGACAGGTCGTCCAGGCGGATCGGCTTGTTGGGATCCTGGTAGAGCCGGTAGGGATCGTAGGCCTTGCCCAGGAACCCGGCGGCTCCTCCCTTCCCCACCACGTTGGATTCCTGCAGCGGACGCGGCATCTCCACGAAGGGCAGGACCGGTTCATCCAGGGGAAGCATCTTGGAGATATGAGATCCCGCGGTCGGAAAATCGGCGGGAGACGGCGGCTCCAACTGTCCCGACGGCGAGACCCGATCGGGAGGATATCCCGTCAGCATCTGGTAGATGGCCGCCGTGTGGTTGAACAGCCCCTTGGGCGTGTAGCTCATGGAGCGGATCAAGGTGCACTTGTCCACCTGCTGGGCCAGCTTGGGCATGGTTTCGCTGAGCCAGATGCCGGGAACCTTGCTCTTGATGGGCTTGAACTCGCCGCGGATGTTGGCCGGGGCGTCCGGTTTCGGGTCCCAGATGTCGATGTGACTGGGTCCGCCCTGGAGAAAGAGGAGGATCACGCTCTTGGCGGAGCCGAAGCCCTTGCTGGCCACCAGGTCGCCGGCAACCGAAGGCGTCGCGGCGGCCTGGGCGGCCTGCCAGGAGAGGAAATTGGGAAGGCCGAGACCGAATAGGCCGATAGAACCGACCCGCAGGAATTCCCGGCGCGTCGGACCGTCACAAAGAAATGCGCGATGACCTGGTACGACTAGCATTCGATACCTCCGTGTTCAAAAACTGGCGCATGACCGCCGGTAGAAGTCCGGACCTTGCGTTCCATTCTCTATTTTCGATCTCCGTCTTGCAACCTCGCACCTCTCCGTTCACCGATTGAACAGAAAGGCGTTGCTGTTCAGCAGCGCCCAGAGCAGGTCCTGGGCCGTCCCCGCCCGGCTTTCCCGCTCTTCGAACAGAAGCGCCGCCGAGACGTACTCGGGTTCCGTGGGCGGACGGCTCAAGGTGGACAGGTAGAGATCCTCGATCAATTCGCGGTTCGAGGCGCCTCCCAGAATCAGGGAAGCGATCCGTCCCTCGGGGTCCGCTACGGCCCGGCCCACGGTGGGCCCGTTGACCAGATTCAGCGCCTGGGAAAGGCTCATGTCGCTCTTGCGCTCGCACTCGCAGGGCTGGTCCCTCTGGGGCCGTCCGAAGAGGTCCAGGAACTCGCCGTTCTCCACGTGGGGATCGGGCAACTGCGCCGCGCGGGAATCGTCGGGAACGGTCTCGAACTCGACCCGTGAGCCGGTCGCCGCCGTGATGGCGTCGGCCAATTGCTCGGCGCTCAGGCGCCGAGGAATCCGGCGGGAGAAGTTGATCCCGTCGTTCTCGTTCCAGGCATTGGTCTGGATCGAGGCCTGGTAGGTCCGGGACTCGACGATGGTCCGCATGAGATGCTGAAGATCGTAATCGTGGTCCTTCAGATCCTGCGCCAGGGCGTCCAACAGGGGAGCGTTGGCCGCCGGATTGGAGGCCCGGATGTCATCCACCGGTTCGATGATGCCCCGGCCGAAGAAGTAGCTCCAAATGCGGTTGGCCACCGCCCGGGCGAAGAAGGGGTTCTTCTTGGAGGTCAGCCATTCCACCAGGGCGGGCCGCTGATCCCCCTCACTCTCCAGCGCGGGAGCTCCCTCGACGGGAACCAGGTACTCGGGCTCCACCACCCGTCCATCCTTGGGATGTTTCAGTTCGGCGTCCTGGCGTTTCTCGTAGACGATCTCCTCGCCACTCTTGAATCCGGGACGGATCCCGATGGCGGAGAAGAAGGCGGCCATCTGAAAATACTGGTCCTGGGTCCATCTCTCGAAGGGATGGTCGTGGCACTGGGCGCAGACCATGCGGACTCCCAGGAACAACTGAGTGGTGGTCTCCATGGCGTCCTGGGGAGTCCTCGCCACGCGGTAGTAGCTGACGGCGGGGTTCTCTCCAGTGCTCCCCTTGGAGGCCAGCAGCTCCCGGACCAGCTGGTCATAGGGCTTGTTCTGGGCCACCGACTGCCGGATCCACTCCTGGAAGGACCAGATGCCCTTGTGGCCCAGGAACTTCCGGTTGTTGCGCAGGAGATCGCCCCACTTCAGGGTCCAGTGATCGACATAGGCGTCACTTCCCATGAGCCGGTCGATGGCTCGGGTGCGCTTCTCCTGCCGGTCGGCCGGATCCTCCAGGAAGGCCCGCACTTCCTCGGGACTGGGGAGACGGCCCGTGAGATCCAAAGAGACACGGCGCAGGAAATCGCTGTCGGACGCGGGAGGGGAAGGCTGCACCCGGATCCGCTCCAGCTTCCCGTCCACCAGCCGGTCGATGTAGTTGTACTGAGGCAGCGGGCTCCACTCGAAGCCGGAGCTGGGATTCAGAACCGTGACCGGAACCGTCACGAACTGTCCCTCGTAACGAACCAGCAGGGCCCCCTCGCCAACCCGCTCTCCCTGCACTACCGCTCCGTCCGACACGGCAATGGCCTCGGTATTGCTGCTGCCCAGATGGGCTTCCCGGGTGACGTCCCGGAGGCTGCCGTCCTCGTACTCGGCCAACACGACCACGCTCTGCCTCTGGCCGGGGGCGGTCAGGAAGACCTCTTGCGGCAGGACCTCCAACCGCCGGACCTTGTCCGCCGACTCCTCGCCGAAGGGCACTCCGTCGGAGATCCATTTGAGCAGGGTGTCGTAGTACCGGGAATCCCTCTTCAGCCTGAGGCCGCCGCCATGGGCCACCTCCTGGGTGGGCTTGGCCAGCATCAGGCTCTGGCCGGGATCGGCTCGATTGAAGCGGCGGCCCGACATGTCGTAGAGCAGCGACTGGTAGTCGAACCGGGGATCGTAGCCGCGAAGTGAGAGCTTGAAGCCGTTCCTCCCCTTGGCGGCGCCGTGGCAGATGCCCTGAGTGCAACCCACCTTGTTGATGACCGGCAGGACGTCCTTGAGAAACGTGGTCGCCCGTTCCGCGGCCGGCTCGATGCGGACCGGCAGGTCCACGCCGAACGCGCCGGCCGTGACCCGGAGCGTCGTCTCTCCCGAATCCTTCGGGTGGATGTAACCTTGCCCCTGAGCCTCCACCAGACCGGCCGGGTCTTCGTAAGTTGCCTTGGCCGTCAGGTCCCGACGTTCTCCCTCAGCCGTGATTCCAGTGACCAGAATCCGCCTGACCGATCCCGGTCCGGAAAAGACCAGGGGAGAGGGCTCGACCCGAATCTCCCGGATCTCTTCACCAGCCGCCGCAGGAGTTCCCGCGCCGAGTACGGCGGCCCCCGTCACGGTCCAGAGCGCAGCGGCGAAAGCGGCTCTCATGGGGATCAACTCCATCGATCTGCACATCGTGATCATAGACGCCCCCGATCCATTCTTCATTCGCTCGTCCGCAGAGAAGCCACGCCCGTTCCGTCCTCCTGCGACTCCTTGGCGGCCACGATCAGACGGGCGGCCACCGAAGGAATTCGATAGGGGACCTGCGTTTCCGTCCGGGTCGCCAGAGTCGAGGACGAGGACAACTCCATGGCGTACTCCCCCGGCTGAACCGAATCACCGGCCGTGCAGGGGATCCGGAACTCCTCCTGGTCGAGGCCCACCTGGACCGGCTCGCAGAGAACGCCGTTGGGGAAATTCTCGGGTTGAACGGTCACCGGCCGGTCAAAAAGTGGATCGCGCTCCACCCGGCCCCGCAATTGCCCGCTGCCCCCGGGTTGGAGCGTCAGACCCGCTTCCTCCACCCGGATGCGGTAGCCCTGCACCACGTCGAAGGTCAGGGCACGGCTCCGAACCTTCTGCTTGCGTCCGCGAACCTCCACTTCCCCTTCCGCCAGGAAGTTGAACTTTCCATGGACCGTGCCCATGGTGGTGGCCAAAACAATGGCGCCGGTGCCCGGATCATCCTCCCCGCTCCCTTTCACGTCCCGAATCCGCAGTTCGCGGGTGATCGCCCGTTTGGTCTCGAGCGTCCGGGGCAGGGTCACCGCCGGATCGGCGGCCACCACGCGCCAAGTCAGGCGCTGGTCCATGCCGGGCAACAGGCGCTCGGATGAAACTCCCGCCAACTCCAGGCGAACGGACGTCTCCGGACCCACGTTCACCGGCACTCCAAGACCCAGCCAGGGAGCCGTAAAGGGCTCTTCACGCATCCGCATGGCGGGTTCCGGCAAACCCGTTCCGGGCTTTACCGCGGTGACGAGACCCGGCGCCGCGGCCCGGCGCACGATTCGGGTGCCGTCGGGCAACACGGCCGTTCCCCGGATCGAAACCCGGCGTAATCCCAATGGGGCTCCACTCCTGGCCGTGACGGTCAGAATCCCCTGGGTGGAGTTGAAGGGACTCTCGGAAGACACCAACTCGGGGGGAACGTCGCCCCCCTCCACCAGCAGATCCTCTCCCGCATCCGGGATCTCCAACCGGACGGCGCCGGCATACCCCCGCCGATCGATCCTGGCTTCGATCCATCCGGTTCCGTTACGAGGGACGTTCAGGTACGGCGTCAACACGGTGACGGTGAAATCGGCCGGACCCTTCCAGGCCGAAAGCCGGTAGGCGAAATCGGGCCCGCCCCGGCCCACCAGGTCTTCCACGGTGACGGTCACTTCCCGCGCTCCGCCGGGGACCTTGAATCGCAGATGGGGGTCGCGGCTGATGGCGCCGTGGGTCCGGAACGAGTCGTTCCTGGTGGGAACCCGATCGCCTCCCGAGGCCAGGAGTTTCCCCTGGGAATCCAGGACCGAAACCCGGCCGAAGAGGCGAGTCGTGCCCAATCGGGATCCCGTCAGATGAACCGCCCATTCCTCTCCAGGCGCGACCTGGAGCCGGTAGCGGTCGACTTCGCCGACCGCCGAGATTCGACCGTTGACCACCGTGGAGGGCTCCAGCACTCCTAACGGCTGTCCTTCCCGCTCCAGGCGCTCGGGAAGGTCTCCCGCCACGAAGGGCAGCGGAAGCGCACCGGGGGCTCCCGGGACCTGAAGCATCACGAAGTCCCGGTCCACTCCCGACAGGTCCAGAGGGACCTCCCGGGTTCCGGCGGGGCTTCCGCCGACCATTTGGACCGTGACTTGTTCGCCTCTTTGCCAACCCAGGGGGAAGACTCCCTCGGCGTAGTCAAAGGCGCCGATCTTGAGCCGGTAGAAGTTCTGGTCCTGGCGGCTGAACCGGGCGTCGTGGACCACCGCATAGTAGTCGCCCCCGGGCAGCGAAAGGTCGAGGCGCGAATCGACGCCGATCCCGGGGGCGTCATCGTTTCTGGCCACCTGTTTCCCCTCGGAATCGAGGACCAGAAGCACCGGGTCGAGAGCCGAGGCGACCCGGCGGCCCTCCACTTCCAGGACGACCCTCTCCCCCTCCCCGGTCCGGAACCGGTAGACATCCCGGTCCGGTCCCTCCAGGGTCCCGTTCACGGTCACGGGAACCGGCACCATCTGACTTCCCGCGGGCGTATCGTTGGAACCAGCCTTCTCCTCACCGACTTCGGGAAACTCACCCACGGAGAAAAGCAGGACGTTGGAGAGTCCAAGGTCGCTGTGGACGCGAACGGGGTAGAGGCCGGGGGCCGCGTCATTCCGGACTTCCACGAGAAAAGCCGCCGAGTCGACTTCCTGGGCCGGAGCGCCTGGATCCCTCGCCGCCAGCGGGGTGAAGCTGGCTGGGAGCGGAGAGACGACCTTCAGATTCCCGCCCAGACTCTTCCCTGACACGGTCAGGGTCAGGGCCGACCCTCGCCGGGCGCCCCGGGGCTGCATCTGTTCCAACAGCGGGGCCTCGGCCAACAGGATGGATCCGCAGAGCAGGGACAGCAGCACCGCCATTCCGTGTGCTCGGGGTCCTGCCCGATGAAAGGTGCCGGATTCGTTCATGGCTGCGTCCATGGAATTGGCGTGCCGCCGGTTAACCGCCAGTTTACACCTGCCCAGTGTCAGAATCCCCGGCTAACGCGACGAGACCAGTGTCTCCTGTATAGGCACCGGGATGAACTCGGAGACGGTGCGGCCGGAGTCCAACTCACAGATTCTCACGTTGCCGTCAAAGCCGCCCATGGCCAGACGGCCACCTTGCGGATGGAAGGCCACGGCATATATCCCCTGGTGGCCGGCGTCGCAGGCCCCGGAGGCGGCTCCGCTCTCCACGTCGTACAGCGGGACCCGGCTCGACGCGCCGGACACGGCCAACGTCTTCCCGTCCGGACTGAAGGCCAGATCGAAGATCTCGCCGTCATGTTTCTCCAACTCATGGAGCAGGTTCGTGCTGTCGGCGATCAGCATCTTGGCGGCTTTGTCCACCCGGTAGAGAAAGGGCGTCCGGTCCTCGCCGCCGATGGCGACGGTCTCCCGGCTGGGGTGCCGGGCAATGGCCGTCAACTCTCCCTTCAGCAGATTGACGTTCTCGATGAAGGCTCCGGTGGTGGCGTCCACCAACTTGGCCGCCCGGTCCCGGCCCACCGATATGATCCGCTTTCCGTCCACCCCGAAAACGGTCCCCAGGACCCAGTTTTCATGGTGACTCATCTTCAGAAGTTCTTTGCCCGTGGCCACCTCCACGATCCGGACCGTGTGGTCGGCGCAACCGAAGGCCACCCGGGTCCCGTCCGGAGAAAGCGACGCCCCGAAGAGGGTATCGTGGCAACTCCGCACGGCCCTGCGGAGCTGTTCGGACTCCACGTCCCAGAATTGGACCTCGCCGAAACTGGCCGGCCGCCCCCCGGCCGCCATGAGGGTCTTTCCGTCGGCGGTGAAGCCCAGGGACTGGATCCGATCGGCGGTCCCCACCAGCCGGGCATCGGGTACCGAGTCCGAATCCCGGTGCAGCAGCACTTCCCGGTAGCCGGACACCGCCAGGGTGCCACCGTCGGGAGAATAGGCCAGCGCGGTGATCACGGGCGGCTGCCGGTACACGGGAGGCTTTCCCCCGGCCAGCCGGGTGGCCATCTCCGAGGAGTCGTCCCGGGCCCCCGAGGCGATCCATTTCCGGAACAGCTCGATGTCGGAAGCATCCAGGGGCGGCATCCCCAGCGGCATCCGCGGTTCCCGGTCCCCGGTGAGATGGGCCAGGAGAAGGCTCCTCTCCGGCGCCCCCGAGACGAAGGAAGCCCCATGCTGGCCGCCGGTCCGGAGATTCTCGAAATTGGTGACGTCCAGTCCGCCCTGACGGCTGGAGGGCTGGTGGCATCCCTGGCAACTGCGTTGCAGGAGGGGCTGGATGTCCTGGGAGTAGCTCACCCCCGCGGCCGCCTTCGCCTCCGCCTCGCCTCCGCCGAAGAGGCCGGACACCGAGAGGACGGCAACACTCAGAAAGGCAATCAAAAGAGTCATTTCGCGCGTTCCGCCATCATAGGATGCGCACCTTTTCGGGTCAAGAAACGTGGCTTAGCCCGCATTTCTCACCAGTTCCCCCACCGGCCATGAGCCGGAGAGATCCTGGCAGAAACAGGGGCGTGTAGGAGCGGGGGTTTTCCTACCCCCGCTCCCGCATCCTGCAGTCCCTGGCCATGAATCCCGTTTCGTATGAAAGAGAATGCTTGAAAGACGCCTCTTAGTCCGCATTTCTCAGAAGTCCCCCACCGCCGGGCCTCCGGCATGATCCCGCGGGAGAAACCGGGCGGGGATTGTCCATCAGAGGCGCCCACCGCGTTGCCGCTGTCGAACGACTCGTAGGGGCGACCCTTGTGGTCGCCCTCCCCCTGAACGGCGCCACCGTCCGCCGGCCATTGCCTGGGCACTACCGGACCGGGGGGTGGAGCGGCGTCTTTTAGGCGCCGACTGGGATCGGCGTCCTTCCGGGCGCCGGGAATGGCGACGTGGAGCGGCGACTCAGCGGGGGAACGATGTGACCCCGCAGGGCACCCACAAGGGGTGCCCCTACGGTCATCGGGGATTGGTCCGACAGGGCGGCTAGAAACCGCCCTTCCAGTGGGCGACTGGAAGTCGCCCCTCCTGGCAAAGAACACGGGGTGCCTAAAACACGCCCCTACCAGTCGTCGCGTGAAACACGCCGCTCCCGCCGCGTCGCCGCTGTCGAACGACTCGTAGGGGCGACCCTTGTGGTCGCCCTCCCCCTGAACGGCGCCACCGTCCGCCGGCCATTGCTTGGGCACTACCGAACCGGGGGGGTGGAGCGGCGACTTTCTAGTCGCCGACTGGGACCGGCGTCCTTCCGGGCGCCGGGAATGGCGACGTGGAGCGGCGACTCAGCGGGGGGACGATGCGACCCCGCAGGGCACCCACAAGGAGTGCCCCTACGCTGGGCCGGTTTCGCAGAAGTCCTGCCGGCATTGAGATGCCGTCGAGTCGAGTACAATGGAGCCCGTGAGAACGAACCGTTGGTTGCTGGCGCCCCTGCTCCTCCTGCTGGGCACGCAAGTCCAGGCACAGGTCGAGTCGGACGCTCTGCTGGAGAGTCTGAAGCCCCAGGGCTATGTCAACGACTATGCAGGCGTGATGAACGCCAACCTGAGGCGGTCGCTGGAGGGCCGGCTCAGGGAATTGGAGCAGAAGACGTCGGCTCAGATCGCGGTGGTCACGCTCCGGTCTCTGAAGGGAGGGGAGATCCGGGACTTCGCCAACCGGCTCTCCGAGCGCTGGGGAGTGGGACGGAAAGGCCAGGACAACGGCGTTCTGATCCTCACCTCCCTGGAGGACCGCGAGATCCGGGTCGAGGTCGGGTACGGCCTGGAGGGGATCCTTCCGGACGCGCGGGTGGGACGGATTCTGGACCAGGCGGTGTTGCCGGAATTCCGCCACGGGCGCCATGGGGGCGGTTTGGCGCGGGGCGCGCTCACGATCGCCGGCGTGATCGCGCAGGACGCGGGAGTCACTCTCAGTGGGGCCGACGTCCCGCGGGATTCCCGGCGAAGCCGCCGTCCGGGCGCCGGAAACCTGCTCTACCTCCTGTTTCTGCTGTTCCTGTTCCTGCGGCGTCCCCTGTTGGGGATGTTTCTGCCGCTGGGGATGGGAGCCGGGTTCCCGCGCGGCGGTTATGGCGGCGGCTTTTCGGGAGGGGGCTTCGGCGGCTTCGGCGGCGGGCTCTCCGGAGGCGGCGGCGCGGGCCGGAGCTGGTAGGTTGCGAATCGGATTGAGGAAATGAAGCCGGAACAATTGGTCGAGAAACTGCGCAAAGTCCATCCCCTGAGCCTCAGGTCGGTCATTCTGTACGGGTCGGCCGTCACCGGCGACTTCGTCAAGAAACGCTCCGACTACAATGTGCTCGTCATCGTCGAAAATCTCGGGGTGGCGGAGCTGCGGGCGATGTCCGGTCTGGCTCGCCGTTGGGTCAAGGCCGGCAATCCTCCCCCGCTGCTCTTTACCCTCGAGCGGCTGAAGCAGTCGGCGGACGTCTTTCCCATCGAGATCCTGGACATGAAGGCGGCGAACCGGGTCCTTCATGGCGAGGACATCCTGAGCCGGATTCCGGTCAGTGAAGAGAACCTGAGGCACCAGGTGGAGTCGGAGCTCAAGGGCAAGCTGATTCAACTCCGGGAAGCCTATTTGATCACGGGCGGCAAGCCCCGGGACGTGGCGGAGGTCCTGGTCCGTTCCGTCGCCTCGTTCCTGGTTCTCTTTCGGGCGGCCCTTCGCCTCTACCAGGTTGATGCGCCGGCTAGGAAACTGGACGCTCTGGCTGCTCTGGCGCAGCAAATTCCATTGGATCCCGAACCGTTCGAGACCGTGGAAGCCCTCAAGGAAGGGCGGATCAAGGTGAGAAAGGTCAATGCGGACGCCCTCTTCGGGAACTTTCTGAAGACCGTTGAGACCGTGGTGGACGCCATCGACAGCTACGTTCACGGGCGGGAGCGAGCTGAGGAACAGGAGTCGTCGTCTTGAAGAAGATATTGATCGTCTTGGGAGCGTTGCTGGTTCTGTTCCTCATCATCGGCATGAGTCTGACCGGCTCCTACAACCGGTTGGTCACGTTGAACGAGGGAGTGGAGAGCGCTTGGGCGCAGGTGGAGACGGTGCTGCAACGGCGCTACGATCTGATCCCCAACCTGGTGAACACGGTGAAGGGGTTCGCGGCCCAGGAGCGGGAGGTCTTCACCGAGGTCACCCGCCTGCGCAGCCAGTGGGGAGCGGCCCGGACCACCGCCGGCAAGGCGCAGGTCGCCGGCCAGATGGAAGGAGCGTTGTCCCGCCTGCTCCTGGTTGCCGAGCGCTATCCCGACCTCAAATCCAATCAGAACTTCCTCGCCCTGCAGGATGAATTGACCGGGACCGAGAACCGGATCGCCGTGGAGCGGCGACGCTACAACCAGACGGTGCAGAACTACAACACCACGGTTCGCCGATTCCCCACCAACCTGGTGGCCGGATTTTTCGGCTTCGAGCGGAGCACGGCTTACTTCGAAGCCGCCGAGGGAGCCGAAGCGGCTCCCACCGTGGAGTTCTGATCCGCGGGCTCCTCACAGATACGCCGGGCGGAAGTCAGAAACCCGGTGTGAGCCACCATCCGATGAACCGGCCGGATGGACTCCTCGCTGACGTGCCAGGGACGGACCAGCGACTCGGTGGTTTCGATGTGCGCCCAGTCGGGTCCGCGCTGCAATATTCTCACCAGCCGGTACACCTGAAGCGCCGTGGGAAGCCAGCAGAGAAGGCTGCCGCCCGGTCTCAACGCCGCTGCCGCCGAGTCGATGGCCAGCTCCGGTTCGGGAACGTCCAGCAGGATCGTGTCCAGGTCCTGCTCCCGGATCCCTTCGTAGACGTCCTCCAGAACAACCGTGTGCCGGGCTCCCGAAGCCCCGTAGAGGTCCGCGAATTCGGAGAGTGAATCCTGGGCCATGGAAGCGAACTCCTCCCGGCGCTCGTAGGAGATGAGATGACCCTCCGGGCCCAGGAAACGGAGCAGGACCAGGGCCACCGATCCGGATCCCAGGCCCGCTTCCAGAACCCGGGCTCCGGGATAGATGTCGCCGCGAATCAGGATCTGCGTCGAGTCGCGCGGGTAGATGACCTGGGTGCGGCGGCGCAGCCCCTTGAGAACGTACCGTTCCAGGGTCGGCCGCAGGCAGACGACGGGTATTTCCTGGCGGCTCAGAAATCGGCAGCCGGGGGGCTTGCCCACGATCTCGTCGTGGTAGACGTGGCCGGTATGGGAGTGGTGGAAAAGGCCTCCCGGGCGCAGCTGAAACATGTGCCGCTTGTTCCTGGGTCCGATGAGCAGAACCAGCTCCCCCTCCCGAAGGGGGGCCCGCTGCAGCGTCGATGTTCGGTCCGAGGCCATCACGGGAGAATAGTCACCCCACTTTTCGGGTGTCAAACGGGCCGGAGTCAGGAGGGTGGACTCTCCTGCCCCCCCGTCTTCATCCCCGGCCCACAACCGGCGGCCGAAGAGTCTGCGCCCCATGGATGCCGTGACGACGCTTGGCAGGGGCTGATATCTTAACCCGATGAGAGACCGACCTCGCTCGACGCGTCCTGGGGCACCTTCCACCATGCTGCCCATCTGGGTCTGGACAGCCATCCTGGCGTTCGTCTCCGCCAGCCATGGATTCAGCCGAACCCCGCCGCCGGAGCCAAAATCTTCTTTGGTCCAGGGAGAGCCGCTGCTTTCCGGGACGCGGCAGTTCACTTTCGAAGGCCGGCGTTCCGGGGAAGGATATTTCAGCCCGGACGGCTCCCTGTTGATCTTCCAGAGCGAGCGCGAGGAGGAAAACCCGTTCTTCCAGATCTACTTGATGGACCTGGTCCGGAGAGAGGTGAGCCGGCTCTCTCCCGGCCATGGCAAGACCACCTGCGGCTGGATTCATCCGTCGGGCGGTCAGGTCCTCTTCGCTTCGACCCACCATGATCCCGAATCCGGCCGCAAGCAACGGGAGGAATTCGAGCGCCGGGCCTCAGGCAGGACCCGCCGGTACACGTGGGACTTCGATCCCGAATATGAAATCTACGGACTCTCTCTGGGAACGAAGACCCTCCGGAACCTCACCAACAAGCTGGGATATGACGCCGAGGCCTCCTGGTCTCCCGACGGCGGACGGATCGTGTTCGCTTCGAATCGGTTGGCCTATGAGGGCGGTCTGACTCCGGAGCAGGTGAAGTCCCGGGACGGGGACCCTTCGTCCTTTTTGGATCTCTACTCCATGAATTCGGACGGAACCGACGTCCGCCGGCTGACCGCCTCGCCGGGATATGACGGCGGTCCCTTCTTCAGCCCCTCCGGGCGGCAGATCTGCTGGCGGAGGTTCACCGAGGACGGCATGGTGGCCGAGATCTTCCTGATGGATGCCGACGGGAGCCGACAACGGCCCGTCACCCGCCTCGGGAAGATGTCCTGGGCGCCCTTTTTCCATCCTTCCGGAGACTACCTGGTTTTCACCACCAACCTGCATGGCATGGACAATTTCGAACTCTACCTGGTGGTCGCCGAGGGCCGTGCCGAACCGGTGCGCGTCACCCGGACGCCCGGATTCGATGGTCTGCCCGTCTTCGCGCCGGACGGGAAGACGCTGACCTGGACCTCCAACCGGACGCCCGGAAAGACGTCCCAGATATTTCTGGCCGGCTGGGACGACCGGGAAGCGAGACGCCTGCTGGGACTTTCCGCGCCCGAAGGGGAGGCCGCCTCAGGTTCGGCCCCGGAGCCTGCGAATGAGACTCTGATCCGCGATCAGGACCTTCGCCGCCACGTGAATCGCCTGGCGTCCGAGGAGATGGAGGGGCGAATGACCGGGACCCGGGGAGAGCTTCTGGCCACCGAGTACGCCGCTTCGGTCCTGTCTCGCCTGGGGTTGGAACCGGCTGGAGACGACGGCTCCTACTTCCAGTCCTTCCCCTTCACGGCGGGAGTCTCGCTGGGTTCGGCGAACCGGTTGGAAATCGTGAGTGGGGACAAGAAGCAGCCGCTGCGCGTGGACCATGACTGGAGGCCGTTGTCCTTCTCGGCAACGGGAACGTTCGAAGCCTCCCCGGTGGTCTTCGCCGGGTATGGGATCGTGGCGCCGGAGTTGGAGGAGAACCCGGGTTACGATTCCTACGCTCACCTGGACGTGGACGGCAAGTGGGTCATGGTGCTGCGTTATTACCCGGAAGAGGTGTCCCCTCAACGGCGGCGCCACCTGGCTCGCTATGGGAGCCTCCGATACAAGGCCATGCAGGCGCTGGACCGGGGGGCCAACGGACTCCTCATCGCCAGCGGTCCCAACTCCAAGGTTCGCCGGGAGTTGATCCCTCTGAGGCTAGACGGTTCGGTCACCGACGGGCACCTTCCCGTCATCTCTCTCACCGACCGGGCAGCCGGAATTCTGCTGGAGTCCAACGATCGAACCCTGGGGGAACTCCAGCAGGAACTGGATTCCGGCGATCTCCGGATGGGGTTCGTGCTGCCCGGAGTCGAGGTGGCTTCGAACGTCGATCTGAACACGGAGGAGAGGACGGGCCGCAACGTTCTGGGATTGCTGCAGGCGGGTTCGGACCGGGCCACTGACGGAATGCTGGTGGTGGGCGCCCACTTGGACCATTTGGGCTCGGGGGCCACCGCTTCGTCGCTGGCCCGATCGGACGAGGAAGGGGGGATCCACTACGGGGCCGACGACAACGCGTCCGGCGTCGCCGCCGTTCTGGAGATGGCGGAGCATCTCGTGCACCTTCACAAAAAAGGAGACCTTCCGCCGGGGCGGGACGTGCTGTTCGCGCTCTGGTCCGGCGAGGAACTGGGATTGCTGGGCTCGAACCATTTCATGAAAAACTACGGACCGGGCCAGGGGGATGGGTCCGAAGGCGACCTGTTGGCCTATCTGAATCTGGACATGGTGGGCCGTCTGGAGAAATCGCTGGTGGTGCAGGGTGTGGGTTCGAGTTCCGTCTGGCCTTCCGTCATTGAACGGTCCAATCTGGACTTGGGCCTGCCCATCGTGATGCAGCCCGAGAGCCATCTGCCCACGGACGCCACCTCCTTCTATGTCAAGCAGGTCCCGATCCTGAGTCTCTTCACCGGTTCCCACGAGGATTACCACACGCCCGGAGACCGCCCCGAAAAACTCAACTACCAGGGGACGCGGAAGATCGCGTCATTCCTGAGCCGGGTTGCCGTTCACCTCCTGGAGGACTCGGGACGTCCCGATTACCGGGAGATGCGCGACCCCAGGCGGCGAGGGGCCAGAAGCGGGTTGAGAGCCTACCTGGGTACGATCCCCGATTATGCCCAGGGTGAGAATGAGGGCCTCGGTCTCTCCGGAGTCACACCCGGCGCGCCCGCCGAAAAGGCGGGAGTCAGAGCCGGGGACGTGGTCGTGCGCCTGGCCGACCGCGAGATCCGGGACATCTACGACTACACCTACGCCATCGATTTTCTGGAGATCGGCTCTCCGACCGAGATTGTCGTCCTGCGAGAGGGAGAGAGGATCACCTTGACCCTCGTCCCGGCTTCCAGGGAATAATGCAGGGGCGCCTCTTGTGGGTGCCCTCTTTACGTCAGCCAATGAGAAACCGGCGCCATTGCGGCGCCTGTCCCCTCGACGCGTGCTTTCGGAACCTCCCGGGACGGGCCCCGGTGCAGTTTTTTCTTAGGAAATCCATGAACTTGTGTTATGATCGCTGACCGTGCGGATGAGGGGCATCGGTCGAAACACCGAGACACGTCAAAAGGTAGATTTCAGGTCCGAACGAAACTTAGCTGTTGCCATCTTGAGACAGGCTTGGCACGAAGCCGTCATCGACCTGCGGATCGTCAAGGAGAACTCCCGCAAAGACTATCGCCTGCTCAAGAAGAAGGCCATCGAGTGGATCGTCAGTGACGAAGATGGCTTCCCCTATTGGTGCAAGCTGGCTGACGCCGACCACAGCGCCATTCGACAGCGCCTGCAAGAGCGACTGAACCAGCAGTACAACTGTCAGTAGACGCTTTCAGAGCTGTCGGCGGGCTCACGGATCCGACTACCAACTCCAAGTACACGTCTATTCCACGACCGGGGACATTCCTGTCCTCCTTCTTCTTCGAAACTTCCAATCCCCGATGATCGTAGGGGCACCCCTTGTGGGTGCCCTGCAGGGTCGCATCGCATCGTTTCGCGGCTGTGTCGCCGTCGCTCCACGTCGCCACGCCTGGCGCCCGGAAGGACGCCGGTCCCAGTCGGCGCCTGAAAGACGCCGCTCCGGGCGCCGATCCCAGACGGCGCCGAGGACGACGCCGCTCCAGACGCCGCTCCGGACGCCGATCCCGGTCGGCGACTAGAAGTCACGGTAGGAACGGCAGTTTCCTGCCGCCCCCCGCACAGATCCGGACGTGCCCGTTAGGGCATCCGGCTCCTACCTTGGGTGTGGACGGCCAGCGGAACCGTTGCCCCGGCCACGGGTGACGGATCTTCACGGATGGCCAGAGCAATTCCGTCATCCGTCGCAGCCGTCCCCAACTGAAGCGGTCGCGCTGAGATCGACGCCGCAACGCTCGCAGCCATCGCCGTTGCAGCCGATAGCAGAAGCTTT
>JAJDTT010000317.1 GCA_022827025.1 Acidobacteriota bacterium
CCCTGTATCTCGGGAAAAGTGTTGGTATTCGAGGTCTTCGCGAATCCACTTCGGCTTAGGGTTTTTGGAGTCCCCTTTCATCGCCTGCCATATGGGGCCCGCCTTCCACCTGGCCCGACTAGTAACCTTGGGCGGTACGTAATAAAGAATTTGATTGCAGGTCTCGCAGCTAAGAATCTTTAGGCCGGTCTTGACCTCGGTGAAGAGCTGGGGACGAAGCTTCACGTTGCAGGCTTGGCAAGATTCGTCGCTGACCGCTGCCAAGGCCTGCCCGTTGTTGACCGAGGCGATCCGGCGGTACTGTTCGAGCAATGGTTCGGGCAGGTCGCGTTCCAGCCGGTTCTTCTCCTGCTCGAAACCGGCCATGTTCGTCTCGGAACTGGCCGCGAAGGTCTCCAGTTCCTTCTGCCGGGACGACACCTCGGAGGCCCGCTCCTCGGCCTGACGGCGGGCATCCCGAGTCTGGTCTTCCAATTCGTCCATGGCCAGCATGATTTCGAGGATCTCATCCTCCTTGCCGGAAATCTGAGCCCGGACGCCGGCGATCTCGTGGCGCATGGCCCGGTACTCCCGGTTGGTTTTGACGTCCATGAGCTGCTCCTGGTAGCGGGACAGCTTTTGTTGCAGCAACTCGACTTCACCCTCCAACCGGCGTTGGGTCCGGGCTTGCCGGTCGGCTTGCTCCCGGAGCTTTTCTACCGCGTCCCGACTCTTCTGGAGTGACTCGGCCTGACTCTCGATCTCGTCAGGAATGGACAAGACCCGCTGCCGCAACTCGACGATTCTGATGTCGACTTGCTGAAGCTGGATCAACCTCTGCAACTCTTCGCTCAACGCATGCCTCCATGGGACGGTCCGGACCGGCAGCCGGCGTCGGTGGGTATGGGCCCAGTAGGACTCGAACCTACGACCACCTGATTATGAGTCAGACGCTCTAACCGACTGAGCTATGGGCCCACCGAAAAAAAAAGGGCGCTTCCCAGCGCCCGTGTGAAACAGTTGCCGCGCCATTCGGACGGCGCCGCATCCCGGCCGAGGATCCTGTTCCCAGGCCAAGACTCGGTGGCGGCAACGAATTTGCCCGCCTGCCAGCCCCGTGACCCCCGCCGCCCCAATGCGCCGGAAGTTCACGACGGACTCCTAGGAAAGTGTACGGCCCGAATTCCCATTGTCTTCGTGGAATGTCTTCAGCTTCCGGCTGCGGGACGGGTGCCTCAGCTTCCGCAGGGCCTTGGCTTCGATCTGGCGGATCCGCTCCCGGGTTACGCAGAACCGCTGGCCGACTTCTTCCAGGGTATGCTCGCTTCCGTCCCCGATGCCGAATCTCATGCGGATCACCTGCTCCTCTCGATCGGTGAGAGTCTTGAGAACGGCCGCCGTCTGTTCCTTGAGATTGAGATTGATGACCGCCTCGGCGGGTGAGGTCACGCCTCGGTCCTCGATGAAGTCGCCGAGATGACTGTCTTCCTCTTCGCCGATGGGCGTCTCCAGGGAAATGGGTTCCTGGGCGATCTTGAGGATCTTCCGGACCTTGCTGACCGGAAGGCCCATTTTCAGCGAAATCTCTTCGTTGGTCGGTTCCCGGCCGTATTCCTGCACCAGCGCCCGGGAGGTCCGGATCAGTTTATTGATGGTTTCGATCATATGGACCGGGATCCGGATGGTTCGGGCCTGGTCCGCAATGGCCCGGGTGATGGCCTGCCGAATCCACCAGGTGGCGTAGGTCGAAAACTTGTATCCCCTTCGATATTCGAACTTCTCCACCGCCTTCATGAGTCCGATGTTCCCTTCCTGGATCAGATCCAGGAACTGCAGGCCCCGGTTCGTGTATTTCTTGGCGATGGAAACCACCAGTCTCAGGTTCGCTTCCACCAACTCTTTCTTGGCGATGTCGGCTTCGAGCTCACCCTGCTTTATGATGGCCAGAGTACGCTTGAGTTCCGCGGGGGTGGCCAGAACCTCGTCTTCGATCTCCTTCAGATACTTGCCGATCTCCCGTAACCGGAGCTTGATCTTCTTGGAGTCCTCCAGCTTCAGCGGGGCTTCGTGCAGCTTCCTGAGTTTCCTGGTCTCCTGGTCCAGGGCGACGATCCGGTCGACAGCTCGCTTGATGACGTTGACGAGCCGTTCGTAAGTCAGGGGAGTGAGATCCAGGGCCCGGATGTGCCGGGCAATCGGAATTCGATAGCGGGCCAACTGCGACAGGAGGCTCTTGTATTGGGTCGAATCCTTGGGTTTCCGGACCCGGCGCATCTTGCGCCGGACCCTGCTGGCCCCCACTTCCAGTTCAGCCACCTCTCTCGCCATGCGGATGGTGGTCTGCCGCCTGGTCTCCAACACCTCGGGGGTGATTTCGGCTTCACGGAACACCACCAGTGTCTTGATGTTGAGGCCGCCCTCGTCCAGCGCTTCCCCGTAACGCATGACCTCGTTGACGACTACGGGAGACCGGGACAGCACGTTCAGCACCGTCTTTCGACCCTTCTCGATCCGCTTGGCGATGGTCACCTCCCCCTCCCGGGTCAACAGGGGGACCGTGCCCATCTCCCGCAAATACATGCGGACCGGGTCATTGGTCTTCTCGAGCGTGGGGTCCGGGGGCTCCGCCGCCGCCCCCTCGGACTTGGCCCGAATCCTTCGCTGGGTAGACTCGAAATCCTCCTCCGAATCGATGACCTCGATCCCGGCCTCCCCGAACAGGTAGAAGATGCTGTCCAGGTCTTCCGAGGATTGGATATCGTCGGGGAGGTAGTCGTTGACTTCGTCGTAAAGGAGATAGCCCTTTTCCTTGCCCAGGGCGATCAGTTCCTTTACGCCGTCGTACCTTTCCTCAACGGGAATCTTCTCTTCGTTCTCGCTCATGCCGCCAGCCGCCCCCATTATACAAAATCGAACTCTATTTTCTTGCGGATCCGCTCCTTTCTTACCAGAAGCTCCTGCAAGATTTCGGTTGACGTCGCGTTCTTCTCCTCTTCCAGAATCTGTAGCTGCACCTGCCGGCTCAGGTTCTCGAAATGCTTGCGTCTCAGCGCTCGAATGCATTCGAGGACGATCTCGTCCGAAAGCGTGTCGTCGGCCAGGGCCAGGTTTTCCAGGAGATCCATGTCATCCGGGTCGAGCCGCTCCGAGGCCGCGGCTACGGTCAGGTCCCGCTGGTCACCGTTCAATTCGAACAAGGCCTCGAAGATCTTGCCCGATTCCAGGTTCTGGAACCAGTCCGGTTCCACCTCGCTGAAGACCCGATGCCGGTGGGTCGGATCAAGGGCGGCCAGCACCAACGTCTTCTCTGCCTGAGTGACGGCCGCCGTCCGTGGAGACCGCGTCACGGGAAGTTGCCTGGCCCGGGGTTTGCGGACGTAACGCATCTCCGCCAGGATCAGGTTCTCATCCAGCCGCAGAAGGGCGGCCGTCCGGGACACGGCTTCGGCGCGCTCGATTCTATTGGCGATCGCCGCGAGGTGAGGCACGACCTGTTCGGCGATTTCCCGTTTCCCCCGGGGACTGTACGGATCCTTGTGCTCGCGAATCCGCCAGGAGAGCAGAAAAGAGAGAAGAGGGACGGACGATCGCAGCACATCGCGGTAGGCCACTGCCCCATGTTCTCTCAGAAAGGAGTCGGGATCCTGGCCTCCTGGAACCTGGGCAATGCTCACACTGAAACCTTCGCCCACGAAGATGTCGGCCGAGCGCACGGTTGCGTTGGCTCCGGCCGTGTCCGGATCGTAATTGATCACGACTCGACGCGTGTAGTGCCGCAGCAGCTTGGCCTGGTCGGCCGTGAGACTGGTGCCCAGGGAGGCGATCACGTTCCGGAAGCCGAACTGATGAGGCATGACACAGTCGAAATAACCTTCCACCAGAATGGCGAAGCCCCTCCTTCGGATCTCGGGACGGCTCAGGTCCAGGGCGTACAGATTGGCGCCCTTCTTGTAGAGATCGGAGTCCGGAGAGTTGAGGTACTTGGGGACGCCGTCTCCCATGATGCGGCCGCCGAAGGCCACGATCCGCCCCTGTAGATCCCGGATCGGGAATGTCACACGCCGCCGAAGATACTCATAGCTGCGGCCCCCTCTCCCCTCCTTGATCAGGCCGCAGGCCATCAGTTCCTGGTTCGTAAAGCCCTCCCGGCGAAGCTCGGCGACCAATTGACCGCCGCCGGGCGCATAGCCGATCTGGAATCGCTCGACGGTCTCAGTGTTGATCTGCCGGTCCCGCAGGTAGTCCCGGGCCGCTCTCGACCGCTCCAGGAACCGGCGGTAGAGTTTCCCGGCCAGCTCCATGACCTGGCGCAGGCGCTGCGTCCGGAGGGTCCGCGGGCTTGGACTCTCGTTCCACTGACGCACCGCGATGCCCGAACGCTCCGCCAGGAACCTCACCGATTCGGGGAAGGTCCGGTTTTCCATCAGCATGATGAACTTGAAGATATCCCCGCCGGCGCCGCACCCGAAACACTTGAAGATCTGCTTGCTGTCGCTGACGTTGAATGAAGGGGTCTTTTCGGCGTGAAAGGGGCAGAGGGCGATGTGGTTCTGTCCCCGCTTCTTCAGGGGGACGTAGCCGCCGATCAGATCCACGATATTGATGCTGTTGCGGATCTGTTCCACGATCCGGTCGTCGAACTTCATCCCTGAGTCGTGATCGGGGACGCCCGCGCCCGGGCTCGGATGACATCACATGCCGAGCGGGTACGTGCCCGAAAATAGGATCCTTTCCTTGTCGCGCCCTCGGCGAGCCGGTGAGAATTTCCGGTCAGAATTTACCAGAATCAGTCCGGGTCAGTCGCCATCCCGCCGCCGGTTGATCATGCTGGCCACATAGCCGGCGCCGAACCCGTTGTCGATATTGACCACCGACACGTTCGCGGCGCAACTGTTGAGCATGCCCAGGAGTGCGGCCAGACCGCCGAAGGAAGCCCCGTAGCCCACGCTGGTGGGAACCGCGATCACCGGAAGATCGACCAAACCGCCCACCACGCTGGGAAGGGCCCCTTCCATGCCGGCGACGGCGATCACCACCGTGCAAGACGCCAACAGCTCCCGCTGTCCCAGGATCCGATGCAGCCCCGCCACGCCCACGTCGTAGCAGGGGACGGCCTGGTTGCCCATGACCCTTGCCGTGATCAGGGCCTCTTCGGCGACCGGGATGTCCGCGGTGCCGGCCGCGAAGACTCCGATGGTCCCCCGGCCCCGGTCGACCGGGGCCCGGACCACCTCCAGAATCCGGCTCCGGCTGTGAAACACGGCCTCCGGGCAGGAGGCCTTCAGCCGGGTGTGGACACCCTCGCTGGCGGAAGTGATGAGCAGGTTGGAGTGGTGCTCCAACAGCGCCTCGGCGATCCGGACGATCTGGTCCCGACTCTTGCCCTTCCCGAAAATGACCTCGGGAAAGCCTTGCCGGAGACTCCGGTGGTGGTCGACCTTGGCAAAATCCAGATCCTCGTAGGGCAGGTCGTGGAGCCGCCGGAGCAACTCCCTCTCGGGCAGACGGCCCTCCTTGAAATCGCGGAGAGCCTGCTTCAGCGATTCCGGGATCATCGGCGTTGCCGGCGGCGTCTCCTGCGGCCCCGGGGATGCTCCCGGCCCCGGGGATGCTCCCGGCCCCGGAGACGCTCCCGATTCCGGGGACGCTCCCGGCTCCGGAGGCGCTCCTGACTCCCGGGCTGTTCCCGATCCCCCTGCTGGTCCCGGAGAACGGCGCGGCGGCTGAGCCGGATCTTGTTGTTGTCGTCGATATTGAGGACCTTGACCATCATCTTGTCCCCATTGTTGATCTCCTGGTGGATGTCCCGGATCCGATGTTCCGCGACCTCGGAGATGTGGAGCAGCCCTTCCGTCCCGGGGAGAATCTCGACGAAGGCTCCGAAGTCCACCACCTTCATCACTGTCCCCAGATAGGTCTTGCCGATCTCGGCGGTGGCCGTCAGGTCCTCGATGATCCGGATGGCCTTCTCGGTGGCCTCGCTGCTGGTGGAGGCGATGTTGACCGAGCCGTCATCTTCGATGTCGATCTTGACTCCCGTCTGATCGATGATGCTGCGGATCATCTTCCCGCCGGGACCGATGACGGCGCCGATCTTCTTGACCGGGATCTTGATGGTGACGATACGGGGCGCCAATTTGGAAATGTCGCGGCGCGGCTCGGCTATGGTCTCCGCCATCCGATCCAGGATATGCAGCCGGCCCTCCCGGGCCTGGAGCAGCGCTTCCTCCATGATCTCTCGCGTGACCCCGGCGATCTTGATGTCCATCTGCAGGGCGGTGATGCCGTTCCGGCTGCCGGCGACCTTGAAGTCCATGTCGCCGTAGTGGTCCTCGAATCCGGCGATATCCGACAGGACGGCATAGTCGTCTCCCTCCATGACCAGTCCCATGGCGATGCCGGCGATGGATCCCTTGAGCGGCACGCCCGCGTCCTGCAGCGCCATGATGGCGCCGCAGACCGTCGCCATGGACGACGAGCCGTTGGACTCCAGGATGTCCGACACCACGCGGACCGTATAGGGGAACTCCTCCTCTGATGGAAGCATCGGCGTGACGGCTCTCTCCGCCAGGACCCCGTGCCCGATTTCCCGGCGTCCCGGGCCTCTCAGGAATCTCACCTCGCCCACGCTGAAGGGAGGGAAATTGTAGTGCAGCATGAACCGTTTCGAACTCTCCCCGGTGAGCAGATCCAGGCGTTGGGCGTCATCTCCGGTGCCCAGCGTGGCCGTCACCAGGGCCTGGGTCTCTCCCCGCGTAAAAAGGGCCGATCCGTGCGCCCGAGGCAGCAGGCCGACTTCGCTGGAGACGTTTCTGACCTGGTCGAATCCGCGGCCGTCGGGACGGCGTCCATCCTGCAGCAGCCGTTCGCGGAACAGCCTCTCCTTGAGCTGGTTGAAGCAGGTTCCCGCCTCGGCGCTCTTCTCGCCGGTCTCATCGGAGATGGAATCGACGACCTCACGCTTGGCGTCACTCATTTGCCGTTCGCTGGCCAACTTGCCGGGGGTATGGAGAGCCGACAGTATCTTCTCCTTGCCCAGGGACTCGACCTGCGCCACGAGTTCCGGGTCGAGAGATCTGGGCTCCACCGTCCGTTTGGTGACGGGACGGCGATCCGCCAGCTCACGAATCCCCTGGATCACCGGCCGGATACCCTGCCTGTGACCGTATTCGATGGCATCGACGACGACCTGCTCGGAAACCTCCCGCATCGTGGCTTCCACCATGGTGATGCCGTCCCAGGAGCCGGAAAGGATCAGGTTCAGATCGCTCTCTTCCAACTGGGAGTAGCTGGGGTTGAGGATGAACTGGCCGTCGACGCGGCCCACCCGCACCGCCCCCAGGGGAAATGGGAAGGGGATGTCGGACAGGGCCAGGGCCGCCGACGCGCCGTTCAGCGCCAGGATATCCGGGTTCGTCTCCGGGTCGGCCGACATCACCATGGCCACGATCTGAGTCTCGCAAGCAAAGCCGTCCGGGAAGAGCGGGCGGATGGGGCGGTCGATGAGGCGGCTTGTCAGCACCTCTTTTTCGGTGGGCCTGCCCTCGCGTTTGAAGAAGCCTCCCGGAATCTTGCCCGCGGCGTAGGTGTATTCCCGGTAGTCGCAGGTCAGCGGGAAGAAGCTCAGGTTCTCCCGGGGTTCGCGTTGGGAACAGGCCGAAACCAGGACCATCGTCTCTTCGAGGCGAACGACGACGGCGCCGTCGGCTTGCTTGGCCATGCGGCCGGTTTCGATGGAAAGGACTTTGCCGTCCAGGTGAACTTCTATTTTCTCCGCCATTGCTTCTCCTTGTATTCAGGGTGTTTGAAACGGGTCGCGGCCGTCGCGGCAATCGGGAAAGCAGGTTCTCACGGGGAGTGTGGGATCCGTTTTCCTTCCGGCTCGGAAGCCGGTGGCCGGAGGGTCGCCAGGGTCAAGATCCGGAACCACTGTGGCCGGACGTACCGCCGTTCACTTGCGAATTCCCAGTCGACCGATCAAATCCTTGTAGCGGCCGAAGTCTATCCGTTTCAGATAGTCCAGTAGCCGCCGCCTCTGGCCGACGAGTTTCAGGAGTCCCCGCCGGGAGTGGTGGTCTTTCTTGTGGGATTTGAAGTGTTCGGTGAGGTACCCGATCCGGTGGCTCAGAATGGCGACCTGGACTTCGGGCGAGCCGGTATCGGTTCGGTGCAGTTGGTAGCCTCTGATGAGATCTTCTTTCTGTTCCTTCGTCAACATCTTTTTTTTCTTCTTCGTTCGCGCGTCAATCTAGCAGAGAAGGGTGTCGCCTGGCAACCGAAACGCTGGAGCGGCGGTTTCCTAACCGCCGGCTCTTGTGACGTGGGGAGGGAGAAGAAACGTGCGCTTGGAATCCGCCTCTCGGGGAGGGCGATTAGGAAATCGCCCCTCCTTCAGGCCTTGGGGTGGGCGGCCCGGTAGACCTTCTGCAGGTGCTCGATCGAGACATGGGTGTAGCGCTGAGTCGTGGAGAGGCTCTCATGCCCCAGGAGTTCCTGAATCGAGCGCAGGTCGGCGCCGTTGTTGAGCAGGTGCGTGGCGAAGGAATGGCGAAAAAGGTGAGGATGCACGTCCAGCAGCAATGCCGCTTGCCGGACATAGGCCGCAAGATTTCTCTGGACCGAGCGGGCGCTGAGGCGGCCTCCGCGCAGATTCAGGAACAGGGCAGGGGTTTGCGGACCGTCCTTGCGCTTGGCCAGGATGCGCCTCCTGGACTCCAGGTAGGCGGCCAGACTCGCATGGGAGGGCCCTCCGAAGGGGACCACCCGCTCCTTGTTCCCCTTTCCCCGGACCCGCACCAGCCGGCGGTTCATGGAGAGATCGATCAGGTTCAGCCCGACCAGCTCTCCCACCCGCAGGCCGCTGGCATAGAGGAGTTCCAGTATGGCCCGGTCCCGGATTCCCTTCGCGGCATTCGCCGGAGGCAGGCTGAGGATGGACTCGACCTCCGCGGGAGAGAGAAAACGGGGTGTCTTGAGTGGCCGGCGGGGAGTCCGAACCAGCTTGGCCGGATTCTGGTCCAGGTGGCCCTCGCGGTAGAGGTACCGGAAGAAAGACCGCAATACCGACAGTTTTCGGGCGATGGTCACCTTCCGGTTCCCCGCCTGGCTCAACCGGCTCAGGAATTCCCGGATGGTGATGTGGTCCAGATCGGAAGGCTTGATCTCCCTGCCGGTGCGGCCGGCAGTCAGGTGGCGGAGGAATTGGTCCAGGTCGCGGGAGTAGCTCTCCACGGTGTGGGGGGAATAATTCTTCTCGAACCTCAAGTGAGCGACGAAGGATGCCATCAGTGCCTGCATGAACTTCGAGCTCGATTCGGTCAGCGGTTCACACTCCGTCCCCGGGCCGCATCCGAAATCTCCCGGCGGCCCCCGCGCTTTCCGCGTGTCGCGCCGACCCTGATCCCGTAGGCCTTGAGTTTCCGGTGCAGGTGGGAACGCTCCATCCCGATCTCGGCGGCGGTTCTGGAAATGTTGCCGCCGTATTGCCGCAGCTTTCGGGTCAGGAAATCGGACTCGAACGCCGCGCGGGCTTCCTGCCAGCTCCGGGATTCCGGCCGGGAGGCGCCGGACCCGTCCAGGATGGACCGCGGTAGGTCCGAAAGCTCCACCCGGCCGCCGGGAACCATGATAATCCAACGCTCCACCATGTTGCGCAGTTCGCGGACGTTTCCCGGCCAGTGATACCGGAGGAGCCGGTCCCCCACCTCCCGGGGAATGATCTTGGCCGGTTTCCCATGATGGGGGCTGAGCATCTCCATGAAGTAGTCCAGAAGCTGGGGAATGTCCTCCTTGCGCTCCCGCAACGGCGGGACTTCGAAAGGGATGACGTTGAGCCGGAAATAGAGGTCCTCCCGGAACAGTCCGGTTTCGATCTGCTTCTCCAGATCCTTGTTGGTCGCCGCCAGGACACGCGTATCCACCTCGGTGGGCCGTTGGCTGCCCACCGGATAAAACCGTTGATCCTCCAGTACCCGCAGGACCCGGGCCTGGGTCTTGAGGCTCATGTCCGCCACTTCGTCCAGAAAGAGAGTGCCGCCGTCGGCCAGCTCGAAGCGCCCCTTCCGGTTCTCGGTCGACCCGGTGAACCCTCCCTTGACGCTGCCGAACAGCTCGCTCTCGATCAGGTCGTCCGGAATGGCCGCGCAATTGACTTCGACGAAGGGCCCCTCGCGGCGGGCGCTGTTGAGGTGGAGCAACCGGGCCACCAGTTCTTTGCCGGTGCCGTTCTCGCCGTATATGACCACCCTTCCTTCCGTGGGGGCCGCGAAGTCGATCTGTTGGCGGAGCGCCTGCATCGGCACCGAAGCGCCGATCATGACCGTCTCCTGCCGGACGAGGTCCTTCAGGCTCCGGTTTTCCGTTTCCAGGCGCTTCTGCTTGAGCGCATGGCTCAGCACCAGCAGAACCTTGTCCCGGGCCAGCGGTTTCTCGATGAAGTCGTAGGCTCCCAGCTTGGTGGCCTGGACCGCCGTCTCGATGGTGCCGTGGCCGGAGATCATGATGACGTACTGGCGGGGGCGCCGGGCCCGAATCCGCGTGAGGGCATCGATCCCGTCCATGCCGGGCAACCAGATGTCGAGGAAGATGGCGTCGTAAGTGGTCCGGTCCACGAGGCGCAACCCTTCCTCGGCGCTGGCCGCCGTTTCCACCAGGTAGCCCTCGTCTCTCAGGACTCCGGCCAACGAACGGAGCACGCTCCGGTGGTCGTCTACGATCAACAGCCGGATTCCGGGATGGCGTCCGGTCCTGAGCGGATCGTGCCCCGGGGTCTTGCCGGCCTTGTGGATCATGCGGACGGAAACTCCATGATGAAGCGGGTGCCGCGGGGCACGTTCCGTTCCGCCCGGATGAACCCGTCGTGCTCCGAGACGATCTGCCTCACGATGGCCAGTCCCAGGCCCGTGCCCCTCTTCTTGGTGGAGAAGTAGGGGAGGAAGAGATTCTCGTAGTCTTCCGGAGAGATCCCGGTTCCGTTGTCTTCGAATTCCACCACCACCGAACCGCGCTCCGGATCGTAACGGCTGCGAATTCCGATCCGGCGGCGGCCCTTGACCTCCACCAGGGCGTCGAGGGAGTTGTCGATCAGGTTGACGAAGACCCGCTGGATCTGGGCCGGGTCCCAGCGCACGGTCTTGACTCGGGGGTCGAAGCGGGTGCTCACTCCCACGCTCTTCAACGCTCCGTCGTAGCGGGCGAGGGTCTGTTCGACCAGTTTGGCCGGATCGACCTCCACGGGATGGCAGATGGGAAGCCGGGCGAACCGGGAAAACTCCTCCACCAGGGTCTTGAGCGTGGCCGCCTCCGCGGTGATCAAGGCCGTCGCTTCCGTCAAGGTCTCGCCAAAGGCGAGGGTCTCGCGAGTTCCGGGGAGGGTCTGCTCGATCCTGTGGAAGCGGTTCCGGATGCGGTCGGCCGAGAGCTGGATCGGCGTCAGGGGGTTCTTGATCTCGTGAGCCAGTCGCCTGGCGACCTCCTGCCAGGCGGCGAATTTCTCTGCCCGGATCAGTTCCGTGAGGTCGTCCAGGACCACCAGGTGCTCGACGCCGTTCTTGAACGGCAGGTTGGTGGTGGTGGCGGTGACGGTGAGTGGCGGCTGCCCCTGGCCCCGCTTGAAGTTGACCCGGCGCCGATCCGTGCTGAACAGGCTCACGCGTTTTTTCATGTCCTGAAAATCGGCGTAGACATCCGGCTCCAGGACGCCGGTCAAGGGCTGGTTCAGGATCTGCTCCGGCCCGGCGCCGAACATTTCCATGGCCGCCTGGTTGACGGTGCGAATCACATCGTTCCGATCGACGCTCACCACGCCGGTGGCGATGTTCTCGAGAATGGTCTCGATGTACTTCCGGCGTTCGTCCAGACGCTCGTTGGTCTCCCGCAGCTCGGCGTTGGCCTGCTCCAGCCGCCGCCGGCTATGGTGGATCTCGTCGGCCATCCGGTTGAAGGAGTCCACCAGGATGCCCAACTCGTCCACCGCCTCCTGCTCCACCCGGTGGTCCAGGTTCCCTTCGGCAAGTTCCCGCGCGCCCTGGGCCAGGGCCTCCAGCGGGACCGTGATTCTTCTGGCCATGTAGGTGCCCAGCCAGACGAAAACGACCACCACGACCAGGGTGGTGACCGCCATGATCAGCAAGTAGTTGTTTTCGAACTGTTGCCGGCTGCTCATCAACTGGCGATGCTTCTCCGACGCAGTCTGCGCTTCCAGAGTGTGGAAGATGACGCTGTCGGGCAGGGCGAAGCCGGCCACCAGGCCCCCCAGCACCGATCCGTCGGAACCTCGCGCCGGAACCGCAGCCAATCCCCGGTCGACGTACCTGCGCCGGTTCAGGTCGGCCCGAGAGGAGACGGCATAGTACTCGCTGCCGTCCAGGACTTTGTCCAGCGCAAGGTCCCACGAAGAATCCTCCCAATCGCCTTGCCGGAAGCGGATCTTCCGGTCGCGATCCACCAGCATCAGGCCGTCGAACCCGAGCTCGGCAATGCCGCCGTGCAAAGCGGAGTCGAAGGTGAAGCGGGTCCAATCGATCTGGCCGCTGAGGGTGCGCGCCGCAATCAGGCTCACCGTCTTCTTCTCTTCGTAATAGTTTGAGGCAATGATCTCGGACGCTTCCAGAAGGTCCTCGGAGGGGGAACTGAACCAGAGCTTGAGGTTCTCGTTGATGAGTCCGGTCGCTACGAAAAAGTAGATCAGAGCCGGAAAGAGGGAGATGATGGTCAGGGTCAGCACCAGCTTCCGCTTCAGGCGGGTGCCTTCCCGCCTGGATTGATGCTCGAAAAACAGCTTGATGAGATTCCGGGCGAAAATGAACAGGAGCGTCAGAGCCACTATGAAATAGATGGCCCAGACCGCGGACCAGAGAGTCAGATTCGAGACGAACCGCGGGTTGCCGACGGAAGTCGGGTTCAGAAAGAGAACGGCTACCAGGACCAGGAGTGCGGAGAAGGCGAGGAGCGCTCCCGTCCAGTAGATCCTCCGGAGTCGTTCGAGCCGCTTCATGATGCCGGCTAACAGTCCGTGGCGAAAGTCCCACGCAGCACCGAAACCGGGGCTGCGCCCGCCGGACAAGGCGCCCTGAGGGAGCAGATCGGGAAATATGTGACCGAGGAGCAACGCAGTCCGCCGGGATGCAGACCCGGTCGAATGCCGTGACGACCTTTGCCACGGGCTGTCAAGGATCGGAAAGCGCCCCGGGGAACGCTTGTCAGGTTTCCCGAATCTTCGGTATTGTAGCATCTTCTCAGGCCTGAACCGGTCGTCGGGGATGGGGTGAGCGCCGGGCCGCGGGGCCAGATTCGGATTGGCCGGATTGAAGGGACAAACTCGGGACAGCGTGTGATGAAGGGTCTCCCTGATCCCGAGTCTCTGCTGCGGGTCGGGGTCGACACCGGCGGCACCTTCACCGATTTCGTGGTCTGCCGCGAGGGCCGGATCGAATCCCTCAAGCTGCCCTCGACGCCGGCGACACCGGAAAAGGCGGTCCTGGAGGGGTTGGCCCGCATTCTCGGGGACGCCCCCGCTCTGGTGCAACACGGCTTCACCGTCGGCACCAACGCCTTGCTGGAGCGCAAGGGGGCCAAGATCCTCCTGGTGACGACCGAGGGTTTCCAGGACGTTCTGGCGATCGGCCGCCAGAACCGGCCGCATCTGTACGATCTGACCGCCGGCCGGGTCGCGCCGCTGGTTCCCCGCACCCGTCGCGTCGGAATCCAGGAGCGGACGCTTCACGACGGGACGCGGCTGGAGCCGCTGCAGCGGGAGACTCTGGAT
Source organism: Acidobacteriota bacterium (assembly GCA_022827025.1). Taxonomy (GTDB): domain Bacteria; phylum Acidobacteriota; class UBA6911; order RPQK01; family JAJDTT01; genus JAJDTT01. Next base: position 13,745 of record JAJDTT010000317.1, read on the forward strand.
CGGCTCCTGGAAAGGGTGCGGCGCCAGTCGCCCCAGGCCGTCGCGGTCGTCCTGCTGCACAGCTACGTCAATTCACGTCACGAGGATCTTGTCGGCAGAGCGCTGCGGGACACGGGAATACCGGTCAGCCTCTCCAGCCGCATCCTGCCCGAGTTCCGCGAATACGAGCGAACCTCGGCGACGGTCATCAACGCCTACCTGACGCCGGTGGTCGACCGTTATCTGGACGCCTTGAGCTCGAGCCCGTTGCTGGAGGGGGGCCGTCTCTCGGTCATGCAGTCCAACGGGGGGACGGCGCCCCTGGCCTCCACTTCCGTCGATCCGGTGAGAACTCTCTTTTCGGGACCGGCCGGAGGAGTCGTGGGAGCCTTCAAGTTGGCCCGGCAGGCCGGCTACGACCGGATCATCACTCTGGACATGGGAGGCACGTCCACCGATGTCTGCCTCTGCGACCAGCGGATTCCCAGCACGGGAGAGGCCGAGGTGGACCGCTTTCCCCTGCCCGTCCAGACGATTCCCATTCGTTCCGTCGGCGCGGGAGGTGGCTCCATTGCGTGGGTCGATTCGGGGGGGCTGCTGCGGGTGGGTCCCAAGAGCGCAGGGTCCAGTCCGGGTCCCGTCTGCTATGGGAGGGGGCGGAGCATCACCGTGACCGACGCCAACCTCTTCTTGGGCAGAATCGACGCCGAACGCTTTCTGGGCGGAGAGATGAAACTCGATGCGGACCGGTTGCCCAGGTACCTGAAGCAGCTTTCAAGCCGGCTCCAGGAGCGTTCCTGGTCACCCGAGGAACTTTCCGAGGGGATCATCAAGATCGCGAACACCCAGATGGAAACGGCCTTGCGGGTGATCTCCCTGGAAAAAGGCTACGACACGCGGGACTTCACACTGGTGAGCTATGGCGGCGCCGGCGGGCTCCATGCCTGCGAGCTGGCTCGATCTCTGATGATTCCGCGGGTCATGGTCCCTCCCAGCCCGGGTCTGGTCTCCGCTTGGGGAATGATGGGCTCGCAGGTCGTCCGGGATCTCTCCCGCACCGTCCGTCTCGCCTTCAGCAATGCCAACGTGTCGCGCCGCCTCCGGAAGAAGATGGCGCCCCTGGTGGATCGGGCGCGCCGCCAGTTGGCCCGGGACGGGTTTGCGGAGGAGCGGATCCAGGTCCAGCGGAGCGTGGATCTCAGGTACCTGGGACAGGGTTACGAAATCAACGTCCCCTACTCGCGCAACCTGTTGCGAACGTTTCACAAGAAGCACGAGAGGCTCTACGGATACTCCAATCCCGGTCTCACCGTGGAAGTGGTGACACTGCGGGTTCGGGCCTTCGGCAACCATCCCGAGCTGCCGCTTCCGGAAGCCGCCGCCATCCCGAAGAAGCCGCCCCGGGCCTTTGCCGAAGAGAAGAGAAAGGTTTTCTTCCGGAGGGGGCGCCGCATGACCCGCTTCTACGATCGCGACCGGCTACGGCCCGGAACCCGGCTCAAGGCGCCCGCCGTGATCAGCGAATACAGCGCCACCACCTTGATTCCTCCCGGATTCAAGGGTCGTGTGGATCGATGGCGGAACCTGATTCTGGAGCCCGGATAGGAGTCTGCGCGGTAGATTGATTTCTGCCGCGCCGGCTTCTGGTTCTGCCAAAGGAGATGTGGTACAGCAGGACTCCCGCCGCCACCGACAGGTTCAGGGATGCGACCCGTCCCTGCATGGGCAGGGCCGCGAGGTAGTCGCACTGCCGGCGCACGAGCCGGCGCAGGCCTTGGTGTTCACCGCCCACGACCACGACCAGGCGCAGGGTGGCGTCGATCTGGTCAAGGCCGGTCGATCCCCCCGGGTCCAGACCTACGATCCAGAATCCCGCCTGCTTGAGTTGGTCCAGGGTGCGGGACAAGTTGGAGACACGGCAGATCTTCAGATGAAGGGCGGCTCCGGCGCTGGCGGTGACGACGCTGGGAGTGATGGAACAGGAACGGCGCCGCGGGATCAGGACTCCCTCGATGCCGACGGCCTCGGCCGTTCTCAGGAGAGCCCCCAGGTTGTTGGGGTCCTGGACGCCGTCAACGGCGAGCAGCAAGCTCGGCCTCTGTCGCAGGATGGATTCGAGAGGGACCGGCGAGGCCCCCGAGACGCGGGCCGAGACCTCCTCGTGACGTTGACGCCGGCTGGCGGCTGACGACCGGGACACGGCCTCGAATTCGACGGGGATTCCGCGGCGGCGAGCCGTTGCGACGATTTTCTGCAGTCTTGGATTCAGACTCCGTCTCCGGATCAGAATCTTCTCGACCTTGGGATTCTGCGCCGCCAGCGCCTCCCGGACGGCATGGACCCCATGAACGATCATGAGACCGGATCGGGATTGCGGACCAGCGTCATGGCCGGAGTATACACTCGGAGGCCGCGTGGGAAGGAACCCGCGGGAGACCGCCCGGTCCGGCCCGTTGAAACATCCAGACGAAGAGGAATGGTCCCGGAGCGGCTGCGGTTTCGAATTTTGCGGCGGATTGACTATCGCGAGGACGATGCCTAGAATGTGCAATTGAGAGAGAAGGGAATTCTGGAGTCACTTCCCTGATCGTCGACTTGAAGCTGCACGGCGGGGGGTTTTGCCGTGGGCAGCGTAACGTGGCCCCTTGGGGCGAGCGTGCTGCCGGAAATGTGGACGGGTTCAAGCCTGATCTATAATCCCCAAAGAAAACTTATGGCCTGTCCTTCAGTAGGTCGCTTTTCAGTTCGCCTGATTCTCGCCTGTGTTCTCGTAGCTCTGTCCGGAGTGTCGGCGCAGGCGTCCGCCCGGGGACAACTCCTCGGGCTGGTGCAAGACGAATCCGGGCTTCCGGTTTCCGACGTCCTGGTCACTCTGACGGAAGACTCCTCCGACGAGGGCTTGCCGGTTCTCACCCGCAGCGACGCGTCCGGCCGGCTGTTCTTCAAGAATATGAGGGCCGGTTCCTACAGAGTCCTGGTCAAGAGCAGCCAATACGCGGTTCGGAAGGCGGCTCCGGTGGAGATTCTTCCCGGCCAGACGGCAGTGATGACCCTGGTTTTGCAGGATCTGCTGGATGTCGAAGGGCTGGGAGGCCGAAACGTCAGCTTCAAGGCGCTGCTTCGCAATGCCGACCCTCGACTGATTTTCCGCCATCTTCCCGAACTGCGTGAAGGAAAGATCAATCCCTGGTTCGAAAGCGCGGTTTTCCAGGTTTATTCCAGTGCCGGCCATGGCGGCGACTATCTCCGCCTTCCCGACGACTCCGCGGGCGCGACCACGGCGAACTTCGCCATGGTGCAGAGCCTGCCAGGCGGCCGCGACTACATCTTCGCGGGCCAGTTGAATTCGGGCGAGGACGCGCTCTGGCGGATCAAGGCGTTCATGGACCAGTCCCTGAGCGAGCGGCACTCGGTCAGGTTGTATCTGGGCCACGGCCGGATCGGCGTCCACCAACCCAGGATGGCCCTGTTGGGGAATCCCGGCTCCCTGGGCCGCGACCTGGATTTCACCAATGCCGCCGGCACCACCAACATCCTCAGCCTGGGTTTTGAGGACCGGTTCTCGTGGGGCGACACCCTGGCCCTGACCTGGGGGCTCGAACTGAACAGGGTCCGGTCGACCTACAACTATTCGACCCTGAGTCCGAGTGCCGAGTTGACCCTGCGGCCGGTGCCCCGAGCCCGTCTGCGCCTGACCATGGCGTCGAAACGGCCCACTCTCTACCAGAATTCCGTGACCTTGGAGGACGGCCGGTCCCTGGGCCTCTCGGATGCCGTCAAGATCTCCTGGATCGACAACCGGTTGGAATTCGGCACCTCGCGCCACTTCCAGGGCAGCATGTCCTACACGCTCCAGGAAGGCACCGAGTTGGAGCTGGCCCGCTTCCAGGACCAGTTTTTCGGCGGAACCGTCCCCTTCATGGCCTTTTTCGCCAGTTCTCCGGATCCGGATCTGGTTCGGCTGACAGAGGATCAGGCCAGGACCCGGGGCAACCGGTTGACGCTGCGGCAGGGAATCAGCCGCAACGTTCGGGCCGGTGTTTCCTATATCCGCGGCTCGGCCGTCAGTGTGATTCCTGCCGGATACGCCCTGGTGCTGGAGACGGCGGACATCGGCGCACTGTTGGAGAGAAGGGGTTACGGCGCTGTCGCTTCCGAGTTGGGCGTGCTCATCCCGGCGACTCGGACCGAGTTGACCGCCGTGGTCAAGTTCGTGACGGATGGAGACCCCGTGACTCCGTTGGACGCTCTCTCGGATGCCTACGAGACCGGCAACAACGGTCTGAATCTCTTTATCCGCCAGATCATCCCCATTCCCGACAGCGTCTTGAGTTTCCTCGGTCTGGACTTCCTCAACGGACGTCGGATCGAGGCGCTGCTGGATATCCGCAATCTCACCAATGAGGACCTTGGCGTGATCTCGAACGGTCCGGGTGGAAGCGTTGTCCTGGCCCAGGACCCAAGGTCCGTTCGGGGAGGAGTCACGGTCAGGTTCTGATTTCCCACCGCTGTCCCTGCTATTCCGGAAGCGGAACTCCCGGCAACGCTCGGATCCGGGCCCCAGGTCGACAATCCAATTTTTTGGACCTCGTACGAGAGATTGGATCGGAATCCGTGTCAACGGCGCACCGGCTTCCCCGCGGGGCCGAGAATCTCTCTTCTACCCACGACATTTCGTGTGTGGATCGACAGGTGGCACCGATCTTGCGAGTGAGGGGCGGGGTATTGCAGGGACTATGAAGAGCGCCGCAGACGTGCGCGTCATTTCTGACGCCGGCCGTTTCTGAGGGGAGCCGTTCATGCTTCGTGGCTTCCAAATGAAAGCTGTCCTGGCCGTCCTGGCCTCCGCCGTCGCCATCTATGCCGGCGTCCTGAATCTTCTGGACCGGTCGGCTTGGGGCGAGGTTTCTGACGGGATCGTCTGGACCGAAGGCAGCAGCGGGGACGTCCTCGCCCACCGCATCGGCGATCCGGAGGCCGGTGGCCCGCGCGCCGGAATCGAGCCGGGAGACCGGCTGGTGGAACTGGGGGGCATCGAGATCCGGTCTCTCGACGACTACGTCGAGGTGATGGAAGTCTTGGCCGGGTCCGGTTCCCTCGGCATGCCGGCGACTTATCTGATCCAGAAGACACCGGGAGGCGATCGGCGCCAACACCAGGTGCGGCTGGAAGTCCAGTCGGGACTCGACCGAACCGACGGCCTTCTGGTGCTGGTCGCCCTGCTCCACCTGGCCATCGGACTGTTGGTTTTTCTGCGCAAGCACGAGTCGGCGGGCGCGCTCCACTTTTTTCTGCTGTGCCTGGTCTCGTTCTGCCTCTACCTGTACCGGTACTCGGGCCGGGGCGATTCCTTCGATCTCCTGATTTATTGGGTCGGGTCGGTGGCGCTGCTGGTCCTTCCTCCCTTGTTTCTCCACTTCTGCGCCACGTTTCCCGAGGCCCAGCGATGGCTGGACCCGCGTGGACGGCTGGGCGTTGCCTTCTATCTGCCGGCGGCCGTGCTGTTGGCGATTCATGTGGCCTGGTTCCTGGGATCCCTGCAGCCGCTGGGGTTGCCGCGAAGTCCGGGAGTCGCCCACTTCTTCGACAAGATTCACCTGTCCCATCTGGGGGTCTTCTTCTGTCTCGGAGCGGGTCTGCTCATCCAATCCGGCCGGCAGGCGCGGACGCCGCTTCACCGCAGGCAGATGATGTGGGTTTCCCATGGGACCCTCATCGCCCTGGCTCCGTTTTTGATTCTGTATGCCGGACCCTATTTCATGGGTTTTCCCATACATCCCGTCATGGAGATGTCGATCCTGAGTCTGGCGCTCCTTCCCTTGTGTTTCGGATACGCCATCATCCGGTACCGGTTGATGGACGTCGAGTTGATCTTTCGCGAAAGTGCAGCCTACGTCCTGGCCAGTTGGGTCCTCCTGGTCTTTTACGTGGGGGTGGTCTTGATGGTCGGGGGGACGCTGTTCGGCCTCTCTCCCCATTCCGATTTCTCGGTGTTCGCCGTTTCGGCCCTGGTGGCGGCTTTCCTGTTCGCGCCGGTGAAGGACAAGATTCAGCAGCGGTTGGATCGCTACTACTATCCGGAGACCTACGACTACCGTCAGTCGTTTGCGGATTTCGGCAGGAGCCTGAACTCGGAATTCAGTCTGCCGCGATTGGCGGAGCGAGTTTGCGCCCGGATCGAGCAGACTTTCACGGTCCGTCCCGTGGCCCTCTTTCTCCGCTCTCCTGAACGTCCCGGCAGGTTCTTCCTCTACCACGCCCTCGGTGTAAACGGCGGCGTGGACAAGGACAGTCCGATTCTGCTGCCGGCTCCGGCTTGGGGCGGCAACCACGGCCGGGCGGAGCGCGTGGCGCCGGATTTCGGCGGCGGGGATGAGGACACGGCGTACCGGACCCGGCTGGCGGCGTTGGGAATTCGGTATCTCCAGCCCCTTGAGACCCATGGCCGCGTCATCGGCCTGCTGGGGCTGGGTGATCGGGCCAACGGCGACGTCTTGAACAGCCAGGACATGGAGTTGCTGGCGGCGCTGGCCGGTTATGCGGCGACTGCCATGGACAACGCAGTGCTCTACCGTTCGTTGGAAACCAAGGCGGGCGAACTCCAAAGACTCAAGAGCTACAACGACAGCGTGATCCGGAGCATTACCGCGGGAGTCGTGGTGGTCGATGCGGACGGCGCCGTCCGAGTCTGGAACTCGTTCATGGAGTCGTTTTACGGCCTGGAGGCGAGCCATGCGGTCGGCCGGAGCATCGACGAGGTCTTTCCCCCGGATCTGCTCCACTCCGTGATGGAAGCGCTGGGCAACTCTCGCTGGCGGATTCCGGAGGTGACACGCGTGGACAAGACGCGTCTCAAGTCCTCCTCGGGCGAGGATCGCCTCGTGAATCTTCACCTCTCGCCCTTCGTGGCCCAGGATGACGTCCTCACCGGGACTCTCCTGCTCTTCGACGACGTCACGGAGAAGGCGCAGTTGGAGGACCAGCTGGTCCAGGCGGAGAAGCTCACGTCCATCGGCCTCCTGGCGGCGGGTGTGGCGCATGAAGTCAATACCCCTCTGGCCGGGATCTCGAGCTACACGCAGTTGTTGTTGGATTCGACCCCTTCTTCCGACTCCCGGCGCGACCTGTTGGAAAAGATCGAAAAACAGAGCTTTCGAGCTTCACGGATCGTCAACAACCTGGTCAACTTTGCCCGGGTCCGGGACGGCGAATTCCGTGATGTCAACCTCAATTCCCTGATGTTGGAGACGGTGTCCCTCCTGGAGCATCAACTCGGGAGCCATGGGGTGGAGGTCAGTCTCCATCTCGATCCCGCTCTGCCCCGCACCCGGGGCCATGAGGGCAAGCTGCAGCAGGTTTTCGTCAACTTGCTGATGAACGCCAAGGACGCCATGCCGGACGGAGGGAGCATCGCGATCCGCACCTCCCACCGGAACTCCGGGCTCGTGGTGGAGGTGGAAGACAGTGGAAAGGGCATTCCCGGCGACGTTCTGCACCGGATCTACGATCCCTTCTTCACCACCAAGGACGTGGGGAAGGGGACCGGCCTGGGACTCTCGGTCTGTTACGGAATCGTGCAGGAGCATGAGGGCCGAATTCAGGCGAGAAGCCGGGTGGGCGAGGGAAGCACGTTCGCAGTCCATCTGCCCGTGAAAAGGGTTCAATGACATCCCGGTCCACGGTTCTGATCATCGACGACGAAGAGATCATGCGGGACGTCTTCTCGCGAGTCGTCGCCGACGGCGGCCACCAGGTTCTCCTCGCTGCCTCGGGGGAGGAGGGCCTCAAGCTGATAGGGCGCGAGCCGGTGGACCTGGTGCTCCTGGATCTCATGCTTCCCGGCATCGGCGGACTTGAGACGCTGGAGCAGATCCTCGAGCTGGATCCTGACCTGGCCGTCATCATGGTCACGGCCTATGCGTCCATTGAGAACGCGGTGCGGGCGACCCGGCTGGGAGCGTTCGACTTCGTGACCAAACCGTTTCGCAACGAAGAGTTGCTCCTGGTCATCAAGAACGGCATCCGGCAACGGCGCCTCGAATTGGAGAATCGCCAACTCAAGTCCAGTCTTCATCGCCGTCAGGGTCACTTCCAGAACATCGTCGGGAAGAGCGAGCCGATCCGGCGGGTCACGGATCTCATTACCCAGGTGGGCCCGGGCCGCAGCACGGTTCTGATCACGGGGGAGAGCGGCACCGGGAAAGAATTGGTCGCCAAGGCCGTTCACAATCTGAGTCCCCGGCGCGACCGGGCCTTCGTCCCGGTCAACAGCGGCTCGATTCCCTCCGAACTCCTGGAAAGTGAGCTCTTCGGGCATGTCAAGGGAGCCTTTACCGGGGCCACGGCCACCAAGAAGGGACTGTTCGAAATCGCTCATGAGGGCACGATTTTCCTGGACGAGATCGATACCGTCCCGGTGCAGACCCAGGCCAAGCTGTTGCGGGTTCTCCAGGAGAGGGAATTCCGTCCCGTGGGCGGCGTGCGGAGCATCAAGGTCGACGTGAGAATCGTGGCCGCCACCAACGTGGACCTGAAGCGGGCGGTCCGGGAAGGCCGGTTCCGGGAGGACCTCTACTACCGTCTCAAGGTCATCACCCTGGACGTGGCGCCGTTGCGCGACCGGAGGGATGACATCCCCCTGCTGTCCCACCATTTCCTGACCCGCTTCAGCCGCGAGAACGGGAAGACGTTGAATTCCATCGATCAGGACGCGCTCAGGGTCTTGATGAACTACGACTGGCCCGGAAACGTCCGGGAACTGGAGAACGCCATCGAACGCGCGGTGGTTCTCTCCGGGACCAGTGGAAGTATCCGATCGGAGCTGCTTCCCCGGGAAATTCTGGATTCGACCTCGGGCCGGCCGGATGGCATCCCGGCCCAATCCCGGAACGGGTCCCTCAGGGAACTGGTACTCGAGTTTGAGCGCAATCTGATTCTGCTGGCGATGGAACGGGCCAATTGGAACCAGCGGAAGGCGGCCAGCCTGCTCAAGGTCAAACCGACCACCCTGAATGCCAAGCTGAAACGCCTGCAGGTCAGGATCCCGTCCTGAACTCTTCGGATCTGCACTGCTCCCCTTGTGATTGACCTCCCCCGGCCAGTTTGACTTGCCCGGCGAAGCGGGGCTATCATGATTTTTCCTTACGAGCGCCACGGGTTCGGACACCGGACTCTTTGGACTGAATTGATACTTCCACCGACTTTTGCAGTCTAATTTACTCAGCACATCGTTTTGTTGGTCGGACAATAGGAGGACAGGACAGTGGTAGTCGCAATCGGGGGAACCCTGTTGAGTTATTTCCAGCAGGGCGGTCCCATGATGTACGCCCTCCTTCTCTGTTCCATAGTCGCGTTGATATTCATCATCGAACGCATGATCACGTACTACCGGGTTCAAGGAACCACGGCGGACATCTTTTCGTCGGTCCGCCAGGCATTGCTCGACGGGGATCTTCGCCACTCCCTGGAGGTGTGCGAGTCCTATACCCACCCCGTCGCCAGCACTCTGAAGTCGGGTCTGCTCAGGTACGGAAAGCCGCACTACGAGATCGAGAAGGCAATGGAGAGCGTGGCTCTTCACGAGGTTTCCAATCTGGAAAAGGGACTCTGGGTCCTGGGAACGGTGGCCAACATCGCCCCGTTGTTCGGATTCCTGGGAACCGTCACCGGCATGATCGCGTCGTTCGAGGCGTTGGCGGAGGTCGGCCTTGGAAACCCGCAGGCGGTGGCGGGAGGCATCGCCGAGGCCCTGGTGACCACGGCGACGGGACTCATCGTCGCCCTCCCGGTCCAGGCCGCGTACAACTACTTCAGCAACCGGGTCTCGATCCTGGGCCTGGACATGGAGACCAGTTCCTCCATGCTGCTGGAGACGTTCAACGAGTTGGAGGAGAGGCAGGGCGGAAGGGACCGGCTGACGGAAGCGGCCCCGAGTGATTCCTGATGAAGCTGAGACGGGAAAAGTCAGCAGCGCTGGTTCCCAGGATCCCCACCGCATCCATGGCGGATATCGCCTTTCTGCTCATCATTTTCTTCATGTTGACGACGTCCTTTTCTCCGGAACGGACCTCGGTGAGCCTGCCCGAGTCGGAGATTCGGACCGAAGTGTCCAAGGACGCGGCCATCGTTGCCATCTCGTCTCAGGGCGAGATCAGCTTCACTGACGGGGATCAACCGGCGTTCCCCCTGGTGAACATCGCCGAACTGGGTCAGTATGTGAAGACGCTGGTGGCCGCCATCCCCCGGAAGGAGTTCCTGATCAAGGCGGACCGGGATGTCCGGTACGAATTGGTGGACGGCGTCCTGGAGCAGTTGCGGACCAACGGCGCGCGCCGGATCGGCCTCCTCACGGAGCGAAAACCAAAGGAGTCGGGTTGAATGAAGTTCCGAAGCCGTCTCCAGCGGGCTCCCGAGGTCCCCACCTCCTCCATGGCCGACATCGCCTTTCTGTTGATCATCTTCTTCATGTTGACGGCGGTCTTCACGTCGAACCGGGGGCTTCAGTTCGCTTTCCCCAAGGAGGATCCGACCCGGTTGGACGTCCAGCCCGAGGAAGCCGTCCACATCAAGATCACGGGTGAACAGCAGTACCTGGTGGACAAGACGCCCATGTCCCTGGGTTCGCTGGCCGGCTACGTGGAAGCGAAGATGGGGCAGAATCCCAACAAACCGGTGATCATTCAGACGCAGGGACATGTCCCCTACCGGGTCATGATCGAAGTTTTCGACGTCTTGAGACAGCTTGAGGTCAAGAACATCTCGGTGCCTACGGAGTCGGAAGTCGAGCGCTGGAAGACGTTCGGTGTTTTCGAGTGATGCCGTTGAAGGGGTGACCATGCCGCGCGGACTCCTATTGCTGGCGCTGCTGCTCGGTACGCCTCCGGTCAGTGGTCAAGGGGACTTCGGGAAGGGGATCTCCTTCTACAAGCAGGGGCAGTACGACAAGGCCATAGCGGAATTCGAGGCCATCGTCGAGGAGCATTCCGACTATGAGAGCGGCCACCGGATTCTCGGGATCTCCTACCTGAAGACCGATCGGGCGGAAAAGGCCATCGAGTCCTTCAAGAAGGCGCTGGAACTCAAGGACGACGTCTATGCCTCGCATCAGGGCCTGGGTATCGCCTACTACAACACGGGCAATTTTCAGGAAGCCGCGGCGGCGCTCGAAACCGCGGAGGCGTACGCCAAGTCGCCCGCGGACCGCTATCAACTGCACCACACGCGAGGAAGCGCCTACTTCAATCTGGCCGAGTACGACCGGGCCATCTCGGACCTGGAGCGGGCCGTCTCCATCCGCAGGGGACAGTTCGACGACGTGCTCCAACTCGGATTGGCCCATTACAGGAAGAAGAGCTACGCGCTGGCCGAAGGATTCCTGAAACAGGCCGCCGGTCTGAATCCGAATTCCGCCGAAGCCCGGAACCACCTCTCCCGCATCGTCTACTACCGGGGCGTTGCGTCCCTCGAACAGGGGAACTATCCGGACGCGATCACGACCTTGGGTGAATACCTGAAGGAACAACCGGAAGACGGGGATGCCTGGTTCAACCTGGGGATCGCTCATCTCTTCTCCGAACACCTTCTGGCGGCGCAGGAAGCCTTCTTGAAGAGCAAGGAAATCGCCCCGGAGCACTGGGAGACGTACAACCGGCTCGGCTACATCTACGAAATGAATGACCAGTATCCGGAGGCTCTGGACCACTACAGGAAAGCTCACGGCCTGAGGCAGGATGGTGAGATCCAGGCGAGCGTCGAGCGGGTCGAGGAGCGGATTCGAAGGCAGAAGGAACGAAGATAGCGCCCCACGCGTTTCGTGTGATTCTTGCTCATGACCACCATCGAAGAAGTCCGGGCCAGAGAGGTCCTTGACTCCAGAGGGAACCCCACCGTCGAAGCCGATGTCGTGACCCGGGGCGGCCACCTGGGGAGGGCTGCCGTGCCCTCCGGAGCCTCCACCGGTCTTCACGAGGTCAGAGAACTGCGGGACGCGGATCCGGGACGGTTTCTGGGGAAGGGAGTCGGCCGCGCCGTCGAGAATATCCGGAGCGTCATCGGGCCGGATGTCAAAGGGCTGTCGGTCCTGGACCAGGACCGGGTGGACCGCCGGATGATCGACCTGGACGGGACCGAGTCCAAGGAGAAGCTGGGGGCCAACGCCATCCTGGCGGTCTCCCTGGCCTGTGCCCGGGCTGCCGCCCAGAGCCGGGGCTGCTCGCTTTTCCGTTCTCTGGGCGGCGCCGAGGCCCGCCGCATGCCGGTTCCTCTCATGAATATCCTCAACGGCGGCGTGCACGGTCACAGGAACGTCGATTTTCAGGAGTTCATGGTGGTTCCGGTATCCGCGGCCTCCTTTTCGCGCGCCCTGCAGATGGGCGCCGAGGTGTTCCATCACCTGGGCCGGGTGCTGGAGCAGGAGGGCCTCCCCACCACCGTCGGTGACGAAGGTGGATTCGCCCCCAACATGGAGTCCAACGCAGAGGCGGTGAAACTGGTCCTGAAAGCCATCGAGTGGGCCGGCTACCGTCCCGGCGAGGACTTCTACCTGGCTCTCGACGTGGCCGCCAGCGAGCTCTACCGGGATGGACACTATGTTCTGCGGGGGCTCAATTACATGAGTTCGGAGGAACTCATCGAAATGTACGCCAATTGGCTGGACCTCTATCCCATCTGTTCCATCGAGGACGGGCTGGCCGAAGATGACTGGGACGGATGGGCCCGGATGTCCCGCGAGTTGGGTCACCGGGTCCAACTGGTGGGCGACGATCTTTTCGTCACCCGCCCGGGCCGGTTGCAACGGGGCATCGATTCCGGGGTCGCCAACTCCATTCTCATCAAGCTGAATCAGATCGGGACCCTGACCGAAACGCTCGAAACCATCGATCTGGCTCGCGAGAACGGCTACAGTTGGGTCGTCTCGCATCGTTCCGGCGAAACGGAGGACGCTTTCATAGCGGACCTGTCCGTGGCGACCAACGCCGTTCAGATCAAGGCGGGGTCGGCCTGCCGGTCCGACCGGGTGGCGAAATACAATCAGTTGTTGAGGATCGAGGAGGAACTGGGTGACCGGGCCCTCTACTCCAGCACTGAACTCACGCACGACGGTTCTTGACCAGTGCAGGCTCCTGGCCTGAAAAGAACCGCCGTTTGACCCTGATTTTGCCGCACTGAATCATGTCGACACCCCCCGTGGTCCTCCTGGCTGTCCTGGATGGTTGGGGATTGCGAGACGGCCGGGACGGGAACGCCATCGCCCAGGCCCGGATCCCCACCATGGAGAGCCTCTACTCGCGTTACGCCTGGACCCGCCTGGCGGCCAGCGGCGGACGGGTCGGCCTGCCCCGGGGCCAGATGGGCAACAGCGAGGTCGGCCATTTCAACCTCGGGACCGGACGGGTCGTCCAGCAGGATCTGACCCGAATCGATCAAGCCATAGAAACCGGGCGGTTCGACGGCAACTCGAGCCTGCGGTCCGTCATGCAAACCGCTCGCCAGACGGCGCTTCACCTGGTCGGGCTGGTTTCCAACGGCGGTGTCCACAGCCACATCCGCCATCTGCTGGCGCTGCTTCGGCTGGCCAGGAACGAGCATGTCGAGAAGGTGTGGATTCACGCCATCCTGGACGGGAGGGACGCAAGTCCCACGGCCGGAGTGCAATACCTGGAGCAGTTGCAGGATGCGGCCAGGAGGCTGGGAACGGGAGGATTGGCTTCGGTCGGTGGGCGCTACTACGCCATGGATCGCGACAACCGTTGGGACCGGGTCGAGAAGGCCTATCGATGCATGGTCGAGGGTCGAGGAGAACAGGGCTGGCGGAATCCGATTCAGGGTCTGGAGGAGTCCTATCGATCAGGAGTCCGCGATGAGTTCGTAAAACCGTTTCCGGTTGTGGATACCCACGGCCATCCGGTGGCGCCGATGGATTCCGGCCACGCGGCCATCTTCTTCAACTTCCGCGCCGACCGGGCTCGCCAACTCACGGACTCGCTCACGGAAGTCGATTTCCGGGCCTTTCCCCGGAACCGGGCGCCCATGACCCACTTTCTCACCATGACCCGGTATCGGCACGACTGGGCGTTGCCGGTGGCCTTCCCTCCCCTACCCGTTCGGAGCACGCTGGCCGAGATCCTGAGTGCCCATGGTGTGTCCAATCTGCGGCTGGCGGAGACGGAAAAGTACGCCCACGTCACCTACTTCTTCAACGGGGGAGTTGAGGCCCCTCCGGAAGGGGAGACCAGGGTGATGATTCCGTCTCCCAAGGTGGCGACCTACGATCTCCAGCCCTGGATGAGCGCCGCCGAGATCACGGATCGATTGCTCTGCGAGTTGGACCGCGGCGTCTTTCCGGCCATCGTGGTCAATTTCGCCAACGCCGACATGGTGGGACACACGGGGGACCTGGCGGCGACCGTCCAGGCGGTGGAAGCTGTCGATTCCTGCCTGGGCCGGATTTACCGAAAGATCCGAAAAACCGGAGGCGTCATCTTGGTCACCGCAGACCATGGCAATGCAGAGTTGATGGTGGACGCAAAAACAGGTCAGCCGCATACGGCGCACACGAGTCACCCGGTGCCGTTCATTCTGGTCGATCCTCAACACCGGTCCGCATTGAGGTCGGGGGGCGCTCTGGAGGACGTTGCGCCCACGCTGCTGAAGTATCTGGGCTTGCCGCAACCGAAGGAAATGACCGGAAGGTCCCTGGTCATTTAGCAGCCCATGGACGTGAGCGTCGTCATCCCGACCTGGAACGGAATCGCCCTGTTGCGGGAGACTCTGCCCTCGGTGTGCGAGGCCGCCGAGTTCTACCGCCGCGAGAGCCATAGCCGGACCGAGATCCTGGTCGTGGATGACGGCAGCGAAGACGAGACCCGGGACGTTCTGCCGGCCGAGTTTCCCCAGGTCCGGCTGATCGAGTCCCCCTCGAATCGCGGATTCGCCCGTGCCTGCAACCTCGGATTCGAGCACGCCGGTTTTCCCCTTGTGGCGCTCTTGAACAACGACGTGAAGGTGGAGCCCGATTACCTGCTGCACCAGGCTCCGCATTTCCAGGACCCGGAGGTGCTGGCGGTGACGGCCCGGGTCTTCTCCTGGGACGGAGACGAGTTCACGGCGGGAGGCCGATTCGGCCGCTTCCGGCGAGGATTCTGGAGCGTCTATCTGAACTATGACGTGGACCCGCACAGCGCTCGCGCCGAAGATCAGCAACGCCGGTGGCTGTCCGCCTATGCCGTCGGCGGGTTCGCCACCTACGACCGCCGGAAACTCCGGGAGTTGGGAGGCTTCAACACCCTCCTCGCTCCCTTCCACTGGGAGGACGTCGACCTTTCCTACCGCGGATGGAAGCGTGGGTGGAAGATCCACTACGAACCGGGGAGCGTCGCCTACCACCGGATCAGCGCCACCATCGGCAGCCGGTTCCGGCCTCGAAAGGTCGAGACCGTCGCGGTGCGGAACCGGCTCCTCTTCCACTGGATCAACCTTCACTCCACCAGCTACTGGATTCGCCACCTGGCGGGACTCGCAGGCCTCCTGCTGACTCGGTTCCTGGTGCTCGACGGGACCCTTTACCGTTCCTTCCTGGGCGCTCTCTCGCGGATTTCCGAAGTGAGGCGGATGCGGCGGCGGGAACGGGACCGGGCGCGGCGGTCCGACGCCGAGATCTCCAGGTTACTGGACACCTTTTATCGGACCGCGCCGATTCGGGTGTATCGGAGCAGCCGCCAGGTGCGGGCGGAGCACCCGGGTCTGGAAAGAACTCCCGCCGGCGAGGCGGGCTCGTCTCGTGCCGGCCGGTTCGGTTGTATGATCTGAGGATCTGACCTCCATGTCGGGCGTTCAAGTGATCTGGATGGTGCGAGTCTCTTGAGAAAGCTCTCCGGCGTCGTCATCTGCTACAACGAGGAAGATAAGATCGATGCTGCCCTGAGCAGCCTTCAGGCCGTGAGCGACGAGATCGTGGTCGTGGATTCCTTCAGCTCGGACGGGACCGAAGCCATCTGCCGCCGCTACACGGATCGATTCCTCCAACGCACCTGGTCCGGCTACCGCGACCAGAAGCAGTTCGCGACGCATCAAGCCACCTGCGACTGGATCCTGAGCCTGGACGCGGACGAAGTTCTGAGCCCGGAGCTGCAGCAGGAAGTGCTCCTCTGGAAGTCCGGCGAGGATGATGGAATCGACGGTTACCACCTGTGCCGCAAGACCTTCTTTCTGGGGCGATGGATCGAGCACACGACCTGGTATCCCGATTGGCAGATGAGACTCTTTCGCCGGTCCGCGGGGCGGTGGGAGGGAGGACGGGTCCACGAGTCCTTCCGGGTCAAAGGGGCCACCGGCCGTCTTTCGGGAGATCTCCACCATCACACCTACGCTTCCCTGAGCGAATATCTGCAGCAGTTGGAGCGGTTCACCAACCTGGCGGCGGCCGACTATTTCGATTCCGGCGTTCGCGCCGGACCGGTGAAGCTGTTGCTGTATCCCCCTTGGGTATTTCTGCGCAATTACGTCCTGCACCGGGGTTTTCAGGACGGCGTTCCCGGGCTGGCCGTGTCGGCCCTCTCTGCCATGTCCACTTTCTTCAAGTATCTCAAGCTGTGGGAGCTGGCCGCAGGAGACCCGAAGCGGGCGGGTGATCGATAACGTGAAGCGTCCGTTGCGGATCCTCTACGTGGATACCGAGAGTTTCTGGCGGGGAGGCCAGGAGCAGCTCTTCAGCCTGATGGTGGGAATCCGGAAACGGGGCCACGATGTGGAGCTGGCGGCGCCGGCCGGGAGCCCGCTGGCAAACCGGGCCCGCGATGCGGGCGTCCTCACCCACAGCTTCACCCAGCGGAGCGAACTGAGTCTTTCCGCGGCTTGGAAGCTGATACGGATCATGGGACCCGGAAGGGTGGACATGCTCCACTACAATACGCCCCGTCCGGTGCTGGCCGGCAAACTGGCGGCCATGATCTCCGGGGTTTCCATTCTGGTCGCTTCCCGCCGAGTCAATTTCCCGTTGCGCTCCGGGTTCAGCCGGATCAAGTACAACCGGCTCCTCGACCGGGTCGTCACCGTCTCCGGAAGCATCCGGCGGACGCTGGTTCAGAACGGCGTCCGGCCGGAGCGGGTCTCGGTGATTTATGAGGGAGTGGACCTGCGGTCGATCGACCGGCTCCCTGACACGTCGGTGTTGCCGGCGCGATCGGGTCTCGTCGTCGGGGTGGTCGCCCACCTGAGCCCCGAGAAGGGGCACGTGACGGTGCTGAAAGCCGCGGCCCGGTTGCGGGAGAGGTTTCCCGGCGTGACGTACGTCTTCGTCGGCGGCGGGGAGCGCCGGCAGATGCTGGAGGAGCGGGCTCGCGCCCTGAACGTCGCGGACCGGGTCCTGTTCACCGGCTTTCGGAAAGACAGCGACGCGATGATGCGGGAATTCGACGTCTTCTGTCTGGCGTCGCTGTCGGAGGGGCTCAGCTCCGCCATTCTCGCCGCAATGGCCCGGGCGCTACCTGTCGTGGCCACTCGCGTGGGCGGGATTCCGGAGCTGGTGGTGGACGGAATCACGGGTCTGCTGGTTCCCCCCGGCCGGCCGGACAAGTTGGCCGAGGCGCTGGCCAAGGTGCTTTCGTCTCCGTCGTTGCGACGCCGAATGAGAGAAGCCGGGCGTAGACGGGTGGCCGAGTCTTTCACTCTGCAACGCAAGCTGGATGAGACCGAGCGGCTTTATCTGGAACTGGCGAAATTGCGGCGGCCGAAACGCCCGAATTGACAGCCCGGATCAAAGTTTCCGCGCGGCAAGGCGGCCCGCCGGGAGGCGGCTCCGGCCGAATGCCGTGACGGCGTTTGCCGGGGGCTGGTAAGATGAGCCCGGGTTTGGAAGGCCATGAAGGGAGTCATTCTCGCAGGTGGACTCGGCACCAGGTTGTGGCCCCTGACCAAGGTGACCAACAAGCACCTGTTGCCGGTCTACAACAGGCCCATGATCTACTATCCCTTGGAAATGCTGGTCGAAGCCGGCATCGACGAGATCATGCTGGTGACGGGGGGCAACAATGCGGGCGACTTTCTCCGACTGCTGGGCAGCGGCCAGGAGTTCGGTCTGAGACAGATCCACTTCGGCTATCAGGAGGGAGAGGGAGGAATCGCGGACGCCCTCTCTCTGGCCCGGCATTTCGCCGGAGACGACCTGATCTGTGTCGTGCTGGGCGACAACATTCTTGAAAAATCCATCGCGCCGTTCGTTCGCAGCTTTCTCCGGCAGGGCCAGGGCGCCAAGATCCTCTTGAAGAAAGTGCCCGATCCCCAACGTTTCGGCGTGCCGGAGTTGAACGGCGACCGGGTCGTACGCATCACCGAGAAGCCGTCCAGGCCCGCCTCTCCGTATGCCGTGACGGGAGTGTACATGTACGACAACCGGGTCTTCGACATCATTGACACCCTCTCGCCTTCCGAAAGGGGCGAACTGGAGATTACGGACGTCAACAACCGGTACATCGAGTCGAACGAGTTGACGTACAATGTCATCGATGGCTGGTGGACCGACGCGGGGACCATCGAGTCCCTGATGCGGGCCGCGAACCTCGTGGCGGCGGATGCCGGAGCGCCCGCGCGCCTTGAAGTCGAGATGCTCGCCAATTCTTGACAATCCGTGCGGAAACACCCGTATGACCCACTGAGAAACGTGGGCCGGCAACCGGACCGGGAACACGAACGGGATTCGGCGCGCTCAAGTGGTGGCTTCGGATGAAATTGCTGGTCACCGGTGGAGCAGGCTTCATCGGCTCGAATTTCATCCGCTACATTCTGGGTCGCCGCGGCTTTCGGGTGGTCAATTTCGATCTCCTCACCTACGCCGGGAATCTGCAGAACCTGGCCGGCCTGGAGGCCGGCGGCGACTACCGCTTCATCCGGGGCGACATCGTTTCCGGCGAGCAGGTGGCCGGGGCTCTGGATCCCGGCATCGACGCCATAGTCCACTTCGCCGCCGAAAGCCATGTGGACCGGAGCATTCTGGATGCCTCCGCGTTTGTCCGCACCAACGTCCTGGGAACCCAGAATCTGTTGGAGGCGGCCCGCCGCAACGGGATTCCCCGTTTCATCCACGTGTCCACCGATGAGGTCTACGGGTCGCTGTCCGGGGACGGAACGTTCACGGAGGATTCTCCGCTGGCCCCCAACAGCCCCTATGCCGCCAGCAAGGCGGCCGCGGACCTTCTGGCCAGGGCCTACCATCGCACCTATGGGCTGGGTGTCGTGACGACGCGTTGCGGGAACAATTACGGTCCCTATCAGTTTCCGGAGAAGCTGATTCCCCTGATGGTCTCCAACGCACTGGACGATGAACCGCTCCCCTTGTACGGAGACGGCCTGTATACCCGGGACTGGATTCATGTCCTGGACCATTGCCGCGCCCTGGAGGCCATATTGCTCGAGGGCCGGGAGGGGACCGTCTACAACGTCGGAGCTGAAGGGGAACGCACCAACCTGGAAGTGGCGCGCCGTATCCTTGGTATCCTGGGAAAGTCTGAAGACCTGATCTCCTTCGTGGCCGACCGGCCGGCGCACGACCGGAGATACGCCGTGGACAGCAGCCGTCTGCGGCTGGAGCTGGGATGGTCTCCGCGGATTCCCTTCGAGGAGGGGTTGGAAGAGACGGTGCGGTGGTACCGGGATCATCCCCAATGGGTGGACGGGGTTC
>JAJDTT010000277.1 GCA_022827025.1 Acidobacteriota bacterium
CACGGGAGCGGGCGGTTCCTCGCCCGTCAAACCGGCTCCGAATTCGCCGCGGCCAAGCCCTCCCACCCAAAGTTACCTTTTGCGTTGGGGGCGTAGGGGCACCCCTTGTGGGTGCCCTGCGGGGTCGCATCGTTCCCCGGCGGAGTCGCCGCCGCTCCACGTCGCCACGCCCGGCGCCCGGAAGGACGCCGGTCCCAGTCGGCGCCTGAAAGACGCCGCCCCGGACGCCGGTCCCAGTCGGCGCCGAGGACGCCGCCGCTCCAGACGCCGCTCCGGACGCCGCTCCGGACGCCGATCCCAGTCGGCGACTAGAAAGTCGCCGCTCCATCCCCCCGGTTCGGTAGTGCCCAAGCAATGGTCGGCGGACGGTGGCGCCGTTCGGGGGAGGGCGACCACAAGGGTCGCCCCTACGAGTCGTTCGACAGCGGCAACGCGGTGGGCGTCGCTGATGGACAATCCTGCCCAGTTTCTCGCGGGATCATGCCGGAGGCCCGGCGGTGGGGGACTTCTTACGGTCTGCCGGATCGGTCCGCCGCAGTGCGACCCTTTTTCTCTCCCTCTTTGCGGTATGATCCGGAGTCGCCGTGAGGGAACGGATGGACTTTCGCAAATGGCGGCTCGGAGCCCGGCAACCCTTCTTTCTCATTGCCGGTCCGTGCGTCATCGAGAGCGAAGAACACGCCCTGGGTGTGGCCGCCCGTCTCCGGGAGATCACGTCCGCTCTGGACGTCCCCTTCATCTTCAAGGCGTCCTACGACAAGGCCAACCGGACTTCCATTCGCTCCTTTCGGGGCCCGGGCCTCGACCGCGGCCTGGAGATCCTGGCACGAATCCGCCGCGAGTTGGGTGTCGCGGTCACGTCCGACGTGCATGAAGCCGGGCACGTGGGCCCGGCGGCGGAGGTTCTGGACCTCTTGCAGATTCCCGCTTTCCTCTGCCGTCAAACCGATCTGATCGTCGCGGCTGCTGCCACGGGAAGGCCGGTCAACATCAAGAAGGGACAGTTTCTGGCGCCCGGAGACCTGGTTCACGCGGTCGAGAAGGCCCGGAGCACGGGAAACCGGGACCTGCTCGTCACCGAGCGGGGGACCAGCTTCGGATACAACAACCTGGTTGTCGACTTCCGATCCCTCCCGCGGCTGAGGCAACTGGGCGTGCCGGTGGTCTTCGACGCCACTCACAGCGTCCAGCTTCCCGGCGGAGCCGGCGGGTCCAGCTCCGGTGAGAGCGGCTTCATCCCCTATCTGGCGCGTGCGGCTGTGGCCGTGGGGATCGACGGGCTCTTCATGGAGGTGCATCCCGACCCGAAGCGGGCCCTGAGCGACGGCGCCAACGCGTTGCAGATCGATCTGCTGAAGGATATGTTGACGCACCTTCGCCGGCTCGACGCACTGACCAGGGAAGCCAACCCCGCGCCCTTGAAACCTGGGGAGGCCGGTCGTGCAGGCTGAGACCGCACCGAGTCGAAAAACCGGGACCAGCCGGTCCAGGGAGACGGCCCGTAAAGTCCTGGAGACGGAGGCCGAGGCGGGCGCGGCTCTCATTCCCCGTCTCGACCAGGGTTTCGACCATGCCATCGAGCTGCTGGTTTCCTGCACCGGGCGCATGGTCCTCACCGGCATGGGGAAATCGGGCATCATCGTTCCGCACCCGCCAGGTCGGCGAACCGCCTTGGGGGATACTATCCTTGTCCATAGGAGACACGAATGCCGCCTGAACTTGCCGAGTGGATTCCCGCCGCCGTCATCGTCGGCGTGATGCTCTCCCTGCACCGCTCGTCGCGCCAACAGTTCGAGGCGCGCATGGACCGAATGGAGTCCCGAATCGGCGGTGTGGAAAAGCAGATTGGGGAACTCCGGGAGCGCATGGCGCACTTGGAGGGCTTACTGGAAGGCCTGCGCGAAGCCGTTACCCGCCGCAACGTCGCCTGATTCTCGATCGTGATCTCTGGCGAACCGGGATGTTCCGATCCGGAACCGGTTCATCTTGCTCCGTCCCGGCCGAGTAGCTTCTCGTCCCGTTTGATCTTGCCGTCCAGCAACTCGATCACGCGATGGGCGCGCTCGGCGATGCCGGGGTCGTGGGTGACCAGAACGATGGTGTTGCCTTTTCGGTGCAGGGCATCGAAGAGGTGCAGGATCTCCCGGCCGGTGCGGGAGTCCAGGTTGCCGGTCGGCTCGTCGGCCAACAGGATCGACGGCCGGTTGACGAGGGCCCGCCCGATGGCGACCCGCTGGCGCTGGCCCCCGGACAGTTCGCTGGGGCGGTGGCCGGCCCGGTCCTCCAGTTCCACCTGAGCCAGAATCTCACGGGTTCTGGAACGGCGCCGTGACGCCGGCAGGCGACTGTAGATGAGTGGCAGCTCGATGTTCTTGTAGGCCGAGGCCCTGGCCAGCAGGTTGAACGTCTGGAAGACGAAGCCGATTTCCTGGTTCCGGACCCGGGCCAACTCGTCATCGTTCATCGAGCTGACCAGTTTCCCGTGAAGGAAGTACTGCCCGCGAGTCGGGGTGTCCAGACAGCCGATGACGTTCATCAGGGTGGACTTGCCGGAGCCGGACGGTCCCATGATGGCCACATACTCGTTTTCTTCCACTTGGAAGCTGAGGTTCCGCAGGGCGTGAATGACCTGGGTGCCCATGCGGTAGCTCTTCCAAAGGTCGACGGCCCGAATCAGCACGTTGGAAGGTCGGTCCCGGCCTGGCGCCGCCGCGACTCTTGCCGCGGGTGGTTCAGGGTTGTCGCGGATGGGAGCTCTATTCATAGCGAAGGGCTTCGATGGGCGAGACGCGGGATGCCTTCCGGGCCGGGTAGATTCCGAACACGAGTCCCACGGATGCCGAGACCCCGACCGCCAGCAGGACGGAAACGCCGGTGATCGTCGTCGGCCAACCGGCGTAGGTGGAGACCAGGCTGGAGATCGAGGAGCCCAGCAGGACGCCCAGCGCCGCGCCGCTGAGGCTGATGGCCAGGGCTTCCAGCAGGAACTGCCGACCGATGTCCCGGCGGCGGGCGCCGACCGCCCGGCGCAGACCGATTTCGTTGGTCCGTTCCAGGACCGACGCCAGCATGATGTTCATGATTCCGATTCCACCCACCAGCAGGGAAATGGAAGCGATGGCGCCCATGACCAGGTTGAAGATCCGTTGGGTCTGGCGGCTCTGTTCCAACAGGCGCTCCGGAACCACGATGGAGAAATCGTCGATGTTCCGGTGGGTGCTGGCGACCATCCCGGAGATCACGGCCGCCTGCTCGGAAAGATCCTGGTCCTGGGGAAGCTGGACGATGATCTCGTCCAGTTCGTTCTCCA
>JAJDTT010000311.1 GCA_022827025.1 Acidobacteriota bacterium
CGACGCCTCGAAGGCACGCCAACATTTGAGATGGGTGGTGGACAACAGCGGCGACAGCGATGTCAGGAACCTGTCACGAAACGTCCTGGCGGACATCGCACTCGGCGAGGAGAATCACGAAGAGGCCCTGACCTACCTCCAACAGCTCCTGGGAGACCCCACTCCCCAGGTCCTGGCGCAGACGGTCCTGATGCGGATCGCCCGGACCCACGAGGCCCTGGGCAATGTCGAGCAGGCTCTGGAGAACTACAGGAAGATCACGAACGACTACCCCACCAGTTCCCAGGCCGAGGAGGCTCAGTCCGAAATCGACCGCTTGGAACCGGCCCCGGTTCCGGAAGCCTGACCCGGGTTTTCGAGGTACTGCGCTGTGCCACCGGGGATGACCGGCGATCAATATTTGAGCAGGGAGAAGATCTCGACGCCGGGGACCTTGGATCTCCCCTGAAGAAACTCCAGCTCCACCAGAAAGGCCGCGCCGACCAGGTTCCCCTCCAGGCGGCGGACCAGTTCGACGGCGGCGGCGGCCGTGCCGCCCGTGGCCATCAGATCGTCCACGATGAGGACCCGCTCCCCGGCTTCGATGGCGTCCTCGTGGACCTCGATACGGTCCTGCCCGTACTCCAGGTCGTAGGCGACCTCCAGGGTCTTGGCGGGAAGCTTGCCCGGCTTCCGGACCGGGACGAATCCGGCTCGCAGAAGGGTCGCGATGGCCGGCGCCAGGATGAAACCTCTCGATTCGATCCCCACCACCTTGTCAATCTCGGAACCGGCATAACGGGCCGCCATGAGATCGATGGACTGACGCAGTCCGTCAGGATCCTTCAGCAGGGTCGTCACGTCGTAGAAGAGGATTCCAGCTTTGGGAAAGTCAGGAATCTCCCGGATCTTCTGCTTCAATTCCTCCACGGCTCACCTCTCAATGGAAAAGTTCAAGAAAGGGCCCGGAGAGACGCTGTTCCATTCCAAACCCAGGACCCGGGCAAAGAACGGGCCCGTCCGCAGTTGAGATTCGAACTCCTTCAGGGTCGTGGCCTTGGCCTCGGCGTGGACCTCCACGTCCCCATCTTCCCGGTTTCGGACCCAACCGGTCACCCCCAGGCGCTGGGCCGACCGGTATGTGAAATACCGAAAGCCCACCCCCTGGACCCGGCCCGTCAAACGATAGCGGCGAGCAGCCATGACATTCACCCGTGGTTCGCCCGTTCCGATTCCGGGCGAAGCTGAGAAAAACCTTCGGTAACCAGATTGTGTCTGGTCGGGGCGAGAGGATTTGAACCTCCGACCTCACGGTCCCGAACCGTGCGCGCTACCAAACTGCGCCACGCCCCGAGGCAGGAGAAAGGCTAATAGATAGCATATTTCAGGAGCAGGAATCCACCGATCAGGAGGACCGCAAAGACCACGGTGAGCCAACTGAAGTAGCGGTCGATGAACCGCTTGACCCCGGGACCGAACCGAAAAATGAGGGCTCCCACCAGCAGGAATCGAGCTCCCCGGCTGACGGCCGAAACCAGCAGAAAGGTCGGGAAGTCGATTCGGAAGGCCCCCGCAGCGATGGTGAAGACCTTGTACGGAAGGGGGGTGAATCCCGCGACGAAGATGGCGACGGCGTCCCAATCCCGGTACAGGGTCCGGACCTCCAGGTACGCACTCTGGGCTCCGTAGATCTCGATGATGGGCCGGCCCACCAGCTCGTAGCCGTACAGGCCGAGGGCGTAGCCCAAGGCGCCTCCCGCCACCGAACCGGCGGTACAGATGGCCGCGAAACCCAGGGCCCGGCCGGGGGCGCCCAGGGCCAGGGCGATGAGAAGCACGTCGGGAGGAACCGGAAAGAAGGACGACTCGGCGAAGGCGATCAGGAAAAGTAAGACGGCCGCGTACCGCCGGTCGGCCAGCGAGAGCACCCAATCGTAGAGTCCCCGGACGACGCCCAGCGCCCGGGAAAAGACCCCGCAGGGCGTACGGCCGGTGCTTGAAGAGACTTTCACCGGGAGTTCCTGCTTACGCATATATCATGCCCGTGGAGACGCCGCCGAACCGGGTGGATTATACCCGGAACGCGCGGGTACAGTGGGTTCGCGGGTTGCCCGGGCGGCGGGATCGGCCGGCCGCAGCGGGCGGCAGGAGAGTTCGAAGAGGTCACCACCGATGGCGACTGGAGCGGATCTGGAAACGATCCTCAGACGGATCGACGGCCGCGGCTACAAGGCTTACCGGGCCATCCGGGGAAAGTACGATCTGGGCGGGTTCCGGCTCTCGGTGGACCATGTTCAAGGGGACCCGTTTGCCGCGCCCTCACGGATGAGCGTGCGCCTGGAGTCGGGCCGAGCCGGCTTTCCCGATTTCCTGAGCGCCAGCCGGATCCGGCGCATCGCCTTGGCCGACTTTCTGACCCGGGCCTTTCATGGGGCGATCCGGGTCACCGCGGTGGGACGCCGGGGAACCGGACGCAGCGGCCTCTTCGAGATCGATCGTGGCAACCAGGAGGTCCTGGAAGCCAACAGCGTCGTCATCCACCGCGGATATCTGGAGGCGCGTTTCACCGTAGGTCTCCCCGCGGCCGGGCGGTCGATCCGTGGCCGCCAAGCGGCTGAAATGCTGCTTTCGGAACTTCCCCGGATCGTTCAGCGGTCCCTCTTCTACGCCCGTCTTCCCGGCGAGCCGCTCCGGCGGCAGATCCAGGTCGTGGAAGATCAGGAGGCGCTCCGCAACCAGCTCGAGGAGCGGGGACTCGTGGCCTTCGTGGCCAACGGATCCTCCCTGCCCCGGCGCAGCGGCGTGGACGATCGTCCTCTCGTTCCCACTCCCGCACGACCGGTGATCGATTTCCGATCTCCCCCGAACCTGGAAATCCAACTCGAACGGCCAAACGCCGGACCGGTCCGGGGAATGGGCTTGAAACCGGGCGTCACCCTCATCGTGGGAGGGGGCTTTCACGGCAAGACCACCCTGCTGAACGCGCTGGAGCGGGGCGTCTACAACCAGATCCCGGGCGACGGGCGGGAAGGGGTGGTCACCATCGAGTCCGCCCTCAAGATTCGCGCCGAAGACGGGCGCTACGTGGAGAAGGTGGACCTCTCCCCCTTCATCCGGAACCTCCCGCTGGGCCGGGAGACGGAAACTTTCTCCACTGCGAATGCGTCCGGGTCCACCTCGCAGGCGGCCGGCATCGTGGAGGCTCTGGAGATGGGTTCCCGGCTCCTGCTCATGGACGAGGACACTTCGGCCACGAACTTCATCATCCGGGATGCCCGGATGCAGGCGTTGGTGGCCAAGGCCAAGGAGCCCATCACCCCCTTCATCGACAAGGTCCGGCAGATGTATCGAGACTACGGCGTCTCGACGATCCTGGTCATGGGCGGGTCCGGCGACTATTTCGACGTGGCCGACTCGGTGGTGATGATGGACGAGTATCGTCCCCTGGACGTCAGCGCCGAGGCCCGATCCATCGTCGCGGCACAGCCCAGCCGGCGCCGGTCCGAGGGGGGCGACGCCTTTGGGCGGGTGCTTCGCCGCCGTCCCCGGGCGCGCAGCTTCAATGCCAGCCGAGGCAGGCGAGCCGTCAAGATCGACGCCCGGGGACTGCGCAAACTCTCCTACGGCCGCACCGACGTCGATCTGTCCGCCCTGGAACAACTAGTGGACTCCTCGCAGACCCGGGCCATCGGACACGCCATTCACCGTATGGCCACTCGTTGCTTCCCGGACGATCTGACCCTGGAGCAGGCTCTGGCCCGGCTCATGGACGATCTGGACTCCGAGGGACTGGATATCCTGTCTCCGTTCAAGGCAGGCAATCTGGCCCGGCCCCGCCGCTACGAAGTGGCCATGGCCGTCAACCGGATGCGGACCCTCGCGGTGGGGACCTGACCCGCGACTCAGACTGACCCACGCTTCAGAACAACAGCTTGAGGCCCGACTGGATGTGGCGGGGCTCTCCGGCCGAGAGGATCCGGCCGCAACTCAAGCCAACTCACGCGCACTCACTCACACAGAAAGGGACAGTCTGTTTTTCGTGCCGGCTTGTTTTTCGTGCCGGCTTTTTTCGTGTGGCGCGCGCGCAACTCAGAAGTCCCCCACCGCCGGGCCTCCGGCATGATCCCGCGAGAAACTGGGGGGATTGTCCATCAGTGCCGAGAAGGGGACGAGCAGAAAGGCGAGAAGGGGACAGTCTGTTGTTCCGGTTAAGTTTCCTTCGCCGTTCTTGGTTCTGAATCGTTGTTGTTATCAGAGATGCGAACCCCGAACCCGAACCGACTCCCCTTCGAGTCCGGATAACTGAGGACCGTAACCATGGCCCGAACCGCACGACACAAGAGTTCAGAAGCCGCCTTCTATCACCTCACCAATCGAGTCGCCGGCAAGCCCAGCTGGTACCCTTTCAAAAACCACCAAGCCGGTCAAAAGCTTCTGGACATGATGTTGTTCTACGTCGACGTCTACCGGTGTCGTCTGGCCGCTTTCCAGATCATGGGCAATCATTTTCACTTCATCGTCCATTTTGAGAAACCCCGCACTTTGTCCCGAGAGGAGTTGGAAGCGAGCGCCCGTAAGCTTTACGGACCAAAGGCCGAGGTGAAAACCGCCGATTGGACCGATGTCAAATGGAAGGCGTTCAATGAGCGTCTCTTTGACGTGTCCAAACTGATGGCGAACGTGAACGGACTCTATGCCACGTGGTTCAACCGCAAGTTTGGACGGCGAGGGCATCTCTGGGGTGATCGTTTCAAGAACCCGGAGCTTTTGGGACTCGAAGCGGTGCAGGACGGCATCCTCTACGTGGAACTCAATGCCGTTCGGGCCGGAATGGTCAAACGGCCCGAGCAGTGGAAATGGG
>JAJDTT010000041.1 GCA_022827025.1 Acidobacteriota bacterium
GGCGGGAGCGGCCCTGCAACTGTCGGAAGTGAGCCGGGGAGCCGCCTTCGGCGACATCGACAACGACGGTGACGTGGACATCCTGGTCACCAACAACAACGGACCGGTGCGGTTGCTGTTGAATGAGACCGGGTCGCGGCACCACTGGCTGCAGGTTCAACTGGAGGGGGTGCAGAGCAACCGCTACGGGGTGGGAGCCCGGGTGGGAGTGCTGCGCGAGGGCAAGAGCACGCTATGGCGCCGCGCGCATACCGACGGCAGCTACTTGAACGCCAACGACCACCGCGTGCACTTTGGCTTGGGCCGGGACAAGGAGGTCGAGGCGGTCGTCGTCCACTGGCCCGGCGGCGGCAGCGAGATCTGGGAAGGGGTGGAAGCGGACCGGCTCTTCACCCTCCAGGAAGGTTCCGGAAGCCCATGGAAGCCATAGATGCCGAACCTGCCGCTATCGCGATTTCCTGGGGCGCTTCACTGTAGATCGTCACCGGATACCAGTTCCCTCGCGGACGGCGATGACTCGGCGCGCCTGGACATCTTCAAACCTTTGCCGGCTGCCGCTGGGCCACTGGATCTCGATCCACTCGGCCCGGCTCTCCTTGCCGAGGCCGAAATGGACGCGCAGGCCGTTGCTTGAGTAGTAACTGGAGGCGCTGCGCACCTCGTCGGTCTGGACTCGTCCTCCGGCTGCCACTTGAATCCGCGCGCCGATGGCGCTGCGGTTGCTGCTTTCACCTTCCAGTTCCAGGATGAGCCAACTGTTCTCTGAAGCGCTTTCGTTGATCAGCAACGAAGGGGTGTCATTCAGGTTGATTGCGACGATATCCAAGTTCCCGTCACCATCCAGATCCTCGAATGCGACGCCGCGTCCGGCCGCTTTGGCGGCAATGGCGTCCCCGGCTTGGCCGGAGGCGTTACTGAAGCTGCCGTCACCTTGATTCCGGTAGACCAGTCGTTGCTGCCGATAGGTAATTTCAGAAGGGTGCCGGTCGACTTCAGGATAAACGTGGCCGCTGGCGATAAACACGTCTTTCCAGCCGTCGTTGTCAAAATCGACCAGACCCGTTCCCCAGCTCAAGTATTGGGTGTCCTTCCCCAGCTTGGCCAGATAGGTCGTGTCGGTGAAAGTGGAGTTTCCGTCGTTGCGGTAGAGGGTGGAGGTGTCGTCGGAGAAATTGGTCACCAGCAGATCCAGGTGTCCGTCCAAATCGTAATCCGCGGCCGCGACTCCCATGCCGGCCTGCTCTCTTCCGTTGTCGCTGAGGGCCACTCCCGAGATCATGCCCACGTCTTCAAACGTGCCGTCCTGGTTATTCCGGTAAAGGATGTTGGGGGTGGTATCGCAGGCGACATAAATGTCCGTCCAGCCGTCCTCGTCAAAATCGAGCGTGATCGGCATGAGGCAATAAAACCCTTCGGCAGCGGTGATGCCGCTGGCCGGGGAGACGTCGCTGAAAGTGCCGTCTCCGTCATTGCGAAACAGGATATTGGCCGATTGCTTGAGCCCGAGGGGACCGCACATGACCGCGATGCCCCGCCACATGCAGTTGGCGCCGGAGCCGGGCTCGTATCGGGTGGCATCGGCGTAGTCCACGTAGTTGGCTACGAACAGGTCCAGGTCGGCATCGCGATCGTAATCCAGGAAGGTGCAGCCGGCGTTCCAACGCCGCTGGCCGCCGATCCGCGAGCGCTGTGAGATGTTTTCAAAGCTGCCGTTCCCTCGATTCCGGTAGAGCACGATCTCCCCGTAGTAGGTCACGGCAAGATCGGTCCATCCATCGTTGTCGATGTCTCCGACGCAGACCGCCTGTCCCCAGCCCGAGCGCTTGAGACCGGAAGGCGCCGTCACGTCTGAGAATCGTCCATTTCCAAGATTTCGATACAGCAGGTTTGAGGGAGGGTTGTTGGAGGCGGCGTCCAACCTGGAGCCGTTGACCAGAAAGATGTCAATCTGTCCGTCCCGGTCATAGTCGAAGGTGGCGACTCCCGTCCCGGTCGTTTCCAGGATGTAGCGTTGCGACTCCACGCCTCCGTAAACAATCGGACGATTCAGGCCGGACTCCCGGCTTCGATCGACGAACTGGATTGGAGCCTGGGCTGGGAGAATGGGGTTGCCGGCCACAAGTCCAAGGAGCAACGTCGCGCCGGTTCGACAGAATTTCTTGACGGGACTTGCTGTTCGGTTGACGATTGCGCGCTTGTCGCTCACGTCTTGATGTGCTCGGCTTGGCTGGAGGTCAGGACCTTCAAATTTCGCCAACGGGCCGTGACCCCTTGTCCGAAGAGTGAGTGCCGGTAATGGGAATCGAGTCCCGGCACCACGCCTCCCCTCCCGTCGGGACGATCGTCCAGCAAGGTGAAGATGGCCATGAGGACCCGGAATCGGGCGGGCAGAACGATGGGAGCCGAGGGCGGGTCGATGGTGGCGACCCATTCGACTTCGCGAACGACGCGGCCGTCCACCAGCCATTGGGCGTGGTCGGGAGCGGCTTCCAACCAGCCGTCCTCTCCCGGCTGATAACGAATTTCGTAACGATGCCACGAACCGGGCTCAATCGTGATGTCCGTCAGGAGCGGATCGATCATGGGCAGAGTCGAATCTTTGCCCGTGGGTGATTTCACCTGGAAATGTTCGCGCAGCGCCATGATACGCCGGTTGGATGCCCCGAAGTTCAATATCACCCCGGTGGTGTTGTCGATCAACGCGATGGCCCCGTTTGCCAACATGGGATTATCCGGATCCGCGCCGAAGGGGTTGGCTTCGGTCCCACTCACCTCGACGCAGAGGTCTACGGAAACGGAAAGGCCGTCGCCCGTGGGATAGCGCCGATCGCTCACGAACATGGCTTTTACGTGGTCGAGAGGATTATCGAACTTGAGCGTAAAGGCCGGGATCTCGATTTTCAGCTCGGGGGTTTCCGCGGTCGGGAGGGTCACGGTGGCTGCTGGATCGAGCATCTCGTGGCCGTCCACTTCGGGAATGCTCCAGCCCCGGCCGATCAGGGGGGAGCCCGTCGACCAATCGGTAAAATCACGGCCTTCCCCTTCCATCATGTAGGGGGGCTGTGGGAGTGCTCTCCAGACATCGACGGTCTTGGGTTCGTTGGTCCAGTTCAGGGGCCGGTAGGTTTCATCGTCCCAGATCTGGTCCAACTCCAAGGTCAGTTCAAGCACATTACCGGCGGGGTCCGGAATGTAGATGAAGATGTTGTGGCCGGGACCGTGACGGCCGGGGCCATAGATGATGGGAACGTCGTTTTTCCAGAGATGATCGCAGACCTTTTTGAGTTCGCCCCAGTCGGCCAGGTCATAGGCATAGTGGTTCACCTTGGCCTGGCCGGTCTGGAGGATGGCCACACCGTGGTGCTGCTGATTCCACCGCAACCAGACGGCCGAGTTGTCCACCGTGTCGGAAACCCGGAGTCCGAGAACGTCGGTATAAAACGCCGCGCAGCGCGGAAGGTCGGCGGTCATGAACGTGATGTGGCCGAAACGAACCGGCCGGACTTCACGCGGTTCCAGCGGTTGATCCAGGGTTTGCATCCCCGCATAAAGCTCCACCCTGTTTCCGTCGGGATCGCGATAACAAAGGCCCGGTCCGTGACCTGGCTCGGGGTAGTCTCGCGGCTCGGGGCGGAAGCCTTGTTCCGCCAACTCGCGCTCAGCTCGCTCCAGAGCCTCCTCGCCGGCAACTTCCAAACCGAGGTGATGCAGGGCCCGGTCTCCCGGATAAATGGCCAGGCAGTGGTGGTTGCTGTTACAGCGCAAGAACGCGGCGCCGTTGTCGCGGTCGCTCGTCTCGAGCCCCACGATCCTTTCGTAGAATTGGACGGCCTCCTCGACGTCGGGGACGCTGATGCCAACGTGAGTGCAGTTTCGGACCTGAATCATGAAGCGTTCCTCACCTGCTCGATGATCGTTGCAAGATTCTGCTTCGATCTTCGGGTGCCTTCGGCAAGATTTTCCAGCGTACTGGCCTCTTTGCGCTCGTACTCGATGGCCCAGATTCCGTCAAAGGAGTCCAAGAGCGTGCCGATGATGGGAACCCAGTCGATCTCACCCTCTCCGAAGGCCCGGTACTCGACGCCCCTGGGTTTGTCAGGCGCTTGAGCGACGTCCTTCCAGTGCGTATAGACGACTCGATCCTGCACCGCCAACAACGCCTGGTAAGGATCTTCTCCCCCAAAAGCGTAGTTGGCGGGGTCGAAGGTCACCCCGATTTCCGGGTGAGGCACCATGTCCAGGAGCTTCTTGAGGCCGGCTCCGGTGGCCGAGGTGCCGCCGTGGTTTTCGATCCCCACCCGAATTCCCTTGCCCTTCAAATAGTCGCCCAACTTGTTGAAGGCAATGGCCAGCGTCTCGTAGAGCGCGTCGGTCACCCGGTCAGGGGTCAGGACGTAGTGTTTGGAGTGGGTGAAATCGTGTTCCGTGAACACTCGAATCACTTGCGCGCCCAGGACCTCGGCAATGTCGACCGCCTTCATGATCTCGGCGGAGCGATCCTCGGCGACGTCACCCGCGAGGCCGACCACGGCCCCGCTTCCTATCGCAGTCACTTTCACGCCGGCCGCCGCTGCCAGTTCCTTCACCTGGTCGAGTTCCCGGGCGGTGGCGTCCAACGAAACCCGGTTATTGGCTTCGCCTTCATCGAACCATCCGGCGTCAATCTCGACCGCCGGCGTGCCGATCCGGCTGCAAGCCTCGAAAAATTCCGGAAAGCCGTACTCCCGGAAGCCGTAGGCCGCGTTCCCGAATCGGATCGGGGCTGCTGCATCTGTCATCGTCAATCTCCCAGAAAATGAAAATCGATGTCACTTGAGGATACAGGATTCCAGCGCAGTCCTTCGGCAGCGCCGGCAACCGGCAAGGACGAGAATTTTGTCCGCGCTCCTGAGAAAAACATGGGGCACCCGGAGGGGGGACTTTCTTGTCCCCCTCTTCGCTGCGGTTGCTTTCGCCGGGCTCCGGTGGGGCCGGAATAGGAGGGGGGACTTTCAGTCCCCCCGAGGGAGTGGGGGTAGGAAAACCCCCACTCCTTTTGACGCAGGATTTCGCCGGACCGGGGCCGGTGGGGGAGCTCCTGAGAAAAACATGGGGCACCCTCGGAGGGGAGACATTCTTGTCCCCCTCTTCGCCGCAGTTGCTTTCGCCGGGCTCCGGTGGGGCCGGAGTTGGGCGGATAGGAGGGGGGACTTTCAGTCCCCCCGAGGGAGTGGGGGTAGGAAAACCCCCACTCCTTTTGACGCAGGATTTCGCCGGACCGGGGCCGGTGGGGGAGCTCCTGAGAAAAACATGGGG
>JAJDTT010000029.1 GCA_022827025.1 Acidobacteriota bacterium
GGCAGAAATTAATCTACTGCGAAAGCGTAGAATCGGTCCATATCCGTGCGATTTCTCGGCGAATAGAACAACTATGCACCTCAAAATCGTGAAAATCTGGCCTCGATTCTCCACTTTCTCGCTACGATCATTTCTACCGCGCAGACTCCTGGGGGTCCAGATTGCTTTCACGTAACGCCCAAGGCCTGTATTGGATGGGCCGCTACCTCGAGAGGGCGGAGTATCTCTGCCGCCTGTTGCGTTTTCAGGTCGAGGCTCTTGTGGATCGCCCGATTCGGGAGATCCACTTTGGCTGGAGCCGCATCTACATCAGTCTGAACCGGAATCCGCCCGGGGGCAGCCTGGAGCTTCTGTGGGACGACGAGGAAGACCCGCTGGTCGACTCGTATACGCTGGCGGATTCCTACACCTTGGCCGACGATCTCACCTTCGAGACGTCGAATCCCGATTCGGTATTCAGTTGCTTCTCCATGGGCCGCGAGAACGCCCGCCAGATGCGCAACCGTATCAGCGGCGAAATGTGGAGCTGTCTGAACCTGTCCTACCTGCGGCTCCAGGAAATGTCCATCCATAAGATCTGGGAGGTCTCCCCGGAGGATTTCTACGTCGCCACGGCGCATGACGTCGACACCTTCGTCGGAGTCGCCGAAGCGACCATGTACCGGGATGAAGGCTGGCGTTTCTGGCGGTTGGGGCGAGCCATCGAGCGGGTCCAATCCTCGGCCTCGTTGTTTCTGGCTCAAATCGAAGCCGGACGGCGGATCGACCCGTCCTTGGGTGAAGACTGGACCAGTCTCCTGCGCTTCTGCCAGGCGTTCGATGCCTATAACCGAAGACACAGCGTCGACGTCAAGCCGGATCAAGTTCTGGACCTGCTCGTGACGGATCCGCAACTGCCCGGGTCGCTCCATCGATCCCTCAATGCGGCAGTCACGGAACTGGACGCCATCGGCCCCGGTCCCACCGCTCACTCGGGGGCGCTGGCCCGGCGCCTGGCCGGCCGTTTGCGAGCTCTGGTCCACTATGCCTGGCCGGACCGGGAGGACCACGAGAGTCTCCTCCAGTGGATCGGGGAGCATTGCCGGGAACTCCATGGCCTGATCATGGCCGCTTATGTCGACTACCCCATCGAGGACTCGCCGCTGCGCTGATCCCATGACCGGGACGGTCCGATACGAGATCGAGCATGTTTCCCGGTACCGGTATGCATTCCCGGCCCGGGAGTGCGTCATGTTGCTCTGCCTGAAGCCGCGAGGCGACCGCGGCCAGCGACTCCTGAATTTCGAAATCGAAACCAGCCCATCGGCTTCCGTGACCGGTGAAACGGACTGCTTCGGAAACGTCCGTCATGTTCTCTATCTCCACCGCGAGCACGATGGCCTGGAAATAACCGCGCGGTCGACGGTCGAACCTGCATTCCCGGAGCCTCTTCCCGAGCGTCTCGGCGCCGGCGCCTGGCGGGAGCTCCTCTCCTGGGGCGAATCCGTGGACCATTGGGACTTCATTCGCCCCAGCGCTCTGGCGCGGCCGTCAACGCTGCTGGACGAGTTCGTGTCCGGAAACGGCATCGAGCGCACGGATGATCCCCTGGAGGGGCTGTTGCGCCTCTCCCGCGAGCTTCACCGCAACTTCAGCTACGTGCCGGGCAGCACGTCGGCCGCATCCCCGATCGACGACATCCTCCAGTCGGGCCGCGGGGTCTGCCAGGACTACGCCCATGTCATGATCGCCATCACCCGGTCCTGGGGGATACCCGCGCGTTACGTCTCCGGGTACCTGAGCGAGACCGGCCGGCCCGGCGAGCAGGCTGTCGGGAATGCCACCCATGCCTGGGTCGAATGCCTGCTGCCGGACCTGGGTTGGATCGGCTTCGATCCCACCAACCAGAGTCTGGTCGACCAGCGGCACGTCCGAATCGCCGCGGGCCGCGACTACCAGGATGTCTCGCCGACCCGAGGCGTCCGCCAGGGAGGCGGAGAAACCAGTCTCGAGGTGGATGTGCAGGTCATCCAGAAGGGTGCGGGGGAAAGGACTTCCCCGGAGATTTGAGCATCGGAGACTCGCCGGTCTGAGAAATGCGCTCGACGGTCGACCCCATCACTCGTGAAATCGTTCAGAATGCGCTCTCCTCCGGTGCGGACGAGATGGCGCTGGCCCTTTACCGCACCGCGTACTCCACCATCGTCAGGGACTGCCTGGATTACTCCACCTCCCTGTGCAACGCGCGCGGGGAGATGATCGCCCAAGGCGTCACCATACCGTTGCACCTGGGTTCGGTGCCGCACGCCATGGAAACGCTGCTGGAGAAGTACGGCCTGAAGATGGATCCGGGGGATGTCTTCATCATGAACGATCCCTTCGGCGGGGGAATGCACATTCCTGACATCTACGTGGTGAAACCTGTTTTCTGGGAAGGTGAAATCGTCTGCTTCGCCGTGACGACGGCCCACCATCTGGACCTGGGGGGGAGACTGCCCGGGAGCTCGGCCTGCGACAACACGGAGATATTCCAGGAGGGGCTGCGCATCCCATGGCTCAAGCTCCATCACCGGGGGGATCCGGACGAAGCGATCTTCGCCCTGCTGCGCACCAACGTCCGGGTGCCTGAGAAAACCCTGGGGGATATCCGGGCACAGGTCGCCGCCTGCAATATCGGGGAGCAGGCGGTGAGGCGACTCATCGTTCGCTATGGCGCCGAGACCCTTTCTGCCTGTGGGGACGATCTCATCGACTACACGGAAGAGCTCATGCGCGCCGAGATCGCGTCCTGGCCCGACGGAACCAATACCTTCGTGGACTACATGGACAGCGACGGTGTCGGCGGACCCCGGGTTCGTTTCCAGGTCACCGCCACCATAGAGGATGACACCTTCACCGCTGATTTCAGAGGAACCGATCCCCAGGTCCGGGGAGCGCTCAATTCGACTCGCTCTTTCACCTGCGGGGCAGTGGCCGTGTGTGTGCGATGCGCCATGAGCGGGGATGTGCCCAACACGGCGGGGATGTTCCGTCCGCTGAATATCATCACCGAACCTGGAACCGTTGCGGACGTCGTGATGCCGGGAGCCTCTTCCATGCGGGGCGTCACCGGATTTCGCATGGTGGACACGATCTTCGGAGCCATGGCCGGTCTGCTTCCCGATCGCATCCTGGCAGCCGGAGAGGGCGGAAACACCCTGGTCGTTTTCGGTGGCCGGCACCAGGACCGGTCTGCCTACATCTACTACGAGTCACTCACCGGCACCTGG
This sequence comes from Acidobacteriota bacterium, assembly GCA_022827025.1. Taxonomy (GTDB): domain Bacteria; phylum Acidobacteriota; class UBA6911; order RPQK01; family JAJDTT01; genus JAJDTT01. The sequence goes on from JAJDTT010000029.1 coordinate 3,249, forward strand.
GGAGGCCGGCCGGGGATGGACGGCAACGATGGCCTCTGCAATCCCATCGTCGTGGCCAGCAACATCCCCGTGGAGCAGGCGGAAGCCGAATACCCGGTGCGGATTCGGCGTTACGGCCTGGTGGGTGATACCGGAGGACCTGGAAAATACAGGGGAGGGTTGGCCGTGGAACGGGAATGGGAACTGCTGGAGGGCGAAACCCATCTCGCAATTCGTTCCGATCGGCGCGATCATCTGCCCTACGGCTTGTGTTCCGGGAAATCGGGAAAAGGTTCGATAAACGTCCTCTACAGAAAGGACGGCAGCCGGGAAGTGCTCCCCGTCATGATCTCTACGACGATGAGAGCGGGTGAAGTCCTTTATCATCGGCAAGCCGGGGGCGGTGGATGGGGAGACCCGTTGGAGCGGTCTCCCGAATCCGTGCTGCGGGACGTGAAGAACGAGAAGATTTCGCTCCGGTCGGCCCGGGAAGACTACGCCGTCGTTTTGGATTTGGAGGATTCCCGGACCGGCGAGCGAGCTCCGGATCGAAAACGGCAGCAAAGAATGGAGTGAAAGGGGAAAATTCGGTCCGGTGTTCGGGGGCCTGGGAGTCTGCGCGGTAGAAATGATCGTAGCGAGAAAGTGGAGAATCGAGGCCAGATTTTCACGATTTTGAGGTGCATAGTTGTTCTATTCGCCGAGAAATCGCACGGATATGGACCGATTCTCCGCTTTCGCAGTAGATTGATTTCTGCCGCGCAGGCTCCTGGCCTCGCCGTGTAAATGCCTTTGAAAGGGGAGGAATAGCAGGACTGGTTCCGGTATTGTTACAGGGGAATCCGATACCGGGCGGAAGTCCGGTGGTTTTTCGCCGGAAGGTGCAAATTCTGAAGGGCGCGCAAGTAACCATGAAGATTCTCGATGATGGAATTCTCAAATTTGCTGGTGCTCTGACGGAAACGCCGCGGCCGCAGCGGCGCGCGCACCTGGGCGCTTGCCGACCCGCGTCGCAGTCGTATCGTGAAGATGACACAGATGGAGACATGGCTGTCCCCGGTCTGCGGGACAGGTCGAATACGTCCTTTTCGCTCAGGCGGATTGTGCTGGCCGGCGTCGTCTGGACGCTGTCGTTGACGGCTGCTCCCGGCAGCGGCGACGATCAGGAAAAAGATGCGAAGCAGCCTCCGGCCGCGACTGAACGCCGCGTGGGGAACGAGCTTCCGAGTTGGGTTTCCCTTTCCGGCGAGCTCCGCGGCCGCTTCGAAGGCCGCCGGAGCCTGGGGTACCGGAAGGGGAACGACGACGGATACGGTCTGATCCGGACCCGCCTGGACCTGGGGATCACACCGGCCTCCTGGCTGAAGTTCGGGTTTCAGGGACAGGACGCCAGCGCTCCGGGCATCCGCGACGGGTTGTCGAACATCGGAGTCTTCCGTGACGGGTTCGACTTGCGGCAAGCCTACGCCCGGATCGGCAATGAACAATCGCCGGTCGCGTTGACCGTGGGCCGCCAGGTCCTGGCCTACGGAGATCAGCGCCTCATCGGCGCGCTGAATTGGACCAACACCTCCCGGGCCTTCGACGCCGTAAAGCTCCAATTCCAGGGCGACGGAGTCCGCTTCGACGTCTTCTCGGCTCAAGTGGTTCAGAACGACCCCGCCGTCCGAATCAACCGCTCCAGGGAAGGGAACAACCTGCATGGCATCTATGGCGCCATCGAAAACGTGCTCCCCGGTTCCACCCTGGAACCGTACGTCCTCTGGCAGTCGACCCGATCCGTCGTCAACGAGTTGAACCAGAGAGGCGACCTCAACCGCTACACCATGGGCTTGAGAGCCTGGGCCAAGGGGCTGGGCCCCTGGGACTACAACATGGCCCTGGTCCAGCAGCGGGGCGACCTGGCCGGTGCGGAAATCCAGGCCTGGGGCTACTACGCCGAGCTGGGCTACTCCGTCGATGCCGAAGCGAGCCCGCGACTCTATGTTCACTACAACTTCGGCTCAGGGGACGAGGATGGCAGCGACGGCCGGGTCGGGGGCTTTGTGGACATCTATCCCACCGCCCACTTTCTCTACGGCTACAACGACCTTGTGGGCTGGCGCAATATGAAGAACATCCGGCTCGGCGCCGAGTTCAAGCCTCACCCGAAGTTCGGGCTGCAGTTCGATTTCCACTCCTTCTGGCTGGTCACCGGCAATGACGCCCTCTACAGCGTTTCGGGGGCATTGTCCGTTGCGCCGCCGCCCGGAGGAGCCGCCGACCTGAAGATCGGGAACGAACTGGACGCCGTGTTCACCGTGCCGGTGTCCAAGGCCGTGAACCTGAGCGGCGGCATCGGCTACATGTTCCCCGGCCCTTATCTCAAGGCCAATACGCCGGGGGACGGGAACACCTTCACCTACCTGGTCGCGTCGTACAAGTTCTGACACCCAGTCCCCCGGAGGGGGGACTTTTAGTCCCCCCGTGAGAGAGGGTGTAGAAAAACCCCCACTCCTTCGAAAAACATGAGCCCCCCGGAGTGGGGACATTCCTGTCCCCCTCTTCGCCGCGATTGCATTCGCTGGGCGGATAGGAGGGGGGACTTTCAGTCCCCCCGAGGGAGTGGGGGTAGGAAAACCCCCACTCCTTCGAAAAACATGAGCCCCCGGAGCGGGGACAATCCTGTCCCCCTCTTCGCCGCGGTCGCATTCGCTGGGCGGATAGGAGGGGGGACTTTCAGTCCCCCCGTGAGAGTGGGAGTAGGAAAACCCCCACTCCTTCGAAAACACGAGCCCCCCGGAGTGGGTACATTCTTGTCCCCCTCTTCG
>JAJDTT010000093.1 GCA_022827025.1 Acidobacteriota bacterium
CGGACACCCCCTTTCCCCTCAGCCGACGCTCGATCCCCCGCAGGTAGCTGGTGATCACCGGCCGGACGCAGGCGTTGATGACGGTGGTGCTGGCGCGGAAATACTCGCGGAACTCGGGGCAGACGAGGGAAGAGAGGGAGATGATGAGGCCGGGGTTCCGTTCCCGCAGGATTTCACCGACCCGCAGTTCGTGCGCCGGATTGAGGTACGAGTGCAGGAAGCAAACGGCCACGGAGACCACGCCCTCGACCGAAAGCCGGGCGGCGATCTCGTGCACCCGGTGTTCGTCCAGGGCCAGCAACACGTTTCCCCCGGCGTCCAGCCGTTCCGGGACCTCGAAGCAGAGGTCGCGGGGAACCAAGGGACGCGCCTTTTCGAAATGGATGTCGTAGAGGGAGGGCCGGACCTGGCGTCCGATCTCCAGCATGTCGCGGAAGCCCAGGGTGGTGATGAAGGCGGTGCGGGGGGTCTTCCCCTCGATCAGGGAATTGGTGGCGACCGTGGTGCCGTGCACCAGGTAGGACACCTGATCGGGCTCCAGCCCGTCCTTCAGGATCCGGTCCACGGCGTTGACGAAGCCGACGGCGGGATCGCCGGGAGTCGAAGGAACCTTCGCGGTCCGGATCTCTCCGGTCTCTTCCGAGATCAGCACCGCATCGGTGAAGGTGCCCCCCACGTCGACGCCCACTCGAAATCGGGTCTTCATTCGCGGCTTCCTCTGTCCTTCAACTGCCGGCGCAGACGTTCCGTCTCGGCCAGGTCGACGGTCCAGCGATCCGTGTCGACCGACACTCCGTAGGCGTCGCGGGCCCGGGCCGCGCTGATCTTCTCCTCGCGCACGTCGCGAAGCACCAGTTCCGGATCCCGCTCCCAGGGCGGCCCGTATCCCCCGCCGCCACAGGTCTCGACCCGGACGTGCTCACCCAGTCCCACCGGAGCCGTTCCCTTGGAGGGCAGCTTCCTCGGGTCCCCGTTGGAGATGGACAGGTACCGTGCCGGCTGCCCGTCCCTACCCTGAAACAGTCCCCAGGGGGGGAACTTGGCCCGGTCCGCCAGCGTCGTGAACACGGGTTCGTGCTCCGGAAAGACGTATTCCCGGCAGAGCCCCAGACCGCCGCGGAAGCGTCCGGCGCCCTCCGAGTCCGGGATCAGATTGTAGCGGGTGATGCGGACCGGATAGTTGAGCTCCGTCTCTTCGATGGGCGCATTCTGGGTGTTCTGGATGTGGGTCTGGACGGCGTCGGGCCCGTCGGACCGGTTCCGGCCGCCGTACCCCCCGGCCAAGGTTTCCAGAAACGTGTAGTAGTCCCCGGTCCGGGGATCCTCTCCGCCGAACCCCACATGGCAGATCATCCCCTTGGTTCCGGCCGGGACCCGGTCCGGGACCGCCGTGGACAAGGCTTTGAAGAGGACCTCGCACAGGCGCATGGAAACCTCCCATCCGCCCACGATGGCGCCCGGGTGGCGGGCGTTCAGGGCCGACCCCTTGGGAGCGATCACCTCGATGGGCTGGTAGAAGCCCTCGTTGACCGGGATGTCCGGATCCACCAGGCACTTCAGGACGTAGACGCAGGCGGTGAAGGTCTGGGTGAGGTTGCTGTTCATGGGAGCCGACCGCTGCGGGTCCGCTCCCGTGAAGTCGAAGGCGATCTTCCGGTCCTTCAGGGTGACCTTGGCCCTCAGGTGGACGGGACGGTCCGTGATGCCGTCGTCATCCAGCCATCCTTCCGCCTCGTACGTGCCCTGGGGCAGGTTTTCCAGCTCCCCTTCGATTCTCCGCGCCGTGTACTCCAGCAGCCGTTCGATGTAGAAGTCGAGGGTCTCCTTCCCGTACCGGTCCAACAGCGCGGTCAGCCGCCGCATTCCCATGTTGTTGGCGGCGATCTGGGCCCGCAGGTCGCCGGCCACCTCCTTGGCGGCCCTCACGTTGGCCAGGATCATCTTCCAGAGGCCGGGATGGACCTCACCCCGGGAAACCAGCTTCACCACGGGGAGGATGATTCCCTCCTGGTAGATCTCCCGAAAGGCCCCGATGCTGGCGGGAGCGCCGCCGCCCACGTCCACGTGGTGGCAGCAGTTGCTCAGGTAGCCCACCAGCTCCCCCCGGTGGAAAAACGGGGCGATGAGAAAAATGTCGTTCAGGTGGCTCGCCTGCCGGTGAGGGTCGTTGACCACCAGCATGTCGCCCGGCTGGAGGTTCCCGGCGCCGTACTCCCGGATCGCCCGCGGGACCAGGCGGCCGATGGTCACCAGGTGCGCCGGCTGGCAGAAGGCCTGGGCCACCATCCGGCCCCGGGAGTCCACGAAGGCGCAGGAATAGTCGAGCCGGGTCTTGACGTTGGTGGAGAAGGCGCTGCGCTGAATGGAGACCGACATCTCCTCGGTAGCCTCCACCAGCGCGTTTCGAATCACCTCGAAGAGGATCGGATCGAATTTTCGGTTGCCGGGGTTTGAGCCGCCTCCTGCGTTGCGGATCATTCCGGGTTCTCGGGGGGGATGACCGGCAGCAGGATATGGGACGGGTTGCGCTGGTCGTGGTAGACCCTCTGGGTGGCCACCACGATCTCCGGATCGATTCCGGGGGCGCCGCCGTTGTTCAGGTTGCGGTCGAAACGGGGGAAGTTGCTGCTGGAGACCTGGATGCGGATGGCGTGGCCCGGCAGGAAGGCGTGGCCCGTCACCCCCATCTTGACGTCGAACTCGTAAACCGTGCCCGGCGTCATCAGGACCGGCTTTTCGAACGATTCCCGGAAGCGGGCGCGCAGGATCCCCTCGCACAGGTTGACCGACCGGCCATCGGGAAAGACGTCCAGCAGCCGGACGGTCCAGTCGGTGTCCAAGGCGGAGCTGCTGGCGTAAATCCTGGCGTTCACCGGTCCGGTGACTTCCAGTTCCTTCTCCATCGGCTGACTCGTGTAGACGAGCACGTCATCCCTGCGCTCGATGGGCCGGTGGTCGGCGGGAGGATGGGATCCGTCCCGGATTCCGGTCACCAGGGGGACCGGGTCGTCGGGATCGTAGACGTAGGAGTCCGCCGGCTGTTCGCCGTCCGGTTTCCGGACGTCCAGAACTCCGTCCCCGAACAGCGTGTTGGCGCGGCCTTCGCTGTGAAGGTAGTAGGGCGTCCAGCGGGTCTCGGGCAGCGGCCACTTGTCCGCCTCCCTCCATTCGTTCCTGCCCATGATGAAGAGCTGCAGCGGCGGCAGGCCTTCGATGCCGTTGCCGATCCCCTTGAGCCAGCGGTCCATCCAACCCAGCCAGAGTTGGTAGAGGTCGACGACCGAATCTTCGCCGAAGTCGATGATGCCGGTCTTCTGCCCCGGCTTCTCGGTGTGCACCCAGGGCCCCATGAGGACCTTCTGGAGCCGCTTCGCCCGCTCGGTTCCTTCGGCCTGGATGCCTTCGTAGTTGGCGAAGAGGGACACGCCGTGGATGTCCCACCAGCCGGCGATCTGCAGGATGGGCAGGTCCATCCTGCCGAACTTGCCGTAGTTGCCGATCTTCTTCCAGAAGTCGTCCCAACTCGAATGGCGCACCCAGTCCCGGTAGAAGTCGATGGCCCGGCCGGTGGCCTCCTCGTCCGCGGTCAGGATCGGCACGTGGCGGAAGAGCTCGTCCCAGTCGTAGAAGCTGAGCGGCTGCCGGGTCCTGGAGCTGTTGCCCATGGCCCAGGGCAGGTTGATGTGCAGTTGAAAGGCGCCCCCCGTGTAGTTCATCCCGTAGAGGTAGAAGTCCGCCGGAGCCATCTGGGGGATGATGGTCTTGAGATAGGGAGATCCGGTGGGGGCGGCCATCCATTGGACCAGGCCCATGTAGGACATCCCGTTCATGCCGACATTGCCGTCCGACCAGGATTGCGTCCCGCACCAGTCGAGACTGTCCCTTCCGTCGTTGATCTCGTGGGACCAGGCGTACCACTTGCCGTCGGAGTCGTTCCGCCCGCGGCAGTCCTGAACCACGTAGGCGTAACCCCGGCGGGCGAAGTACCGGGCCCTGTTCACGTAGAAGTTTCTACTGTTGTCGTAGGGGGTCCGTTCCAGGATGACGGGCCACTTCCCCTCCTTGGAGGGGAGGTAAACATCGGCCGACAACTCGACGCCGTCCCGCATGGGCACCCGGACGTCGATCCGGACCTTCACCTCGTGGTCGGGCTGGGACAGGTGGTCCCGCCAACTGGGAGATTCACCCGACAGGGCCGAAATCGACACGAATGCGAGGAGTCCCGGGAGAAGAAACTGGCGTGTCAGATCAATTCTCGACGCTGTCCGGGAAGTCGACCGGGAATTCAATCGCTCCTACCCTGCGAAATGTCCGCCAAGAGCCGGATGAAATGTACGCCAGAGACTAACGCCTGGGGGGTCCCCGGTCAATCGAAGGAGCGGCGGTTTCAAATCGCCGAACGGGAACGGCGGTTTCTAGCCGCCGCGAAGGAGCAACGTCTGGAGTATCCATGTTGCAAGTGAAGGAGCGGCGTCATCCTTGGCGCCGTCTTACGACCTCGCATTCAAGAAAAACCGGACGGCCGCATCGGCTCTCCCCGCCCGTGTTCTTCCTCACCCCACCCCCAGCCCGAAAACGTACGGAAGGACCGACCCTCCCATCGTCTGAGCAAAACATGCCCCCCCGGAGGGGGGACATTCTTGTCCCCCTCTTCGCCACGGTTGCCTTCGCTGGTCTCCGGCGGGGCCGGAGTTAGGCGAATAGGAAGGGGGACTTTTAGTCCCCCCGTGGGAGTGGGGGTAGGACACCCCCACTCCTTTTCACGCAGGATTTCGCCGGACCGGG
>JAJDTT010000019.1 GCA_022827025.1 Acidobacteriota bacterium
GACGGCGGCCAGTTGGTCTCCGAACCAGGGGATCAGACCCATCGAGTTGAGGTGGCTGGCCAGGTTGATGAGCACTCCGAACCAGACGAGCGCGTCCCAGGCTCCCCTCTCCCCCAGGATGTCCTTCCACCTCAACGTCCCGGTCAGGAGCAGGATGCCGAGTCCGGTCAGCGCCGCCACGGCGCTGCTGATTCCCAATTTGCCGCCGAAGATCCAGAGGATCAGGAGAAGGACAAAGGTGCCGAGCATGATCCGTTCCGACGGCTTGAGCGGTCCCATCTCCTCCAGCTTCCGCTTTGCCATCCGGGCGGCGCCCGCCGTCTCGGTGATCTCGGGAGGATAGATCCGGTAGAGGATCCAGGGGCCCACGGCGAGACACAGCAGTCCGGGAACCAGGGCGGCCAGGAACCAGGTGGTCCAGTCGATCTCGATTCCCATCCCGGCGGCCAGCCCGGCCGCCATGGGATTGCCCGCCATGGAGGTGAGGAACATGCCGCTGACCACGACGCCTCCCTGATAGGACGCCTTGATCAGAAACGCTCCCAGCCGGCGGGCGGTGCCGTCGTTCGGACGGCTTCCGAAGGAGACGGCCACGGACCGCAGAATGGGGCAGATCACACCGCCGCAACGAGCCGTGTTGCTGGGGATGGCCGGGGCCAGGACCAGATCGACTCCGATCATGCTGTAGGCCAGCCCCAGGCTCTTCTTCCCCACCGCCGCCATGAACAGGTACGCGATTCGCAGCCCCAGGCCGGTGACCAGGAATCCCCGGGAGATGAAGAAGGCGGACACGATGAGCCAGACCACGGGGTAGCCGAAGCCGGCCAACGCCTCGTCCGGCTTCAGGACTCCGGTGAGCATGGAGGCGATGAGCCCCAGCATCGCCATGGCGCCCAAGGGCAGGGTCTTGGCCAGGATCCCCACGATGGTGGCCAGGAAGATGGCCAGGAGGCGCCAGGCCTGGAGCTGGACCTCGTCCGGAGGCGGCACGAACCAGACCAGGAGGCCGATCAGGACCGGGGGAAGAAAACGCTGCGCCAGGCCGCTCATTGCTCGGACGGTTGGTAGGTCACCCAGACGGGAGAGCTCCAAGCCACCATGCCGTCCTGCTGCAGGACCCGCACGTAGTAGTAGTGCTCGCCGGGCCCCGCGTCGGCGTCCACGTACTCGAAGGAGATCTCCTGCTCCTCCCCGGGAGACACCTGGTAGACGACGGCCTCATTCCGGATGATGTCCACGCGGTGGAGAGGATCGGTCCCCACCACCCTCGCCTTCAGGCGCAGCGGTCCGGACACGGTGAACTCCTCGCCCATGAGATGCTCGCCGCCATCGTGGACAAAGCGGACGTCCAGGATGATGTTGTCGGTGGAAGCGTAGGCTCGACGGCTCCGGATCGCCTCCATCAAATTCTCCAAAGTCAGGCTCTCGGCCAGCAGGTTCGCGTAGCTCATGTGGGTGGAATGGTGGTCCGAGGAGGCGATGAATCCCAGCCGGTACCCCTTGGCCAGAGCGTTCCAGACATAGCCGGGATGGTCCTCGGCGTCCCGGGCCTTCAAGGTTCCGGGCTGGGGCGCTCCGGCGTGTTCGTAGGTGTCCCGGAGGCCCTGGTAGATCTCCACCAGGGTCTCCACCTCGGGGTCGTTGTCACGCCAGTCGTTGGACCTGGCGGTGGTGTGAGGGATGGAGGTGCCCCCGTGGCGGCGGAGGTGCCAGAAGAGCCGCTCGGCGCCCTCCTGCCCCCGTTCCTCAGGCGCCAGGATGGGATGGATGGGCTTCCCCCGTTCGGTGAAGAAGATGTTCCGGTGGCCGCTGGGGTAACTGAGCGACCGCTCGTAGCCGTAAAAGGCGACGAAATCCTTCAGTTGGAAGAGGTCGGCGATTTTCTGGCTCCGCCACCAGGTGTAGGGCTCGTCGACGTGGTGAGTGTGATCGCTCACTCCCAGAAAATCCAACCCACCCGCATCCACGGCATACCGGTAGGCATCCAGGAGAGTGCCGTCCGCCGCACCGTCCACCGAGATTTCGGTGTGGCGGTGCAGATCTCCCCGGTAGATGGAGTAGGTCTTGTCCCCATGCTCCACCCGGAACGCGCGGATTCGGTCCAACTCTTCCTCTTCGTCGGGATGGATGAGCGGGACCGGAGGATCCTCCGCCGGCGGAGGGGCGGGAACCAGGGAGACGGCTGGTTCCGACTCCGGAGGCTGCAGCTTGGCCAGGAAGACCTGGTTGTGTTGCTGCATGTAGGTCTTGGTGTTCCGGTGGTCCGTGGCCCACGTGAGCCAGAACGCGCCGTCCGGGGCCCTGGAACCGGAGGGCATCAGGGCGTTGCGGCCGCTACTGCGTGCCAGACGGATCGGCGCGCTCCATTGGTCGCCCCGGTATCGGGTGAGGTGTATGTCCCAGCGCGGGTAGTAGGCGGGTCCCAGCCGGCCCCTCACCTCCCGGATGTCGGGCTGCCGCAAGTACAGTTTGCGGACCAGCAGCCAGGGTTCTCCGGAGAGCCCCAGTTCCAGGTGGGGCATCTCCCAGAGGTCTCCGATGAAGATCGTGGAGAGAGACCCCTCCGTGGCCAGCCGCTGCTCACCGTCCAGGCAGACAACCCGAATCTCCCTGGACTCGCGAAGCTGCGTCCCCTGCACCCGGGACAGCCGGCCCGAGTCCTTGCCCCACTCGACCCCCGACTCCTGCCAAGCCACCCAGATCCGGTCTCCCGGGCCCACGGTGACCGAAGGGTTGGCCTCGAACCGGGCGGTCCCGGCCACCGTCCGGACCGGCCTCCACTGGCCCGAGGACCAGACCCGCAGATAGACGTCGTAACTCCCCGAGGCGTAACCGTCCCAGACCACCGCCAGCGTGCCGCCGGGTCCGGCCGCGGCGGCCGGCCACCAGTTGTTGCCCGCGGCGGAATCCCCCGTGCTGATCTGCCGGGGCGGCGACCAGCGATCCTTCTCCAAGCTCCGGGCCATGATCTGCGCCCGGTCTCCCGGGACGGCCCGCCAGATCAGCCAGAGGCGTCCCGAGGCGTCCCGCACCAGGCTGTGATGCGTGTCGGGACCCGCGCCCTCGGTGAGCCGTTCCAGTCCGGACCAGCGGCCCCGCTCATGGGATCGGCCGTAGAGATCCCAATTGCCGTCCACCTGCATGGACCAGACCACCCAGACCCGCCCGGAGTCGTCCTCCGCCACCGCCGTCCGGAACACGTCCGACTCCGCCGCCAGCACCTGCGTCGGCCCCCAGGAATCCCCTGCAAGGTTCCGGACGCAGACCGAATCGGAGTCGTTCTCGTACTCCTGCCAAGCCACCCAGAACTCTCCCGAGGAAGCGGCCCAGATCGCCGGGTAGTCCTGTTGTCCCGCGTACCGTGAGTCGACGGCCAGGGGTGAAGGCACGGCCTCGACCAGCACGCCCCCGTCCAGGAACTCGGCAGTCGAGAATGGGGGAAGTTCCCGGGGGAAGAAGGAAAAGGCGCCCCGGACGGTCTCGATCCGGACGGGTCCCTGCGAGGGATTCTCCCAGACCTGGACCAGGATGCTGGGATATTCCAGTTGGTAGGCCTTGGGATCCCGCATCCAGGCTTTCCGCGAGCTCACGACCCAACTGGAGCCGGTGCGGACATAGTCGTTGGGAAATACCGCGTCCTCGCCGGTTGCGATGTTGTGATCCCGGAGCAGATCGGGAAGCGCCTGAATCCGTTGTCCCGGGGAGAGGACCAGGCGGCCGTCCCACGCGGCCGGGGAGGCGTCCTTCAATCCGAAGGTCAGCCGATAGGTGGCTTCCGGGACCGGGGGTTGGCTCGCCGGACGGTTCGTCACGGGGACCGAGTCCAGGACACAGCCGGCGACCGGAGCCAACAGGAGCAAAAGAGGCCAAACGCGGGTCGGCATCACCTGTTCCCTCCGAAATCCAACGGACCCTTCCGGTGCGACTTCCAGGCGCTGCACGGAATGGTCGGCTTCAATTCGAATCCAGCAGACCGGCCGCCTCCAGGGGCCTCCAGAAAGCATAGTCGGCGTGGTGGACGATGGTCACGTGGAGTGACCGGCGGACCAGCTCGCCCTCGCCCGAGTGGCAACCGGCGGCATGGCAGACCTCCTCGGGCAGTCCCACCGTCAGGCAGACGTGAGTTCCGTACTGGGGATGACGGATGGGGGGCCAGCCCGAGGCGGCGGGCCGGCTGCTCCAGCGCGCCTGCCGCTCGGGATCGAACTCGTAGGGCTTGCCCACGTCGTGGCAGAGGGCGCAAGCGGCCAGCAGGTCCCGGTCGATGGGGAGTTGGGGAAACTGTTCCTTGAGGGTGTCGCCCAGAGCCAGGGCCAGGCGGGTCACGCCCCGGATGTGGTCGGTCTGGGTGCCCCCCTTGAGGGTGGGCGTATCGGGGTTGCCCGAGGGCCGAATCTCGTCGATGGACCGGAAGGAGCTCTGACCCAGGCAGTAGGCCCAGGCGTCCACCACCAGGTTCCGGAGGGTGCCGTCGGTAATTTCCGACAACTCCGGCAACGAACTTCGGACCGATTCACGCAAGTCCTCACGTATTTCCATGGCGGCACCCCCAGTGCGGTCACGCTATCCCCGCCCCCGAGGGGTGTCAAGTCGGGCTGCCGTGTCGTCCACGGGATGGGTGAAACCACCGTTGCCGTCGATTTCTGCACGCCATTCGAAAAATCCGGTTATCCTGAACCGATTATGCCCCGGATGCCGCTGTTGAGCCGTTTAGCCCAAGACGTACCCCTCATCTCGGATGGGGCCACCGGCACCTACCTCCAGAAGCACGGACTGGAGCCGGGCGGCTGTCCCGAGGCCTTCAACGCCGACCATCCCGACATCGTCCGGGGAATGTCCGCCGCCTACTCCGAGGCGGGATCGGAGATGGTGCTCACCAACTCCTTCGGCGGCAACCGCTTCATGCTCAAGAAGTACGGCTACGGCGGCCAGCTTCACCGCTTCAACAAACTGGCGGCCCAACTCGCTCGAGAAGGCGCCGGCGAGGACTGCTACGTCGTGGGCTCCATCGGACCCACCGGAGAATTCGTGGAGCCGCTGGGTGACGTGACCGAACGGGAAATGTTCGAAGCCTTCGCCGAGCAGGCCGCCGCCCTGGCCGAGGGGGGAGCCGACGCCATCCTGGCCGAAACCATGACCGCGGCGGAAGAGGCGACGCTGGCCATCGAAGCCGCCAAAGAGGCCACCGGCCTCCCGGTCCTGGTCTCCATGACCTTCGACAAGGGTCCCCGCGGCTATTTCACCATGATGGGGGTTTCGCCCGAGCAGGCCGTTCTCAAGCTGCACACTGCAGGTGCCGATGTGATCGGCACCAATTGCGGAAACGGCATCGAGAGAATGGTGGAGATCTCCGACATCATGCGGGACCTGACCGACCAGCCCCTGGTGGTCCACTCTAACGCCGGCATCCCCAAACTGGTCGACATGAAGGTCGTCTACGACGAAGAGCCGCGCTGGATGGCGAAACGCTTCCGCCGCATGGCCGACATGGGCATCAAGATCATCGGAGGCTGTTGCGGGACCACCCCCGAGCATATTCGCGAACTGGTCAAGGCAGTCCGGCCGGCGACGTGAACGAATCACGACGAATTTGGCGGACTCCTTCATTGGGAGCCATTGTTTGTTGTGGTCAACGGATATATGGAGGCACCGGAATGAAACGCGATCCGATCGTCGAGGAGACACGGAAGCTCCGCGAGCAGTACGCGGCGCAGTTGAGCCATGACACGAATGCCATATTCGACGACATCGTCAAACGTCAGAATCAGCGTGGCAAGAATCTGGTGACCTTCCCACGTCGCAAGCCAAATAAAAAGTCCACTGCTGTATAGCACGCAGATCCCGATGGGTAGTCGCCGGGGTCGATGCCCAGATATCTGGGACTCGCAGGCCGAATTTCCAATTGCCGATTCCGCCGAGTAGCGTTCAAGAATAGTCGCAGTTCAAACTGAACATGCAAGATCGAACGTGACTTGGATCATAGGAGCAACGAGGTGTTCATGTTGAGCTTGCCGGAGTTGATCGCAGCGGCGCCGTGGCGGGAAGCGACCACGTACCGCAACACTTGGCCTCACGAATACGTTCTCATCAGGAAGGACAAGCAGCAGGCATTGCTCGATGCCTTCTGTGAGCGAGTCCGGAACGGCGAGGGGATCGACGGCAGGTTTTTCAGCAAGTCGTTCACCTACCTCTTCATCGGGGAGTACAAGTATTGGACCTACACCCCCTGCATGAAGATCGACCTGGATTCGACCGAAGACGAATTCGTTCTGAACCGCGCCCGCCTCTACCGGGACCGGCGGGATTTCACTGTTCGGCCCGGCGACAAGGGAGTGTAGTCTCGCTGTCTCTCTACAAGAAACTGGCGGACATGGCCGTCGCCGGCCTGGACATACAGCCGGGGCAGTTCGTTGAAATCCGCGGCGACGCTGCCATGTGGAAATGTGTCGAAGCCGTATCGCTCGCCGTAGAGAGAGCTGAGGCGGTCCCATGCCTCAACGTCACCTCCATTGCTCACGAGGCGGAACGCATTCGGACGTTGCCCATCGAGTGGCTTCGACGTCCGTCACCGTTTCTGTTGGACCTCGCTACCAGGGCCACTGCCGCCGTCGTCATCGAGCGTGACTGGCGTCTACTGACCGAATCTTGTCCTTCCGAGCGACTCCAGGCATGGAACCAGGCTGTAGGAGTGCTTTTATACCAACAAGAATCCAGCCACGTTCCCAATTGCATGATCGCGCATCCAGGCGCGGTGCGGCAGGATGAGCTCCTGGTCCCAAGAGAGGACATTTATCGCACCATGGAGAATGCCATTGGCGTGGACATGATCGAATTGGACAGGCATGTACGAACCGTCAAGCAGATCATGGAAAACGGAAGCGTTCTGGAAATCAGGACTCCCAAGGGTGGCCGCCTGAAGTGTCAGCTTGGCAGCAGACCTGTATTCGAGAACGATGGCCGCCTCAGCGATAGTCTCGTCCTGAACCTGCCGTTCGGTGCGATATCGTTTACCGTACCGGAAACCACCGCTCAGGGCTCCATTCGCATTGAACGGTGGAGAAACGTCCATGACCTGACCCTTACCTTTACGGACGGCCGTATTTCTGAAATTACGGCGGCCAACAGCCCCAAGTCCTTTACGGACTACATCGGCACGCATTCCGGCCACCGTGATCGAATCAGCCACATCGGGATTGGGGTGAACCCGGCTATCCACGCCCCAACGGGACTGATATCCGTGGATGAATGTCAATCGGGGATGCTGTTCCTTGCTTTGGGAGAAAACAGGTACCTGGGCGGAAAAAATGAATCCACCCTGAATATGGATCTGACCTGTCCGGGTGCGACGGTGTCTGTCGGGTCACGATGTATCGTCCGGGACGGGCGATTGGCACTTGGCAGCTAGTTTCCATCCGGAAATCCGTAAGTTATTGGGAAATAAGGAGTACGGAGGCATTTTCAAGCCTCGATTTTATCATAGTCATTTGTTAGTCTATTGGTACCAAATAACAGACAACAACGGACTTACACAAAACCGAGGGCTTGAACAATGCGTCGACAACTGCAACGCCAGCGTCCGCTTTCCGGCCTCTGGCCCGATCACCGATTCGCCTAGGAGCCTGTCCGAGAACTCGAAAAATCCCGATTTGTAAAAACCTAATCTCCTTATAATCCCACACCTTAGGAATATCTATTGGGGGGAAAATCGCATTCTCGGACAGCCTCCTAGGAACTGAGGGCCGTTTCCAAGATCTTGGACGACAACCCTTCGATCTTGGAGCTGGTTCTAAACGATCTGTGTGACACCGGCAGTTCCGGCCAGGGGGCTCCCGGTCTCTCCACAGAGCAGGTGCTGCGCTCGGCCCTCCTCAAGAACTGGCATCAGCTCTCCTACGCCAAGTTGGCGTTTCTCTTGAGCGACTCCCAGAGTTTCCGTGGCTTCGCCCGCCTACCCTACCACTGGTCCTCCAGCGCCTCCTGCCTGCAGGAGAACATCAGTCGCATCCAAGCTTCCACTTGACAACAGATCAGCCGACTCCTGGTCGGTTGGGCCGACCGCGAGGTACTGGAACGGGGCCGCAAGATCCGAGCCGATGCCACCGCGGTGGAGAGTCACATCCCCTATCCGACCGATTCCCAGTTGCTGTCCGACGCGATTCGGGTCCTCACTCGAACCCTTCGCCGGTTGTCCCGGCGTCACAAGATCGTTTTCCACGATCACCGGCTCCGCGCCAAGCGTCGTTGTATGAACATCCGAAACCACCGGGGCGCGCGCCGCCGTGATGCGTACCGGGATCTGTTGAAGGTGGCTCGCAAGACCGCTCATCACACCCGGATGGCACTGCGGCAAGCTCACCGGTGGAAGGATCTCCGCAGCCAGGTCAGGGCCGGGAAACTGCGCCATTACTTGGATTTAACGACTCGGATCATCGATCAGACCGAGCGTCGAGTTCTGAACGGGGAGTCGGTCCCAGCCGAGGAAAAGGTCCTCTCTGTGTTCGAGGAGCACACCGACATCATCAAGAAGAAACGGCGGGAGACGGTCTTCGGGCACAAGCTGTACCTGACCGGGGGCGTCTCCGGCCTGATTCTGGATTTCGAGGTCGTGCGGGGGAACCCCAACGATGCCGCTCAGTTCCAGCCCTGGATCCAGCGTCAGTACGACCTTTACGGCCGCTGGCCTCGACAGGCCAGCTTCGATGGGTACGTCGCCTCCAAGGCCAACCTGCAGCGGGTGAAGGACCAAGGCATCCGAGACGTCGCCTTCGCCAAGAAACGGGGGTTGAAGGTCAAAAATATGGCGCGGTCCAGTTGGGTCTACCGGCAACTGCAACGCTTTCGGGCCGGGATCGAAGGTTGCATCTCGATGCTCAAGCGCGTCTTCGGTCTCCGACGCTGCACCTGGAAAGGCTGGGCCCACTTTCAGCAGTATGTGGGCCTCTCGATCACCAGCTTCAACTTGCTGGTCCTGGCCCGCCTGCTGCTCTGAGCGCAGACTTGAAATCCATTGCCAGACGGCGGCTTTCAGGGACCCGTGTGTCCAAAAACCGGTGCTGCCCCTCAGAGAAGTCGAAATTCCAACTGTCGGCCCAGCCGGCCCCACTTTATTGCAGCTTCTGCCCCTTGCCCCAGCCGACCCGATCTCTGAAAATCGGACTTTCCGGGTAAGAACTTGCTAGAAACACATCCGCATTCTTGACCCCGTTGCAGCATATCCATAAGAAACCTTACTGGATACCGTATGTCAAACTAGTGTGATGAGAATAGCGTTTTAGGCCCGTATGCATTTTCAGGCTATATACCATGAATAACATTTCTGACTTGAAACCAATTGTTTTAAGCGGTAGCATATTGAGACTCACCGGGCAACCGGAGCGGCAGGAAAATCTAAATTAGGAGGATTGAATGTCACAAATCTTAGCGCCTGAGGATATTTTGTCCAATGAGGTTCTCCAAAAGTTATTCCAACAAGACCTTGCAAGGATTACCGAAGAAGAGGGACTTTCTCACAGTCAAGCGTTTCTTCGCGTGTCCATAGATTATTTAGGATATAGTCCCGAAAAAGGTGTTGTTTCCGATGGCAGAGGGGATCACGGCGTCGATTTTGTCGAAGTTGACACCACGGGAGCATCTCTCATCCAGTCGAAGAGTTTCGCATTCGATAATCAGATCGACTTCAGTCGCAAGCTTGGTCCATCTCACATCACCGACCTTCCACGTATTCGGTCGCTATTTGAGAACTTGGACAATTTGCCTAGAAAAATAAACGCACACCTGAAGAAGGCGTTGATAGACATAAAGCATCACCTTCGCTCACGTAGCGAAACCAAAAGGTCCGATCCATTTCACGTTACGGTGTATTTCTGTGGCCAAGCCGCTGCCCTCACGAAAGCTGCTATGGCCGAATTTAACCTAATGGATGACAGACCGATTACTTATGGAGATATCGACATTGAAATCTCATATCTTCCCGTTTTCCTAGATGAATTGTTGGATGCTAAGTGGCGACAGTCGAATACAAAGTGGCTCAATAAAAGGAAGCAGAAACGCGAGAGATTTGATTTTGATGTTTGTGGCACGGTAATCCGAGACTCGCCGAAATCCTGTGTCTTTTTTACGCGCGCCTCTCAGCTTGTCAAGGCGTTTAACGAGATCGGGTATCAGATATTCGAGCCTAATGTACGTTGTGAAATTAAGAACTCGTCTGTCAACAAAGCAATAAGAGCCTCGGTCCTTACGCGCCGTGGGCGGGAAGAATTTAAACACTTGAATAACGGAATCACCATAATTTGTGATGGTTTCCAGTACAAAGGGCCTAAGAAGAATCCTACTCGTTTACGAGTAACGCATCCTGGGGTAATTAATGGCCTCCAAACGATCAAGACTCTGGCTGATTCAATGCCAGAATTATCCCATGAAGAGTTCAAGCACTTCGATACGAATTGCCAAATTCTTACGAGAGTTCACACGCAAAACTCGGTAAAAAATTTCCGAGATTTAGTGAAGTCAACCAATAATCAAAATCCGATGAAGCCGCGCAATCTCCGCTCTAATGATGCTGAGCAGGTACTAACGGAGAGGTACTTTTCTGAGAGACTTGGTTGGTTTTATGAGAGGAAGGAGGGGGCCTGGAATGCTTTTAAATCAGATCCTTCGCGATGGAGCACTATCAATCGTAAGCCGCAGTACTTCACTCATAACCGGACAGTTAAGAAAGTAGATAACGAAAATATTGCACAAGCGTGGCTGGCCTTTATTGGATTTAGCCAACAGGCGGTCGATCATAAGCGCTACCTCTTTTCGGCGGAGCATAAATATTATGACCTAGTATTTTTGCATCGTACTTCGCATCACGGAAAAGACTACAATCATCGCATGGCCGGGACTAAGATATATGAAGATGCAGTCAAAGGATCCCCTAGCGGTGAAGGGATGCTTGTGGCGTACCTATTAAGAGAGTTTGCTAAAAGAGTGGTGCGAACCCGGAAAGAGAACCGGGAGGAAGCTATCTCGCGCCTCCATATTGGTAATCTGGATCGTGCGGCACAGGAAGTTGAACTTGCAAACGATAAGGAATACTTGAAAGGCTTAGCGCTTCGAGGCATGCTACTGCTCTTCGTTGAGTTCTTTGGCTATGTGATGTTTTCTGCCTTTGGCAAGGAAGTCCATGGGAAGTTGTGGCGACTGCTGCGGAATGGGTCTCTTGGTGATATGTCTACATCCGGTGATCTTTCCGTGGCGAAGGATCGAGTGCGAAAAGGGGATTACGAAACCGACGACATTTTGGTCCATGTCTGGGAGCTATACAATCACTGCGTGTCTCAAATGATTGTAAGCGCTTGGCTACGAGAGCGGCAGCAGGCACCTAATATTTCAAAATTCACCTATTCCGAAAAAACTCGCCAGCCACTCTATAGCGAACTACGTGAAGTCAACAGGATATTTAAAGAACGGGTCCTTATTCGTAAGTGGACTTTGGCATTTAATGAGGCTAGAAGTGTTGAACAATACTTGCGGTCGGTTCTTGGGTGATACATTACGCTGTTGATATCTGTTGCGTAGAAAAGCGGAATTCGAATGCCAGGGCGATTACGGTGCCGGCCCGTCAATCCCGAGACCGCTCGTTGATCCGGTTGATGAGGACCGCGGCCAGGATGAGGGCCCCCCGGACCACGTGCTGCCAGTACTCGTTGATGTTCATCAACGTCATGCCGTTGACCAGGATGCCCAGGAAGATGACCCCCATCAGGGTGCCCCGAATCTTCCCCTCCCCGCCCATGAGGCTGGTGCCGCCGATGATGACGGAGGCGATGACGTTCAGTTCCCAACCTCGCGCCGTGGTCGCCGATCCGGACATGATCTGGGCCGACTGCATGATCCCCGCCAGGGCGGCCAGGAAGGCCACGCTGGCCATCACCACCACCTTGACCCGTCCGACCCGGATCCCGCTGAGACGGGCCGCCTCCGGATTGCCTCCCACGGCATAGACGGAGCGTCCGAACGAGGTGTAGCCCATAAGGACATGGGTGGTCAGGAAGACCAGCAGGAAGACCAGCGCCGGAAAGGGCACGCCGAAGAGGTAGCCCCCGCCGAAGAAGTTGTACCACTCGGGGAAGGGGGTCAGCGGAAAGCCGCCGGTGATGAGCTGGGCGGCCCCGGTCAGCACCGTCATCCAGGCCAGGGTCGTGATGAAACTGGGAACGGCGAAGCGGACCCGGATCAGACCCGTCAGCGCTCCGATGCTCATCCCCAGGAGGAGCGCCAGACACATGGCCAGGGGAAGAGCCATCACCATGGACAGGCCCAGCGCGGCCAGCCACTGCGCCAGCCAGGCGGTGACGCAGCCGGCGAAGGCCACGGCCGATCCCACACTCAAGTCGATCTCGCCCGAGATGATGACCATGGTCATGCCGAAGGCGATGATTCCCTGCATGGAGACGTTCCTCAGAACGTTCAGCAGGTTGCCCACGGTGAAGAAGCCCTCCGCCTGAAACGCCAGCACCAGGCAGAGAGCCACCAGGACCAGCTCCAGGATGGAGCTACGGGCCCAGACCATCACTCGGGAAGGGGTCAGCCGGATTACATGCACTGGACGAAGAGTTGGTCGGCGGTCGTGTTCTCGGGCCGGATCTCCTGCCGGATCCGGCCCTGTTTCATGACCAGGATACGGTGGCACACCTCCACCAGTTCCTCAAGCTCGCTGGAGACGAAGAGGATGGCGATCCCCTGGCGGCTCAGGTCCCACATCAACTGGAAGATCTGCTGCTTGGCCTGGAGATCGATCCCGCGCGTGGGCTCGTCCAGGAGCAGCACCTGCAGGGAGGTGCCGAGCCACTTGCCCACCACCACCTTCTGCTGGTTGCCGCCGCTCAGCGAGGAGACGGCCTCTTCCACGTCGGGCGCCTTGATGTGCAGGCGATCCACCTGCTCCCGGATCAGTCTCCGCTCCCGCCGCCGGCTCAGGAATCCCCGATTCGAAATCCGGTCCAGACTGGCCAGGCAGAGGTTGGACCGGATGCTCTGGGTCTGGACCAGACCCTCCTGTTTCCGGTCCTCGGGGGCGAAGCCGAGGCCCAGATCCTTCATGTCGGGTGGAGAGACTCTACGGCAAGTTGTTTCGGAGAGACGGATTTCACCCCGATCGAAGGGCAGGGCTCCGAAGATGGCCTTCAGCAACTCGGTGCGGCCCGAGCCCAGCATGCCGGCGATTCCCAGGATCTCCCCCCGGTGGAGGGTGAGATCCACGTCCTGGAACTCCTCGCCCCGGGACAGTCCACGGACCTCCAGGACCGGCTCCCGGCCGGCCAGGAGATCGGCGGGACGCTCCTTCTGCACGGTCTCCCCGAACATGTAGTGGACGATCTCCTCGGCCGTCGTCTCCGCCATCTCCACCGTCGCCACGTGGTCGCCGTCCCGGAGGACCGTGACCCGGTCGGCGATCTCCCACAATTCCTGGAGCCGGTGGGAGATGTAGAGGATGGCCACGCCCTGCTCCGCCAGTTGGCCCACCAGCCGGAAGAGGCTCCGGGTCTCGTGCCGGGCCAGACCCGAGGTCGGTTCGTCCAGCATCAGGACCGAGGGCCGGAAGGACATGGCCTTGGCGATCTCCA
This sequence comes from Acidobacteriota bacterium, assembly GCA_022827025.1. Classification (GTDB taxonomy): domain Bacteria; phylum Acidobacteriota; class UBA6911; order RPQK01; family JAJDTT01; genus JAJDTT01. Next base: position 13,611 of record JAJDTT010000019.1, read on the forward strand.
CCGTCTGCTGCTGGGCGAATCCCAGCCGGCCCACGGGCACGTCCACGTCCATCTCCACGTCCATGGTGGCCAGCACGGCGCGGGCCTGATCGGCCGCCGACGTCCAGTCGATGAAGGGGCCGCGGCTTCGGGGCATCCGTCCCAGGAGGATGTTCTCGGCCACGCTCAATCCCGGCACCAGGCTGAGTTCCTGGTAGACGGTGGCGATCCCCCGCTGGAACGCGTCGCCGGGCGATCTCAACTCGACGGGTTCGCCGTCGAGCAGGACCTGGCCCGCGGTCGGTTGAGTGGAGCCGGCCAGAATTCGGACCAGGGTGCTTTTTCCGGCCCCGTTCCGGCCGATGAGGGCGTGCACCTTGCCCCCTTCGAACCGCACCCGGACATCCTTGAGGGCGACGGTGCCCGGATATTCCTTCCGGATCCCGCGGGCTTCGAGTTGGATCGGCTGGGGGACGGGATTCACGGCTAGTTGGCGATGAGTTCCCGCAGCCGGGTCCGGTAGGCGCGGACGTTCTCGAGGTCCCGGCGCTCCAGCAGGACCCCCGGCATGGAGACGTGGTTCTCGACTTCCCTGCCCTGGATCACGGCAACGGCCGCCTTGACGGCCTGGTAGCCGATTTCGAAGGGCTTCTGGCCGGTGACGGCTTGCAGAATCTGGTCCTCCGCAAGGAGAAAACCGAGCATCTGGTCGCTCACGTCGGTCCCGAAGACGGCGACCTCGCCTCCCCGTCCGGCGCTCTTGACCGCCATGACGGCCCCCACCGTTCCCCCCTCGTTGGCGCACCAGATCAGGTCGATCCCGGGATTGGCGGTGAGGATGTCGCCGGCTTTGCGGATGCCCATCTCGGGCAGCCAGGCATCCTGTTCCGCCACGATCTCGACTCCGGGCAGATCGGCGATCCGGCTCTTGAAACCGTTGGTCCGCGCTTCGCTCTGCTCCGTCAGGGCCGATTTGAAAGCCAGGATGGCGATCTCGGCCTGCCCGTCCAGCTTCTCCTCGATGTAGGTGCGAGCCGCCTCGCCGGTCTGGGAGCCCAGGTTGGACTGGTCGCTCTCGATGAAGGCGGCCGGGAGCCCGCCCTCCACGGTGGAGTTGTAGGCGATGACGTGAATGCCGGCATCGTGCGCCCGCCGCAGAGCCGTGACCGACGCGGTGGCGCTCAGGGGGGAGAGGACGATGGCGTCCACCTGCCGGGCGATGTAGGTGTTGACGAGCTGGAGTTCCTTTTCCGGCTTGCCGTCCACGGTGGACATCAGCAGCTCGGCCCCTTCCTCCTCAGCCGCCTGCTGCATCCCGAATCGGACCAGGCGGAAGAACTGGTCTTCCTGCATGAACATGCCGGCGATCTTCAAACGGCCGTCCTCGTCCGCCGCCGGCCCGCAGGCCGCCGCCGAGAGCACCAGCAGAAGGCAGATCCCGATCAGGAAGCAAAACTGTGGTCGTAGTCTCATGGGAAAGTCATTCTAGCAGCCCGTCGCGAAAGTCAAACGGAGCACCTGGACCGGGCACGCATTCCCGAGGAAAAGGGTGGCTATCAGATCGTCTTGAGAACTTACATCGATGGTGTAACTCACGAGCCGTCGTCATCGATGATCGCGTAAACAGCCTCCTTGTCGGCCAAGTCGACGCGTGCGCCCATCGAATGGCTGATCCAGTCAAGCTCAGGATCGGTTTGTTCAACGTAGCGCGCGTGGAGTCCCTCGGCCAACAAGCCGGTGACCAGTTCGCCCAAGGTACCGCCTTCTTTCTTTTGAATGCTCTTCAACTCCTCCAAAATCGGCGTAGCAATGTCGATGGTGGTTCGCATGATGCTAGTGTGCCGTCCCGCAAATACATGTGTTCGTAACTGATCGAGCCTCGATTTCGAATCCCCGTAGGGGCACCCCTTGTGGGTGCCCTCTTCGGTCCAAGTCACGCCACCAGTACAAAGCTCCCCCCGGGACGACTCGGCTGCCGTTGCCGGGCGGGCGACCACAAGGGTCGCCCCTACGTCTTTTTGAGGGACGGTGCACTAGATGCTAATGGCAGATGCATCAGATGTCATTCCATACATAATTCCATCCAATTGACACGTCAAGTCTCCTATTCCACGTCGAAATGGATGATTTCAGTGAAGTCGTAATGCTTGACGTTGTTCGCACGATCCTGAAGCGTAATCTCCGCGACTCCCCAGGTTCCGGGCGCGGACCCCACTGGCAGCAGCAACGTCCACGTCTGCGGGGCCCATTCGGTGGGGTCCCGGGAGGGAAACTTTTTCGATCCATGCAAATACCCGTCGTCGGGATGCATATCTAAGAAGTGTTCGATGCCCTGAGGGTCTCGCAATAGTATGGACGCGATCGTGACGCCGGAAATATTGTCCCGAATGCGATACTCCAGCGTCACGAGGGTCTCGCCGTTCGGGTCATCCGGCTGAGTGGGCTCCGCTCGGATTGAAAGGTCTTCAAGATCCAATTCCGGCGCCTCATAGTCCGGATTGTCGGTCACCATTTCGATCTGCGGCGCCGCCTCATCGACGACGGAAGCCTCCGGTCTGAGGACATGACCCGGGTGCCCGAAATAGACCACACTCCTGTTCCCCGCTTCGTCCAGCATATCGATGCTCACCATGGTGTACGTCCCCGTGGGCTGGTAGTGGGGCACGATGCGCCAAGCCCGGCACACACCTTCGTGGGGGTCCACCGCTTCCAGGGAATCGACCCCGTGTCGATCGAATCCGGCTCGATAACTGTAGGTTCTCGGGACGTCAACTACGAAATATCCGGCACAGTCAACGATCCCCGAGTCCTCCTCCACAACCTCCCATGATGCCTCGATAACCTGCACCTCCCTGCCTTCCACCTCGGCGATCAGTTTCTTGAGGGAAACGGAGCTGCCGACATACTCCGGCGGGGTCACGTCCTCCAGCGGATTGTTGACATGCAGGCGCCACCCGAAATCACCGGCCCCTCCGAACCGCTTGTTGCTGTGGGCGTCGGAGAGACTGATCTGGTCCGGACTCCAGTAGCCGGCTTTGGCAAATTCGCTGAGGGTGAAGCCGCCCGACAGCACCGTGCCGGGCGTACCACTCGGCACGCCGACCGGGTAGAGGTACAGGTCTATGAAGGTGCCGATTTCGCTGAAGATTCTGGTTTGCGCACGTGTGGCCCCTTCCAGCTCCCCGTCCAGCGCATGCAGTTCGATCTCGACTCGGACGCTCTCTTCCTCTTCCGGGGCGCCGGTCACTTCGATGTCCACCCGGCGGATCTTTCCCGGATACACGTAGTCCGGATAGAGGTTGTACACCTCAAACGTGAGATCTTCGCGGATCTTCGAGATGTAGATGTTGCCCTGCATGATGCGATCCCGCACGAACTCGTACTTTCCCGGAGAGCGGGACCGCAGCTTGTCCGGGTTGACGACAAAGTAGGCGATGGACTCGGCCATGTCCTCGTCGGGGTTCTTGGCGTGGGCGTAGGCGCTGACGAACTCCGTCTGCTTGGTGGTCGACCAGCCGTCCGGGTCGTCCGGATCTTCGTACCATCCTCCCAATTCGATCCAGTCTTCCTTCAACTGGTCGTCGAAGAGGTGTGCCCAGAGGAAATGCGCCTTCTCGTGAATGATCAGGCGATGGACATAGAGAATGGAGGTCGCGTTGAAGGCCGTCTCCATGAACTCGATGTAACCGGGTCCGGTCCAGGCGACGGCTGGGGCCTCCGAATACAGGGGGTGCGGGGTTCCGTCCAGGCGTCTCACCAGGTACTTGAGTCCCGCGACGGCGTGCATTCCGCCGGGCATCTCCTCGAAGTTGTTGATGATCCGGACGATCTCCTCGGCATGGAATTCCTGAAAACGCGAAGCGGGTTCCTCGGTGGTGCCGGCGGTCAATTCCGGGTAGGTCGTGTGATCGGTGATCCGCGTCGTCACGCCGAAACGTTCCTGGAGGATCTTTTCGTACGCGTCCTCGTCGCGGCCGTTGCCGGTGACGAACCGCACCACCGCATGGTGCAGGCGCTTCGAGTAGTACGACCCCCGCTTGCCCTCGATGCGGGCGATCCTTGGCGATGCATAGACGAAGGCATCGGCCGAGATCGAAACGGTCCGGGACCCGTCGGCGCCCGTTTCGATCTGGATATCTTCTGCAATGTGCTCCGAGACGAGCAGCCAGTGGCTGGGGGGCAATGACTGTTCGTGGCCCGAATCTCGTTTCCGCTGAGGAATCGATTCCATCGTCTGCCAGAGGCGGTAGGCGTGCTCCTGCGTCCAGACATCGTCGCCGTCATCGACCAGCATGACGTTGTAGTCGTGGAGCAGTTGGTCAGCCGACGAGTTGTCGGCCGCCGTGGCTTCCTCGTCGAGAAACTCGAACTCAAGAGGCCTGTTGACGTGGGCCGAGTATTCATATCCGGAGGCGCTCTGGTCTTCTTCCCAGTGGTAAACGAAGGTGTCGGAGCCGAGCGGTTCCAGGTGGAACGTACGGTCTGCGTTGCCGACGATGACCTGCCCGCCGTCGGCAACCAGGAATGTGCGGGCCGGGGAGGACCTGTGCCCCGGTTTGCCGACCTTGACTACATAAAGACCGTCGGCCAGTCCGTGGAATTCGAATCGGCCGTCGGAATCCAGGGAGGCGGTCCGCAGCACACCGGTCCCGGTCAAGAGCACGGTGACGTCCGCGAAGGCGCCGCTACCCGCGATTCCGGAAACCTGGCCCCGGTACGATCCGTCCGCACTGCTGAAATCGGTGTCTTCCAGGGCCTCGATGACCTCCAGGGTCTCGCTGCTGGAGAACCATTCGCTGGCTCGCGTGTTCTTGTAGGCAGTGAACTCGTAGTTGCCCAACTGGCTGGTGAGGTTCGGACAGGCCGTCGCCGCCCCGTCACCGTCCAGGGTCGGCCAACCCGTGATGGTCTGAGTCTCTCCCCCGTTGTGCGTGTATCGGAGGTCCAGGGTCATGAGGGCGCCGTTTTCCACCTGGAAGGAGTAGCATTCCCCGATTCGCACGGCGTCCGGTGTGATCGAAAAGGAGGTCGGTTGCAGATCGCTTGCCGGCGCCGTTGCCGAGAACGCGGCAATCAGAAGGCAGGTGGCAGAGAATCTCTGCATTCAGGAAGTATCCGGAACTGATGGAGAGCTCGTCAAACGCCGGCGGCCAAGCGACCTGTGGGGGCGCCGGCCGCCCGATACCGACAGCCCGGTGGCCGTTACAGCTTCTTCAGCAACTTGCGGACCTGGGATGGCGTGTCTCTGCCCGGCACCGATTTCGCTTCTTCAAGATAGCGTTCCAGCAGCTTCCTTGCTCTCGAATAATGGGAGGAGCGTTTCGCTGCGATCCACGCTTTGGCTGCAGTCAGCCAAAGTTTTCGGTTTTCGGGATCCCGTTCGAAGGCGGCTGCGAACAGCTCGTCGCTCTTCGCATGCTGGCGGCGCCTGGAGAGGAAGGCGGCGTGTTCCGCCAGGTAGTCGGTGTTTTCCGGGGCAAGTCTACGGGCCAGCTCATGCTGCGCGGCCGCATTCCCGAAGTCCTTGTCGTGCTCGTAACAGCGGGCCCACGCCATGGCGCCTCTCGCCTCGTCAAGCTGTTTGATCCGATCGGCTAATTTCCGGGTTTCCGCCTTGTTGCCTCCCACGATACCGGGAGCCTCGAAGTGGAAGCCCTGCAGGGCCTCCAAGGCGGCAAGATTCGAACCATTCAGTTCCACGGCGGTTTCGAACTGCGCCTTCACTTTCTTCGCCAGACCCATGGCCCGGAAACGGCCAAATCCCGTCATTCCTTCGGCCCGCCGCCCGATGGCGAGTCCCAGCCAGTAGTGGTAGGTCGAGTTCCGGGGATTCTTGTTCACGGCGCGTTCGAACGATTTCTGAGCGCGCTTGTAGTCCTCGATCCCAAAGAGCCGACGCCCCTCGTCCCAGTCCTCACGGCCTGGCTCGCCGGCGGCAAGAGCCGTGATGCAGAACAGCGCAAGTGCGAAACCGGCTCCAAACATTACTTTCGTTCCACTACATGTCCACTTTGATTATTCGATTCCGTGCCGTGCGGCGCCTCATTGTCCATGACTCGTTGATTTCATTTCAAGGACTTGACCAGCCGCACCAGGCGCTTCAGGAATCATGGTGTGCGGCGAGCGCGGCACACATCCGGGCAAGCCGGCGGCGCAAGCTGGCCGGTTTCTCCACCGTGACGCTGTCGCCCCAAGTGAAGAGATGCCAGCACATCTCGTCGAGGCCGCCGGCCCGGAAACGCACTGTCAGCGAGCCGTCATCGTGCCTGCGGAGGGACTGGCTGGGATGGAACAGGAATGCGGCCGCATCGCGGGCTACCCCGGCGTCGAACCGCAAGACCGTCTCGACGAGTGGTTCCTGGAACACGCCGAACGAACGCTCCGCGAAGCGCCGCAAATCGAACGCCGGATCGCGCTCGAACATTTCGTTGGTAGCGCGGGCTTCACTTATGTTCGCGAGCCGCCATAGCCGCATACCGTCCGCCCAGGCCGTCCACCCGACCAGAAACGCCCGGTTTCCGTAGAGGACACCGTAGGGCTGGACCCGCCGCGAACTGCGCCGCCGCGTCGCCTGGGAGATGTATTCGAATTCCACCGTGCGTCTGGCCTTGATGGCATCGCGCAGCAGTGAGAGCAGGCCTGGTTCGAGGCGCGGCCTGGGGCCGGGGCGCATGGCGAGACCCTCGGCCTGCATAAGCGCCTCCAGATCGGCATCGAACTCCTCCGCTGCGAGGGGACGCCGCAAGGCGCGGAGTTTCTCCGCGAGTTCCCGGAGCACGACAGCCCGGTCGACGAGTTCGGTTCGGTCCAATCTCTTGGCGGCGGACTCGACTTCCGCCAACTCCTCGGGCGCGATTCGGATAAACGGCCGCAAGGCGCCGGATTGGAGCTGCCAGTGGCGCTTCCTGTCGTCGCGGTCCACCATCTGCAGCGGACCGAACGCAAAATCAACTGCATCGCGCATCCGTTCCGCCGTCCGGCGGCTGACGCCGAACTCCCGCGAGATATCGTCCAGCGTCAATCCGACCCACGTTCCCTGGAGCCGTATCGCCAAACGCACGATGTCAATAGCCCGCTGATAACGCATTGCGCTTACTCCTGCCAGGGTTCCCCTTGACCATAATGCCAATGACGGGTGGCAAACCTGTCTGCACTCGGCATTGTGGTCCGCAGTGTGTCGAATAGAAAGTGGGACCAGAGTTGCCTTACAAAAATAGGTGCCGGCAATACAGGCGGACGGCAACGGACACGCAAACAGGCGCTGACAAGCTGAAATGACTCATGACCAACAGCCAATACCCAGCCCATGGTCTGCAAATCGATTTCAATACCTCTCTCCAAGATCCAGCTTATGGGTTTTCCTCGGGGAGAGCTCCATCGATTTCTTGCACCAATTTTTCCAATTTTTTGGCCAAATCCTTGGCAATCTTTTTTGGTTTATGCCAGGCACTGAACACGAAATCGGCTCCATTCCAATCCTTGAGATTGCCTTCCAAGCCACAATAAACGTAGTCTCCTCTCATCCGTGGCGTGCCTATATTCTGGTCGTGAAAAACTTCGATGATATCGGCGGATTCCACAGTCTCAATCGGGCTTACGCTGATATTCGCGCCATCCCAGTTGCGGTTAAGACGAACTCCTTCCCAATCTGGCCATCTACCACCACACTGCCAAGAGTGTTTCTTTATCCGCACCGCCTGTGGTTGATTCTTCGTTGACTCCAGATATTCCACTTTCCACTGACTGCTGTCGAACCGTTTCCTAAGGTACTTTTCAGCGGGCCTTAGAATATTCTCGGCCGCTTCATCCTGGATCATCGGCACTGCGTCTGCGACGACTAAAGCCAGCTTCACGTACCCCTTTCTCCCCAGAATGAACTTCTTTGTGGCCTCAACGACAAAGTCATGGGTCATGATCCGTTCTCCTGCGAACTGGACACATTGTGTGCCTCAAATACGAATTCCTGCCTGATGAACTTGAGTAAATCTCTCAGAAACCAACGAACCGCTTCAGCCTCACATCTCTCCCGGCACTTCTCAATCCAATGCTCGAGCGAAGGACAATCGTTGCTGCCCTTTCGATAGGACACTGTCAGACAACAGTCTTTTGTTTCACGGTCGAAGTTCGGCCATTCGGTCGGATTGTTTCCATCCCCGCTAAAGTACAGCATGTGTCCGGTTCCGCGCTTTCTCAAATCTCTCAGATAGTCCTCAATCTGCCGATCCTGATCCACAGCCCATGGTTTGTTCTCGATCCCGATCCAAAGGTTGTCGGGCATCTCCAGCACGATATCTATCCTCCCCGGTGCCTTCTCCCTGTACTCTTGCGTCGGAAATTCAGAATGCACCTGGCATTCGTTAAGATTGCGATTAGAGAGATTCCTAATCACTCCACTCGAAAACCCATCCGGCTTGTTCAACATCTCGAGGAACAATCGAAGAAAGCGATTGCCCTGACCATGGCTACCCGAAGGACGGAGAAGGTCCATGAATATTCGGGATAGATCGCTTTCCAATACAGTAGTGAAATAGGGAAAAACGGAAAATTGGGTTGCGGCGATCCGGTCCAGTTCCTGACGAGTCCGCTTGGCAATATCGACGGCCGAGCCCAGACCGGTAAAAAATCCCGTCAGTTCAGATCGGTAGGTTCCGATGACGCCATCGATCTTGGCTCCGCTCTTTCTGAAGAAGTCCCTCAATTGGAAATCCAGATCACACTCGTGATCGCCAGTGTCGACCATAGAAATACCTCCCGACTGATTTTCGGCCAGCCACTCACGGGCCTTGATAGGCGAAAGAAGCCGGCGGATCGCCTTGTCTCCACAAATCTCGAACGGTTAATCAACTGACAGAATTCGATTGTCTATCCCCAGACCTTCACCCTTGTCCTGCCCATTACACTCATCCCGAAAGATCGCTCGCGCTCCTTGACCTTCAGAAACCAATCTCTGTTGGACAATTTGGTTTGGATTCACACTCCTCACGCAGCATTTCGGCGAGAGCCTTCGAGTCTCCCAGCTTGTCGAGTATATCAGCCTTTCGGCGAACCACGGCAAAATCGCCCGGGATGAGGCCGGCGAGACCCATGAATCCCGGCGGGGAAGTGAGGCCGAAGAAAGTACGGAAGGCCGCCATCGCCTGCCCGGGACCAAGGTAGTCGAGCGTGATCTTGAAGTCGAAACGTGGCAACGTCGCAGGGTCGAGCCGCTCGCTGTAGTTGGTGGTGCAAGCGAACGGCAGGGGATGACTTTCCATCTAGGTCAGCATTTCGTTGACTTGACTCACCTCCCATGACCAGTGTGCACACCTCCGGTCGGCGAGCAACGAATCGGCTTCGTCGAAGACCAGGAAATGTTGTGCGTCGCGCGCCTCCGCGAAGGCAGCGGCGATTTGCTGCTCGGTGGCGCCCACGAACATGGACATCAGGTCGGACGCGCGTTTTTGCACGACCTCCAATCCCATACGCTCCGCCAGGTAACGGACGAAGGCGCTTGTCCCGGCGCCGGGCGGCCCATTCAAACAAAGCGAAACCCACCTCGCACCGAGCGCGGCCAAGCGTTCGGCAAGCATCTCCAGATCGATATCGGAGCGAATCAGGGCAGAATCGAACGCGGCGGACGTCCCTTGAGGAGGGGTTGCACCAGACAACAGCCGAGACAGGCTGCGCACACCACGGCGGACCGTACCATATCGTCTCCATCCACGAGCCGCGCGGCGGCCGTGACCCCGGCGGCCACACCTGGCGTCACACCGTACTCCCTTGCCAGAGAGTCGGCCTCCTTTTTACTCGCTGCGATGCCGTGGCTGGCGAGCCCAGATTCCCGACCGGACCGGGGCCGAGGGTTGCCGCAGTTCCAATGCGAACATCATCCGCCGCAACACCGTGGGACAGGTCTGCCGGGCGGAGTTCGACGTCCACAATGTCGGCACCGCGTTCCGTTCCAGAAACCGGTTCATGAAGACCTTCGAACCATTTGTCCGAAGCCGGCCGCGGTCGGACTGTCCGAAATAGGGCATGCCCATGGACGCCGGACTCCGAAGCAGATCTTCACAATTTCTTCAGTGACTTAACGGTGAAATATCGGTGAATATGTGAGTTCACTCGGTGATTCTATGGCGATTTAACGCACGACTTCTCTATCATTTGTGCCTACCGAGTTCGGCACGTCCCGGCCCCGGGTCGCGGAAGTGCCGATGCGTGGCGAGATGTAATCGATTCCCGTTCCTGGATCAGGCGAGGATGAGCAAATGACCAGTCCCGATGAGCTGAAGCGAGAGATCGAGAAACTGCGGGAACGCATATCCCGATTGAGCTCGGCTATCCTGCGCATCAGCGCGAGCCTCGACGTCAACACCGTCCTTCACGAGGTGGTGGAGAGCGCTCGCGCGTTGACCGATGCACGCCAAGGGGTGATAACGACCATCGATGACTCGGGACAGATTCAAGACTACGTCACATCCGGCTTTCCTCCCGACGAGCAGAAACAGCTTGAGGAATGGCTTGAAGGCCCGAAGCTCTTTGAACATTTCCGGAACATTCCGGAGGCATTGAGACTACGAGATCTGCGCGCTTACGTCCGCTCACTTGGTTTTTCATCGCACCTGATACCGATCACGACCTTTCAGTGCACGCCGATGCGTCACCGGGAAGTGCATGTGGGCACATTCTTTCTCGCCGGGAAGGAAGGGGGACGAGAGTTCACGACCGAGGACGAAGAGGCCCTGGTGATGTTCGCTGCCCAGGCGGCGACAGCAATCGCCAATGCCCGCACGCACGGGGACGTGCAGCGGGCGCGGGCCGACCTGGAAGCCCTGGTCGACACCTCGCCGGTCGGCGTCGCGGTCTTCGATGCCAAGACCGGAATGCCAATATCGTTCAATCGGGAGGCGAAGCGGATTGTCGAGCTCCTGGGTATCCAAGACGCCTCCGACAACCGGTTGCTGGAGGCGATCACCTGTCGGCGGTCCGATGGCCGCGAGGTTGCCCTCAAAGAGTCTCCCTTGGCACAGGTGTTCACCAACGCCGAAACGGTGCGCGCCGAGGAGGTCGTCCTCCGGGTTCCGGATGGTCGTAGTGTCACGACCTTGATCAACGCCACGCCGATCCGCGCCGAGGATGGCACCGTTGAGTCTATGGTCGTCACTATGCGGGATTTGGCGGCGCTCAAGGAACTGGAGCGTCTGCGGGCAGAATTCCTGGGCATGGTGAGCCACGAGCTGCGGGCTCCGTTGGCTTCCATCAAGGGGTCGGCGACAACCGCGATAGGCGCCTCGCCGCCCCTGGACCGGGCAGTAGTGCAACAGTTCTTCCGCATCATCGACGAGCAGGCCGACCAAATGAACGCGTTGCTCAACGACCTGCTGGATGCGGGGCGCATCGAGATGGGCACGTTGTCGGTGACCCCCGTTCCCGCCGAAGTCGCCAGCCTGGTGGACCAAGCCAGGAATACTTTCTTGAGCAGAGGCGCCCCACACCCCATCCACATCGATATCCCCCCGGACCTGCCTTGGGTGATGGCCGACCGGCAGCGTGTCGTCCAAGTCTTGAACAACCTCTTATCCAACGCGGCCAAGCACTCTCCCCAGTCCTTATCCATACGCATCGCTGCGAAACGGGAGGACCTTCATGTAGCGATCTCGGTTTCGGATGAAGGCAAGGGCATAACTCCGGAACTGCTGCCTTACCTGTTTCGCAAGCACACGCGTGTCGGCGGCAGCGATCGCGGGATCGGGGGATCGGGGCTGGGCCTGGCCATCTGCAAGGGTCTGGTGGAAGCCCACGGGGGACGGATCCGGGCCGAGAGCGGCGGGGTGGGCCTGGGTGCGTGCTTTACCTTCACGATTCCGGTAGCGGACGATTCCGGAACCGGCGCCGCAACGGGACTCGCCCGCAATTCTGCCCGCTCACCTGGGGATGGGTGGGGGCAAACCCAGGTCCTGGTGGTGGACGACGATCCGCAAACGCTTCGGTACGTTCGGGAAGCGCTCGTGGCAGCCGGATACAATCCCCTCCTGACAGGGGACCCGGACGAAGTGCCTCACCTCGTCACGACGGAGCAGCCTCGGCTCGTCCTGATGGACCTGATGCTCCCCGGAACCGATGGGATCGAGTTGATGGAACGCATCCCCGAGCTGGCCACTTTGCCGGTCATCTTCATCTCCGGCTACGACAAGGACGAGATGATTGCCAGAGTCCTGGAGATGGGCGCCGCCGATTACATCGTCAAG
>JAJDTT010000100.1 GCA_022827025.1 Acidobacteriota bacterium
CCCGGTCCGGTCGGGACCGGGTCGTTCGTCAGACCGCAACGCGGACAGGCGCCGCTGCCGACACCATCGCCGCCCAGTTTCTGGCCGGATCATGCTGGCGGCCCGGCGGTGGGGGACTTCTTTGAAACTTCCAATCCCCGATGACCGTAGGGGCACCCCTTGTGGGTGCCCCGCGGGGTCGCATCGCTCCCCGGCTGAGTCGCGCTCCACGTCGCCATTCCCGGCGCCCGGAAGGACGCCGATCCCAGTCGGCGACTAGAAAGTCGCCGCTCCTGATGCCGGTCCCGGTCGGTGCGTGAAACACGCCGCTGCCCGGCGGGTGAAACACGGTGCTCCGGGTGTGCTAGAATCCGAGCCGAAAATCTGCCCATGAGATTGATCTCCATGGTGATTCCCCTCTTCAACGAGGAGGAGTCGCTCCCCGAGCTCTACCAAGGCATCGTCGAGGAATTGAGTTCCCGGTCCGGCGACCTGGAGATCCTCTTCGTCGACGACGGCAGCACCGACGGCTCCTTTTCCACGCTGAAACGGCTCCAGAAACGGGACTCCCGGATCCGGATCATTCGGTTTCGCCGCAATTTCGGGAAGTCGGCGGCTCTGGCGGCCGGCTTTCAGCGCGCCCGGGGAGAGGTCGTCGTCACCATGGACGCGGACCTTCAGGACCGTCCCCAGGAGGTGGGCAAGCTGCTGGACCACCTGGAGCAGGGGTTCGATCTGGTTTCCGGCTGGAAGGTCAAGCGCCGCGACCCGTGGCGCAAGCGGGCGGCGTCGCGGGTCTTCAACTTCGTCACCGCTTTCCTGACCGGAGTCCCGCTCCACGACCTCAACTGCGGACTCAAGGCCTACCGGCGCGAGGTGATCCGCGAAGTGAAGGTCTACGGGGAGATGCACCGGTTCATTCCGGTCCTGGCCAGCTACCGCGGCTTTCGGATCGGGGAGGTCCCGGTGGACCATGCTCCCCGCGCCTACGGGCGCAGCAAGTACGGTGCGAGCCGCTTCCTGGGCGGTTTCTTCGATCTCCTGACCGTGATCATGTTGACCCGCTACAACAGCAAGCCGCTGCACGTCTTCGGGATTCTGGGAGTCGTCCTGCTGCTGGCCGGTTTTTCCATCCAGGCCTATCTCACCGCGGGCTGGCTTCAAGGCCGCTGGATCGAGGACCGGCCCCTGTTCATGCTGGGCATCCTGCTCCTCATCATGGGCGTGCAGTTCATCTTCTTCGGGCTCCTGGCCGAGATGATCGCCTACTCCTCCCGCAGGGAAGGGGACTACTCGGTGCGCGAAGTCCGGGTGGTGGAACCGGAGGAGACCAGCTCCAAGTCCCTGGTCTCGCTGCCCGGATGAGGATCGCCCTCCTGGGTCCGGCCCATCCCCTGCGCGGCGGAATCGCCCAGTACACCGGATCCCTCTACGGCGAGCTGGAGCGGCGCCACCGGGTGCGCATCTTCTCCTTCCGGAAGCTCTATCCCCGGCTGCTGTTTCCCGGAAGCTCCGAGTTGGACCGGAGTCCCAGCGCCTGGCGGGTGCCCTCCGTCAGGCTCCTCCGCCCCCTCTCTCCCCGGAGTTGGGCCGCGACGGCCCGGAGAGTCGCCGCCTGGGACCCCGAGCTGCTGGTCTTCCAGTGGTGGCACCCCTTCTTCGGTCCGGCCTACGCGGACCTGGTCCGGCGCGTGCGGAAGCGGTCGGCGGCGGTGATCCTGTTCCTGTGCCACAATGTCTTTCCCCACGAGCGGATGGGGAGCCGGCATCTCGAGAGGATGCTGGTGAGGATGGCCTTTCGCCGGGTGGACGGCTTCCTGGTCCAGTCGCGGGACCTGGCCCGGCAGGTGCGGAAAGTCCGTCCGGATGTCCCGGTGCGGAGGGTCCGCCATCCCGCCTATTCCTTCTATCGGCGCTGGGACTCCGAAACGCCCGGGCCGGGCGAGAAGCCCAGCATCCTCTTTTTCGGAAACATCCGGGCCTACAAGGGGCTCGACGTCCTCATCGAGGCCTTCGCCCGGATTCGCAGGGAGCTGGAGGCGGAGTTGGTGGTGGCGGGGGAGTTCTATTCCGATCCCGGTCCCCTGAAGGAACGGGTCCGGGCCCTGGGCCTCGACGGCGCCGTCTCCTGGACCGGCGGCTACGTGCCGAACCGGGAGGTGCCCGCTCTCTTCCGCCGCGCCCACGTGGTGGCGCTGCCCTACCGGAGCGCGACCCAGAGCGGGATCGTCCCGCTGGCCTACCAGTTCGGGGTCCCCGTCATCGCCAGCGACGTGGGCGGACTCTCGGAGGTGGTGCGCGACGGCAAGACCGGGCTCCTCTTTCCACCCGGAGATTCCAAACGGTTGGCGAGTCTCCTGGTAGATTATTTCCGCCGGAACCTGCGGCCGAGGTTCCAGCCTCACATCCTGGACTTCAACCGGAAGCTGGGTTGGGACCGGGTGGCCGGACCGATTCTGGAACTGGCCCGGTCGCTGGGAGCGAAGGACGCCGGGGAAGGCTGATCATGGCGGCGAGAAGGAAAGGCAGGAGATCGTCCCCGGGACTCGGCGCCCGGCTCTGGCGGCCGGACCTGATCTACCCCTGCCTCCTCCTGGCCGTCGCGCTGGGCCTCTACTGGAACACGCTGGGGCACGAGTTCGTCCACGACGACCTCACCCTGATCCAGCAGAACCGGACGGTGACCGAGCTGCGCTGGGGAGACATCCTGAGCCACCGGGTCTACCGGCCGGTCCGCACGCTCACCTACGCGCTGAACTACTGGGCGGGCGGTCTGGACCCCGCGGGATACCACCTCTTCAACCTGCTCCTGCACGCCCTGAATTCGATCCTGGTCTACTGGCTCTTCCGGGCCGTCACCGGCCGCCGGACCCTGGCGGTGGCGGGAGCCCTCATCTTTGCCGCCCACCCGGTCCAGACCGCCGCCGTGGCGTACGTGTCGGGACGGAAAGACCTGTTGGCCGCCTTTTTCATTCTCGCCGGGTGCCTGTCGTTCCTCTCCTACCGGGACACGGGACGGCGCCGGTATCTCCTCGTCTGCCTCGCCTGCCTGGTGGTGGGGGTCCTGGCCAAGGAGCTGGTCATCGTGCTTCCGGCGCTGCTCCTGCTGCTGGACCTGTGCCGGACGGACCGCCCCGGCGGGACGGTCCGGGAGCCGGTGGCGGTTCGGATCTTCCGCGCTCTCGTGCGCTCCCGGCTGGCCTACGCTCTCGGCTTCGTCCTGGCTGCCGCCTCGCTCGGCTATGCCCTCTTTCTGAGTCCGGCCAGCCGCATGGAGGGGCTCTGGGGAGGGAGCCTCGCGGCTCACGCCGGAACCTGCTTCAAGCTGTTCTCGCACTATCTGGCGCTGGCGGTGTTCCCGCATCCCTTGATCGCGGACTACACGGGAGACGTCTTTCCCCTCTCCCCCGGGTTCGCCGATGCGCCGACGCTGCTGGCGGTGGTTCTGCTGGCGGCTTTCGCCGTTGCGGCCGTCCGGATTTACCCGTCCCGCCCCCTGGTCTCCCTGGGGATGGGCTGGTTCCTGGTGGCGTTGGCGCCGGTGCTGCAGATCCTGCCCTTTCACGAGCTGGCGGCCGACCATTTTCTCTACGTGCCGCTGATCGGGGCGTCCCTGCTGGGCGGCGCGGCGGTGGATTACGTCTCCCGGGAGCGGGGCTACCGGGAACTGGCCGTGGGGGTGCTGGTCCTGGTTCTGGCGGGATTTTCGCTGCGCACCGTGGGGCGCAATCGGGACTGGGCCGACGTGGAGACCCTGTGGCGGGCGACCCTGGCCGAGGCCCCCGGGTCCTACCGGGCCCACACCAATTTGGGGGTCGCCTACATGAGGGAGCAGCCGGACGTGGCCCTGAAACACACTCTGAGGGCCCTGGAGCTCAATCCCGGCCGGGCCCTGGAGTGGAGCAATCTGGGGGTCCTCTACGCCCAACTGGCCGAACGGGCGCGAGTCCGCAAGGAATACGATCTGGCGTCGAACCTGTTGGACAAGTGCCGGGAGGCAATGGAAGAAGCCCTGAGGCGGGACGACCCGAATTTCATGAGTCTGGCCAACATGGGGAACTGTTATGAGAGGGAGGCCGACGTCGTCCTTGCGACCGACGACCTGGAGCGGGTTCTGCCGTTGCGCCAGACCGCCCTGAGCTATTTTCAGAAGGCTCTCAAGTTCCGGAACCGGGAGCCCAACGCCCGAATGGTCTGGTCTTCCGTCGGAGGACTCTTCCTGGACCAGGCTCGCCTGGCCCACCGGCAGGGGGGCGAAGCCTTCAACAAGGGCCGGTTCGAACGGAAGAGAGAATTGGATGAGCAGGCCAACGAGCTCTACGAGCAGGCGGTCGGCTATTTTCGGAAATTCGTCGAGGCTTATCCCGGCAGCCGGACGGGACAGCACAACCTGGGCCTCTGCTACGTTCACCTGGGGAAATTCGAGGAGGCCGTTCCGCACCTGGAGCGCGCCGTCCGGCTGCAGGCCGGGCCGGAGAGCCTGAACCTGCTGGCGCACTCCTACGACCGGACGGGCGACGGCGACCGGGCCGTCCACCTCTACCGGCAGTCGATTCGCCTCCGGGCCGCGGCCGAGACCCATTTCAACCTGGCGGTCCTCCTCCGGCGCCGGGGAGAGCCGGCGGAAGCGGAGAAGCACCTGAAGCGCGCCCTGGAACTGTCGCCCTCCGCCGATCTGGCCCGCAAAATCAGGATTCTGCGGAACCTCATTCAAGACCATGTATCGAGATCAAAAGATCACCGTCGTCATCCCCTGCCTCAATGAGGAGGAGGGGATCCGCATGGTCCTGGAGCGGCTCCCCCGGTTCGTGGACGAGGTCATCGTGGTGGACAACGGCTCCACCGACGACACGGCGCAGATCGCCGCCGGAATGGGCGCCCGGGTGATTCGGGAGGACGTGCGCGGGTACGGCCGCGCCTACAAGACCGGCCTGCTCCACGCCCAGGGGGACATCATCGTGACCCTGGACGGAGACCACTCCTACCCGGCGGACTCCCTCTCCTATCTCATCGAGGCGCTCATCGGCTCCGACGTCGGTTTCGTCTCGGCATCCCGGTTCCCGGTGCAGAACCCCAAGGCCATGTCCTGGAAGAGCTTCATCGGGAACAAGTGCCTGAGCTGGGCGCTCTCGGTCCTCTTTCTGCGCCGGGTCCGGGACTCCCAGTCGGGGATGTGGATCTTCTACCGGGAGGCGCTGGAGAAGATGAACCTGGTCAGCGACGGGATGGCCTTTTCCGAGGAGATCAAGATCGAAGCCATGCGCCACGCCCGGATCGGGTTCAAGGAGATTCCCATCAACTACTCGAACCGCGCCGGAGAGGTGAAGCTCCGGCCCTGGAGAGACGGTTGGAGCAACCTGGTCTTCCTCTTCAAGAAACGGCTCGGGGGATGAGCGTGGATCCGGACGCCTCCGTGCCCTGTCCCGTCTGCGGGCATCCCCGTTGCCGGTTCTGGCGCCGCCTGGAGGACCGGTTCTTCCAGGTCACCCGCGAGGCGTTTCCCCTCTACCGCTGTCCGGAATGCGGACTCCGCTTCCAGCGGGCGTCCGAGGTCGCGGACCGGATCCCCGGCTTCTACCCGCCCGGCTACTGGTGGGACCCGGAGGAGGACCCCCGGGGCGTGGAGGGCCTTTACCGCGAGTGGGTCCTCCGGCGCGACCAGTTGCGCTTCGTCCTCTCGGCGGCCGCGCCGGACAACGGCCGCCGCCTCCTGGACATCGGCTGCGGCAGCGGCACCTTCCTGAAGCTGGCCCGGGAGGCCGGGTTCCGGGTGAAGGGACTGGAGGCCTCCCCCGACGCGGGGAGGGCGGCCGAGAAGATCCTGCCGGGCCGGGTGGTGGTGGGAGACGAACGGGAACTGATCCGCAGCGGCGCCACCTTCCACGTGCTGACCCTCTTTCACGTCCTGGAGCACCTTCCCCGGCCCCTGGACTACCTGCGGCGGATCCGCCGGCTCCTGACCGAAGACGGCGGCCTGGTGATCCAGGTCCCCAACAGCGACAGCATCCAGGCGGCGCTCCTGGGCGCCCGGTGGTACGGCCTGGACTGTCCCCGCCACATTCACAACTTCACGTCGCGGGCCCTGATCGAACTGCTGAGGCGCGCCGGCTTCCGGGTTCGACGCGTGCGCCACTTCTCCCTGCGCGACAACGCCGCCGCCCTGGTCTCCAGCCTCTTTCCGTTTCTCGATCCCATGTCCGGGAAGGTCCGCCTGCTGCGGGAGACGAAGCAGGCGCGGTCCTTGGGGCTCTCCGCCAGGGAGGCGGTCTATTTCGGGCTGTTGCTCCTGGCCCAGCCCCTGGCCGCCATGGAGGCGGCCCTGGGACGGGGCGCCACGGTGACGGTCTTCGCCACCGCCGAATAATCTTTCGAACCCCCCTTCGCGGCAGCGGGGAGCGGCGGTTTCCCAACCGCCGGACCACCCTTCGCAACGGAGGAGGAGCGACGGTTCCTCAACCGCCGGGCACCCCCCGGCACGCGGATTGCTCCTCAAAGAACCGAACTGGAATTGTCCAATCCGGCTCCGGGAAAGTAGACTTGCAAAGAGCGTTTCAATGACGTCCGAATTCACGATCATCATCCTTTCACTCGGTGGTCTCATCCTGACCGCCACCGTCAGCCTGGGGGGCCTTATCCTCACCCAATTCCGGTCCAGCCGCCGGGATTTCGACGAAAAACTGGCGGGCATCCGCTCGGACCTTCGTGATGCCACCCGTGAAATCGGCAAAAATCGCGACCGGATCACCCAAGTCGAAGTCTCGCTGACCGAACGCATCGCTCGGATCGAAGGAAACGTGGAGATGCTCCGGGAGTACATCATGGGAAAAGGACGCGAGGCAGTCTGAGCCCTCTGGCATTCCGGGTCCATGACCATTGGCCGATTCACCGGACCGCAGTAGGAGTCTTGTTTCCGTCGTCGTCGTCAACTACGGCCGCGCCGAATTGCTCCGCGCCTGCCTGAAATCTCTCCTGGCCCAGACTTGGCCCCGGCTGGAGATCCTCGTGGTCGACAACGGGTCCCGGGACCACAGCCTGGACGTCGTTTTCTCCTTTGCGAGCCGCGGGGTGCGCCTTCTGCCCCTCACCGGGAACCGGGGTTTCGCCGCCGCCGTCAACCTGGGAGTCCTCCAGGCCCGGGGCGAACTGGTGGCCCTGCTGAACAACGACGCCGTGGCGTCACCCGAATGGATCGAGCAACTCATGTCCGGGATCGGCGCCTCCCCCGATGTCGGCATGTGCGCGTCCAAGATCCTCTTCCACGGGTCCGATGTCATCGACAAGGCGGGGCACCTCATTTTTCCGGACGGCCAGAACCGGGGCCGCGGGACCGGCGAGCGCGACCGGGGCCAGTACGACGTCACTCAGGAGGTCCTCGCCGCCGACGGCTGTGCCGCCCTGTACCGCAAGGAGGTCCTGAAGCAGGCGGGCGGTTTCGACGAGCGCTTCTTCGCCTACGCCGAGGACGCTGACCTGGGCCTCCGGGCCCGCTGGCTGGGCTGGCGCTGCCTCTACGTGCCCGAAGCGGTGGTGCACCACCATCACTCCTCGACGCTGGGTCCCTACTCGCCCCGGAAGATCTACTGGGTGGAGCGGAACCGGCTCTGGCTGGCGCTCAAGAACTTCCCCCTCCCCCTGCTTCTCCTGAATCCCGTCTTTTCCGGATACCGCCTGGTTTGGAACCTGTTCGCGGCCCTGCTCCGCCGCGGAGCCGCCGGCAACTTCCGCAGCGGAAACTCCCTTTGGGTCCTGCTGCGGGTCCAGGTCCGGGCCTACCGGGACGCCCTGGCCGGAGCCGGCCCGATGCTCCGCGCCCGCCGCCGGATCCGGTCCGCCCGCAGGATCGGCGACCTGGAGTTCTACCGCCACCTCTTCCGCTTCCGCATCTCCGCCTACCGCCTCGCCTTCCAGGAGCGCCGCCGAGGAACGTCGTCGTCCCCGCCGCCGAGGAGCGGCGGTGTCTCGCCGCCGAGGAGCGTCGTCGTCCCCGCCGCCGAGGAGCGTCGTCGTCTCGCCGTCGAGGAGCGGCGTCGTCCCCGGCGCCGAAGGGAGAAGTAGAATACGACAGTCCCCCCTCTACACCTGATGGACAATCCCCGCCCGGTTTCTCGCGGGATCATGCCGGAGGCCCGG